>NZ_CP076456.1:301097-602194 GCF_018866305.1 Arthrobacter sunyaminii
GCCCGGGATGGCGGCGTTTCCGGCAATGCCGGCGCTGAAGCCATTGAGGGTGGAGTCGATGACGACGCCGGCGTAACCGGCTGCTGCTGCGTTGTTCCAGCGGACGCCGGAACCGCATTCGCGGGTGGCCGCATTCTCATCCCAGGAAAGCCAGACCCACTTGCCGGCATCAGCGCCGGCGTCGAGCGGTGCGCAGCCGTCGGAGTTGTCACCCTCAGGGCCCATGACGACGGTTCCCGTCAGAGCCTCGGTCGAAGCATTGGCGTAGTTGAAGCTGGCGGTGTACTGGCCGGCTGCGACGGCTTCTGCCGGGGCAACAACCTGACCGGCGTCCAGAGTGGTCTGGGAGCCGACGCTGTTGGCCACGGTCAGTGCGGTTTCGGCGCTGCCGGGGGAGCCGCCAATGTCGTAGATATCTCCGGAGTTACCGGAGGAGACCACGGACAGGATGCCCTGGGCGGTGAGGGCGTTGACGATGTCGTTTTCGGGATCGTCATAGGCAGGGAAGCTGGAGCCGAGGGACATGTTGACGACCTGTGCGCGGTCGCTGAAGTCGCCGTCGTTATTGGGGTCAAGGACATAGTCCAGGGCCTGGCCGACAACTTCGGAGGAGCCTTCGCAGCCAAAGACGCGGATGCCGACAATCTTGGCTTCGGGTGCCGTGCCCGGGCCGATTCCCATCTTGTTGACGTCCTCGGCGGTGAGCGCTGAGTAGTCGCCCTTGAAGGTGGTGCCGTCGGCGTTGGTGCCGTAGCCCGCGGCGGTGCCCGCCACGTGCGAGCCGTGGCTCTGGCAGTCCAGGGGATTCGCGTCAGGCTTCGGAATGGGGCTGTACAGTGCGGGATCCGAGGGATCCGCGTTGTATTCGTCGCCTACCAGGTCCCAGCCGCCGGCGAACTTCTCCGGGTCATAGAGGCCCGAGTCCGCGGCCGGCACAGTGTCGGAGGCCTGCGCCTGGGCGAAAGCCTCAAGGGTGCCGGGGCCGCCGAAATCGGAGTGGGTGTAATCCAGTCCGGTATCCAGCACGGCGATGGTGACACCCTCGCCGGTCTGGTCCCGCTGAACCCAGGAGTCCAGAGCGCGGACGTCGATATCCCCGCCCTTGTTGTCGAAGGTCTTGGGGACGATACCGGTGATCTTGGCAACGTCCCCGCGGGCTGCCAGGGCACGGATGGCTTCGGCGTCTCCGTTGATGGCTACGCCCGGAAGGGTATTGGTGGTGGTGTAGATGATGCTCGATGAAGCCTGCGCTGCAACTTCCTCAGCCTGCGCTTCAATGGCAGCCCGGATCTGCTGGACTTCCGGGGCCTTATTGAGCGGTGCAGCGAATCCGTCCCGGACTTCCTGCGGCTGGGTCTGTTCAAAGGCGCCCTTGCCCGTGAACTGGACGAAGACGGACACTGGGCCCTGCTTCGTCTTCAAATCTGTAGAGACTTTCAAATCCGGCGTTACCCGGGGAAGTCCCTGGGCTGTCGGATCCCCCGGTGTGTTCCCCTCAACGGCCGCAGCCGGGGTCCACATGCTGGAGACCAAGGCCAGGCCGGCAATTGTTGCCAGCGCAGCCTTTCCTGATCTCCGATGGTTTGGATTGTTCATTTTTCTCCTTGTTAGAGAGTTCGCCGGAGCTTGGGGCCGCAATCTGGTGATTCCGGAACCCACCGACCGTGACCGGGCAATGAGGAAGTGACTAAATGGCTGAGCTGGTTATGGTGGAGCTGAATTAGGTCCATGATTCTTTCGGTCAGGATCCAAATCATGGCGCTACTGGTACTTTTGTTTGTCTCTAATCGGATGTCAACAGTAAGTAGCATTCCTTTTTTTCATTACGGCGCAGCCCGTTGGAGGATCGGTATATCGTGGTAGCTGAACCCGACCGAACCGTGGGAGTGAAGTGCCAGCGCAGGATCCAGTAGCCGTCATCGTCCGGACCAAAAACCGGCCGCACTTCCTCCAGCGGGCCCTCCAAGACATTTTTGACCAGACCTACCGTCAGTTCCGCGTGGTGATCGTCAATGACGGCGGCAGCGCCGAGCCGGTGGACAACGTGATCGCCGGGTTGCCGGAGGCGGCCAGGGAACGCGTTGACATCCTGCACAACAAGCAGAGCCTGGGGATGGAAGCTGCATCCAACTCCGGTGTTCAGAGCTGTGATTCCGAGTACATCGTCATCCATGATGACGATGACCTTTGGCACCCGGAATTCCTGCAACGGACAGTTTCCTATTTGGAAAACTCTTCGGATGCAGGGGTTGTTGTGAGAACCCAAATAAGGTATGAGGAAATTGTCGACGGACAAATCCTCAAGACCGGTTCGGCGCCTTTTTGGGAAAACATGCAGCAGATATCACTGGGCGACATGCTGCAGATTAATCGCGCGGTGCCCATCTCGTTCCTTTACCGCCGCTCCCTGCATGAAGAACTTGGCTATTACAACGAATCCCTCCCTGTCTGCGGTGACTGGGAATTCAACCTCCGGGTGCTGTCGCGCCATCGTATTGGATTCCTCGACGGGGAGCCGCTGGCGTTCTGGTGCCAGCGGCCCTCAACAGGAGGTGACGACGCCAACAGCCTGTTCGCCAAGGCGCGGGACCACGAGCGGTTCGACCGCAGCATCCGGGATGAGTATCTGCGCAGGGACCTCAGCAGCGGCAGGGACCTGGGAGTCCTTCTCCAGATCAGCGCCATGATGGCCGAGCAGGAACAGATGCTGCTGGAGAACCGGCAACGGATGGTCCAAATGCAGGAACAGCTAACCGAGGCCACGCAGCGGCTGGAACACATCATGATGCAACGGACCAGCATCCTCGCGCGGGCGGGCACGGCGGCAGCAAAGCTCAAGGGTGCGCTTAAGGGAGTGCGACGGCGATGACCCTGCGGATTGCCGTCCTCGCCGATCTCGGCCAGGACACGTACCATGCCGGTGACGAGGCCATGGGGCACGCGGCCGCGGATGAACTCCGGAGCCGCGGACTGCAGGTCCTGATGCTGTCCCGTAATCCTCAGCAGACGGAACAGCTGTTTGGCTTGGACGCAGCACCTGCGCTTGCTTTCCCCTGGCCGCCTGCCGAGCGGGAAGACTACCTGCGCCGAATCCGGGCACACCTGGCCGGCTCTGCCGAATTGCCGGCCGGCGACCCGGCGCTGGGGCTGATCAGTGAGCTGGGGAAGTGCGACGGTCTGGTCATTGCCGGCGGGGGAAATCTAAATTCACGCTATGGCTGGCTGCTGTATGAACGTGCCGCTGTGGTCGCCATCGCGCGGTCGCTGAACATGCCCGTTGTGGTCTCCGGGCAGACGCTGGGGCCGCAGCTCAGCGCCGCGGACACCGTAGTCCTGGCAGATCTGCTCCGCGCCGCGGAGTTGACCTCCGTGCGGGAGCAATCTTCAGCTGAACTCGCGCGCCGCATTGGTGTTCCCGCCGTGCGGGGGGTGGACGACGCGTCATTCCTGTCCGGAGGGCGCACCTTTGATCCGCCGGAACCCCGGTACGTAGCGGTCACAATTTCTCCGCTTTCCGGTTCCCTGGAAAATCTATATGCCTTGCTGGGCGCGGAGTTGGACGCTCTGCACCGTCAAACCGGGCTGCCTGTGCTGTTCCTTCCCCATGTAGGGATCGGAGACGAGGACGGTTGGGACAAGTCCGCCCATGCCCGCATTGCCGAGTCCATGTCCTCTCCCTTCCGCCTCATGCCGGTTCTCACCGCACGGGAAACTGCTGCACTGACTGCCGGCGCTTCGCTGATTGTGACGTCCCGTTACCACCCGGCGGTATTCGGGCTTTCCCGCTCAGTGCCCGTTGTCGGCCTTGCCGTGGATGATTACAGTGCGGTTCGGCTGAAGGGCGTCTTGGCCAACTGGGGTCTTGATGATTTTGTCCTTCCCCTTCCGGGGCTGCAGGAGGGGCTGCTGGCTCCGGCCCTGACAGAGGTCTGGGAGCGGAAGGAGGAAGTATCAGCTCATCTGGGCACAGTCCTGCCCGCCCGGAACCGTTGGTCCAAGCAGTGGTGGGACGGTGTGACGGCAGTCTTCTCGGACCGGGCAGTATCCGGCCCGCCGCAGGATCTTCCGCCGGTGCCCGTCTTTCGCGCTGCCGGGCAGTGGGCGGCAGCAGCCAGGGCCCTTGGCGAGAAGTTCTACGCGCAGTCTGCGATGGCTGCCCAGTCCGAGGCCGAGGAGGATCGGCTGGGGTCCTACCTCGCTCAAGCGCACGGGGAGCTGGCCTCCCTTCGGGCTGAACACCGGCGGCTGGTGAACTCCCGAACGGTCAAGACGGCTCTTTCCCTGCACCGGGTGTACGCGAAGCTTCGCCGGCGTTAACCGGCGGCGTTAACTGATGCCGCAGAAGGTACCGGCGGCCATTGGCCACCGGTACCTTCTGCGGACCAAAGTTGCAGGGTTATTACAGCGCCGGGCCATTCCCCGCGTTACCCTGCCACAGGGCGTCAAACGGGGTGTGGGAGGAAACCCGGTTCCGGATCCCCTCGGTCACAAAAGCCTTTGCGGTCTTCGCCGCTTCCAGCGGGGTGGCTCCCTTGGCGAGCTCGGCAGTAATGGCTGCCGCCAGGGTGCAGCCGGCGCCGCTGACAGCCACTTCGCCGACCTTGGGCGCCCGGAGCACTTCCATCGTCTGGCCGTCGTAAAACACATCCACGGCGTCGTCGCCCTCCAGGCGTACTCCGCCCTTGGCGAGTACCACGGCTCCGGACGCTTCGTGGATGCGGCGGGCTGCCTCCTGCAGGTCTTCGACGCTTTCGATGGAGTCCATGCCGGACAAGGACATCGATTCAAAGTGGTTGGGGGTAACGAAGGTTGCCAGCGGCAGGATCTGCGCCTTGAGTGCCCGGTCCGTGTCCAGGGCGGCTCCCGGCTCCTGACCCTTGCAGATCAGCACCGGGTCAAGGACGATGTTGGTCCATTCCTGGCTCTGGAGGGCCTTGGCAACGGTGTCGATCGTGGCGGGCGTTCCCAGCATGCCGAGCTTAACAGTGGTCAGGTCATAGGCGGTCTGGATGGCCTCGAGCTGGTCACTGATGACCTGGGGTTCCACCGGGACAAAGCGGTGACTCCAGTTATCTTTCGGATCAAAGGAAACGATGCAGGTCAGGGCGGCTATCCCGTACGTTCCGAGTTCCTGGAACGTTTTTAGGTCGGCCTGGGCGCCGGCGCCGCCGGTGGCCTCGGAGCCGGCAATAGTCAGGGTGACGGCCGGGGAGGCTGTTTCGGCAGAGTGTGTGTTAGCAGACATGAGTCCATCTTCCACCCAAAGCGATCTTCGGTGCCACCGCGGCTTAATGCCGGACAGGCGGGGTGTTTGAGGCGGGAACAAGGCCCGGAACCGGAAGCTAGGCGCGGGCGAAAGGCCAGATGGTCGCCCGGCCGGCTGCCATGGCCAATCCGATGGCAACACCCATGAGCAGCGGCACCAGGACGGCATGAACGCTCAGCCCGATGATGACCCAGCCGAGCAACAGCGGCACGATGAAGAAGGCGAGTACATGCAGGCCCTGGTGCTGGACGCCGCGCAGGAACCATCCCAGAAGCAGGGCGAGGGGAAGTGCGGTGAACAATCCGAGACCGGCTGCGTAGAAGGCGGCCACAATAACGGTCCAAACGTAGCCCCAGAAGTCCCGGGACGTCCCCCACCCCACCACAATTGTGGCGATTGCGGCCAGGACAATGCAGGCAACTCCGTATCCCAGAGCGACGGCCAGCGGGCCGGGTGGAACATATTGGTGCTGTGTCGCAACGGCGGCGGGAGACGCCTGGGCGGGTATCAACGCGGGCGGAAGCACGACGTCGTCGCCGCCTTTGTCAGTCATCGCGTCGGGCTCCCTGGAAGAGGTGGACTACATCCTCCACAATATTGCGAACCACGGGCAGGCGGGAGAGGATGACCAGCTTCGCGGCCAGCGGAGCGACGTTCTCCACCAAACGGCGCGAGCGGCGCTGTCCCGGCGAGCGGTCATAAATCCAAAAAAGTGTCACCCCCATGTGCACCAGCCACAGGAGTTCGGGCAGGTCGTCGCGGATGGCGAGCGGCGGCTGCGGGCGTGACACGGTGACGGCCTGACGGAACATGGCGATCGATTTGGCCCGGCCAACTCCCGTATCCGCACCGGCGCGGCTGCCCTGCGGGGAGGCCGACGACGGCGGCATGGCAGTGCGCAGGAAATGGGCGCCAAAATCGTGAAACGGTCCCATGACGTCCAAGTTGGCCAACAGAATCAGGCGCAGGTGCTCACCCAGGTTGTGTCCGTCGCGAAGAAGGGGCAGGGCGGCGCTGCGGTGTTCATCCTGCAGATGCCGGTACAACTCGGCAACGAGTTCATCTTTGGAACGGAAGTAATAGTACGCATTGCCCACTGACACCCCTGCCGTTTCGGCGATGCAGCGCATTGTGGTGTCGGCGTAGCCCCGGGTGCGGAACAGGGTGAGGGCGGAATCAACCAACAGCCGTCGGGTCTTTTCACTCTTGACCGTCGCCGTCATCAGCGCTCCTTAGTTCAGTTGTTGGCGCTGGTTCGGTTAGAGGCGCAGATCCGCTTATGTGCGCCCGGTTTCCGGCACGCCTGCAAGAATACAGCACCTTTTTGAACCTGTTCAAAAAAGACGGTGGCGGTGCGGCCGGACAGAACGTGGCAGAATTGACGGCGGCCCCCTGCGGGCCGCCCGGTGCAGCGGGCACAGTGCTAATACAGCCGGCGGAAGCCAGGCGAACCACTAGGAAACGGAAGACCCATGCACACCTCCACCGGCATCGATCCGGCGCCTGCTCCGGCATTTGCCGTCCGCGGCAGCTCTCATTACGACATCATCCTGACGCTCATGTGCGTGGTGATCGTCATTTCCAATATCGGTGCCACCAAGGGCGTGGTGCTGGGACCGTTCTTCGGCGACTTCAGCATCGTGACCGACGGCGGGTTTTTCCTCTTCCCGCTGGCCTACATCCTTGGCGACGTCATTAGCGAGGTCTACGGCTTCAAGGCGGCGCGGCGGGCCATCTTCACGGGCTTTGCGGTTGCGGCACTGGCTGCGGCCAGTTTTGCCGTGATCATCGCACTGCCGGGATTCGACGACGACTACGGGCAGGCCAAACAGGCGGCGCTGGAGCTGGCACTGGGCCCGGTGTGGCAAATCGTGCTGGCCAGCCTGCTCGGCTTCCTGGCCGGACAAACCCTGAATTCCTGGGTCCTGGTCCGAATGAAGGAAAAGTTCCGGGAACGGGCACTGATCGGACGGCTCATGGCCTCCACCGGCGTGGGAGAGTTCGCCGACACCCTGATCTTCTGCGCCATTGCCGCGCCGGTCATCGGCATCACCGACGCCGGCGGCTTCATCAATTACGTGATCTTCGGTTTCGTCTACAAGACGCTCATTGAGTTCCTGTTTGTTCCGGTTACCGCCGTGGTCATCAAGGCCATCAAGAAGCGCGAACCAAGTTACGGCGCTGCAGTGCCTGCCGGTACGCCGGAAGGCTGAGCTGCCGGCTAGACCTTGGCGCTGTAATAGTTCCCGAGCGTTTCGGCCTTGAAGTCGAAGAACGATCCGTTTTCAATGGCCAGCCGTGCGTCGTCCACAAGCTTCACCGTGAAGCGTTCATTGTGGATCGACACCAGGGTGGAGGCAACCATTTCCTTGGCCCGGAACAGGTGGTGGATGTACGCCTTCGTATAGTGCGCGCAGGCATAGCAGTCGCAGCCCTCCACCAGGGGAGTGAAGTCCTTTTTGAAGCGGGCGTTGGAGAGGTTCAGCCGCCCGTGCGGCGTGTAAAACGCCGACGTGCGGGCCACGCGGGTGGGGGAGACGCAGTCGAAGGTGTCGGCACCGTTTTCAATGGCGGTGAAGATGTCGTCCGGTTCGGAAATCCCCAACAGGTGGCGAGGCTTGTCTTCGGGCAGTTCCTCGGTGCACCAGCGCACGATCGTTCCGAGGTTTTCCTTCTCGAGTGCTCCACCGATACCGAACCCGTCAAAGTCCATGGCGCCCAGATCCCGGGAAGCCTTCCGGCGCAGGTCCTCATACTGGGCACCCTGCAGGACGCCGAACAACGCCTGGTAGGGCTTTCCGACGCGCTCCTCGGTGAGCCGCTGATGCTCGGCGATGCAGCGCAGAGCCCACAGCCGGGTGCGTTCCAGTGACATTTCCTGATATTCGCGGGAGTTCATCAGCGTGGTCAGCTCATCGAACGCGAACATGATGTCGGCGCCGATCTGGTGCTGCACTTGCATGGACACCTCGGGCGTGAAGCGGTGCTTGTCGCCGTTGAGGTGGGACTTGAACCAGACACCGTCGTCATCGATGTGAGCCAGGCGTTCCTTGCCGGGGGCGACGGCGTCATCCGCGCCGGTTGCGTGCGTGGTGCCGTCCGCATTCATGTTGATGACCTTCTTGAAGCCGGCGCCCAGGCTCATCACCTGGAAACCGCCCGAGTCGGTGAAAGTGGGACCGGACCAGTTCATGAACTTGCCCAGCCCGCCCGCGGCGTCGAGCACGTCCGGACCGGGCTGCAGGTACAGATGGTAGGCGTTGGCCAGCAGCGCCTGTGCGCCAAGGTCCGCCATGGACTCGGGCAGGACCGCCTTGACCGTGGCCTTGGTGCCTACGGCAATAAAGGCCGGAGTGGCAATTTCGCCGTGCGGCGTGGTGATGGTGCCGGTGCGGCCCTGGAACTCACCGCCGTTGGCCTGCGTCTGCTCAGCTGAGGGGGCAGTGGTTTCACGCAGGCGCTTACCGAGGGCGAAGGAAAATGTTGAGGAGGACACCCCTCCATTTTGCCTTACCCGCCGACGTCGGCAGTCCGCCGGAGCCCGGGACGTTCCGGCTGGGATGCGCGCCACATATTTCCGGGTGCGGCAACAGGCGGGCGTACGGTGGAAAGGCCGGCATCGGCCGCACCCCAGACACCTGCAAAACGTACCTGAAAGCTGCCTCTTGAACCTGCTGCGCGATATGTTCCGGATCGCACCCGCCAACAATGATCATCAGGTGGCGGTGCGCTGCGGTCTGGGGGTGGGGATTCCCCTGCTGCTGCTCTTGGCTTTCGGCCGGATTGACCTGGCCATCTTTGCCACCTTCGGTGCCTTTACCGGCATCTACGGCCGGAATGAGCCGCATCGGCAGCGGTTCGGCCACCAGCTGCGGGCCGGTGCGCTGATGCTCGCTGTCATCACCGCCGGAGCGCTGACCTCCCGGCTGGAGCCGGACGCGTGGGGAATCGTCCTGGGCACCACCGCGGTGGCGGGACTGGGGACACTTGGCACCGGGTTCTGGCGGCTTCGTCCCACCGGTTCACTGTTCCACATTTTTGCCTACGCCGCCATCTCTTCGGTGCCGAACCAGCCGCCCGTGTGGCAGGCACTCTTGGTGGCTGTGGGAACTGTTAGCTTTTCCGTGCTGCTCGGCCTGTCCGGGCGGCTCCATTCTGCGCACCGCACCCCGTGGGTGAAGCCTGAAAGGCCCCGCTTTACTGCCGCCCAGCGCAGAACCGTATGGATCGACGCGGGCCTCTACGCAATCGCTGCCGCGGTTGCCGGGTCCATCGCCACGTTGATGGGCATCGGCCACAATTACTGGGCGATGGTTGCGGCAACCGTGCCGCTGGTGGGGGTGGGCGTGCGCCACCGGCTCTACCGGGGCCTGCACCGCATCCTGGGGACCTTTGCCGGGCTGGTGCTGACCGCACTGATTCTGCTGCCAGGGCTGGAACCGTGGCAAATGGTCGTCGTGATTGCGCTGCTGCAGTTTGGGGCGGAAATGCTTGTGGTCCGGCAATATGCACTGGCCCAGGTGGTCGTCACGCCGCTGGCACTGGTCAGCACCGAGCTGGCGCATCCGAGCAACTCGGCGTTGCTGATCAAGGACCGGGCAGTGGAGACGGTTATCGGAGCGGCAGTGGGAATGGTCATGGTCCTGATCATTCACTTGCACAGCCGGCGCACGCGTCGCCGTGCGCATCCGGAAGCGGCTTCGGGGCAGCTGCCGTCCGCGAGCCGTCCCTAGGGTTCCGGCCGCTACAGACGGCCCCGGCCGCTACAGACCGGGCCCCGGCCCGCTACAGGTCGAGGTTCAGGCCGCGGACGGCAATCAGCTCGTTGCGGATGCGCCGGTCCAGCTCATGCTCCGAAAGCGTTTGGGATCCGCCGTGGGCGCGCAGGTACAGCAGGGCATCCAGCCTCAGGACACGCCAGTCGCGTTCGCCGTGTTCATCGCCGGCCTCCCCTGCGCGGTGGATTTCCCGGTCATACAGGTTGGGTTCATTCAGCTGGCGCTGCAGCAGTTCCGCGGCCAGCTTGGCCTTCAACGGATCGCTTTCCGCTGCGTCTCCGGCGCGGACAGCCTGCGCATAGGCGGCTGAAGCTTCTTCGTCGCCCGCTTCATGGGTGATATGCGCGGCCAGGGAGAGGGCCCCCTGGATCCAGTTCCACCGGCCAAAGTTGCCGTCAAAGGGCAGCCCCGTGATGATGTTGCAGACCTGCAGGGCGTTTTCGGCGTCGTCCAGGTCCACGTACAGGGTGTGTGCCAAATCCCGGACGTCCTGCAGGTTGCTTCCGGACTTCACATTCAGTCCACGGCCGAGCCGTGCAGCCACTTCCTGGACACGGTCCGCATCCGGGTGCGCAGCGGCGGCCGCAGCAACGACTGCGGCGTAGTCCTCCTCCTCCACCGGTGCCACCCGGACCGCGTCCGCCGGAGAACCGGACGGTGCCGGTGCCTGGACACGCACGGAGGAGCCGTAGGCCAGGCGCAGCGTCATGCCGTCTTCGAGAACAAGGAGAACCAGGGCGGGCACGCCGAAGTCGTCATTCTCCACGGAGCTGTCCTTCACCGGAGCCAGTGAGGTGCTTTCATGCACCGGAATTTGCCCGGGTGCAAGCAGCTCGGCATTGACCCGGAATGTGTAAGACTCCGGCTGGCTCTCAGGCATAGCAGATTCCTTCTCTTCGCAGCAGTCGGCCCTCAGTATATAAAGATGCTGTAACGGGTACTCAGCGGCCCCAGCTGGCCGACGCCAGTGCCTGCCGCAGCAGGTCACCGCGTCCCCCCGCAAACTCTGCATAAATGTCGGGGCTTAGCGCTTCCTCGGGCGTCAGCCAGGACAGTTCCAGGGCGTCCTGCCGGGGGTCGCATTCACCGGTGACGGGGATCAGGTAGGCCAGTGCGACGGCGTGCTGGCGCTCATCGGTCAATCCCGACTGGGAGGGGGAGGGGAAATACTCGGCCACGGCAAACGGAACCAGCGCCGGCGGCAGCTGGGGCAGGGCCATCGGGCCAAGGTCCTTTTCCAGATGGCGCAGCAGTGCGGCGCGAATGGTTTCCCGGTACATCACGCGTCCGGAGACAAAGGTCCGGACCATCTTGCCCTCGGCAGTGGCCTGCAGCAGCAGGCCCACTTCCGTGACGTAACCCAGGGGATCGCAGCGAACCGGAACGGCTTCGACATAGACCATCGGAAGCCGTTGCCTCGCCTCGCTGAGCTCATCTTCTGAAAGCCAGCCGGGATAGGGGTCAGGGGTACGAACACTCATAGAAGTGTTTTACCGCAAACCGGGGAACGCGCTCAGCCGACGCGCGGCGCTTTGGCCCTCGGCTGAACTGCCGAAGGTACTTTTGCCCGGTGCGGGACCGGTTTACGCTCTGAGGATGACCAGCAGCGACCCGCGGCCGCCACCGCCAAAATCACGGCCGAAGCCGCCGCCGAAGCCGCCGCTGCCCGAGCTGCTCCTCCCGCACGCGGAGGCATGGCGCACGTGGCTGGCAGCTCATCATGCAAGCTCGCCCGGGGTGCAGTTGATTCTGGGACGAAAGGGCGGGACCGTAACAAACCTGTCCTACGCCGGAGCACTGCAGGAAGCGTTGTGCTTTGGCTGGATTGACGGACAGGCCAACAAACGCGACGGCGAAAGCTACCTTCAACGGTTCACTCCGCGGGGCAAGCGCAGCATCTGGAGCCTGCGCAACGTGGGATACGTGGAACAGCTGGAAGCTGAAGGCAGGATGCAACCGTCCGGGCGCGCCGCCGTCGAGCAGGCAAAAGCCGACGGCCGCTGGGACAAAGCCTATGCGGGGCCCGCTACAGCTGTGATGCCCGCGGACCTGGTGGCTGCGATTGCCGCGGTGCCCGAGGCGCAGGCAACGTATGACATCTTGAACTCCCAAAACCGGTATGCATTGTTTTTTCGGCTCAGCACGCTGAAGACTGCTGCCGCACGGGAACGCAGGATTGCTGCCGTCGTCCAAATGCTGGCAGACGGCGAGACCCCCTATCCGCAGCGGCGCACGCCGCCCTGAGCCTGTCGTGCCCGGGTCCCCATACCTCTGTGGTCCCCATGTGTCCGCGCACTCTTGTCTTTGGAAAATGCCCGCGGGACTCTTGAATGCAAGCAACACTGAGCAAGCCCGCGGCAGTTGAGCCTTGCTGCGGCAAATCTGCGGAGGACCATCAATGTGTCGTCTCTTTGGCATGCACGCCGGTAAAACCCCCGTCAAAGCCACCTTCTGGCTCCTCACGGCGCCGGACAGCCTGTCCCGGCAGAGCCGGCGGGAAGCTGACGGATTCGGGATTGGAACCTTCGACGGCGAGGGGCGGCCGGTGGTGGATAAAGCTCCGATAGCAGCCTACGAGGACAAGGCCTTCGCCGCGGAAGCCCGGGATCTGTCCAGCACCACGTTCCTCGCCCATGTGCGGTATGCCAGCACCGGCGGCAACCTGTTGGTGAACACCCATCCCTTCGAGCAGGACAACCGCCTGCTCGCCCACAACGGCGTGGTGGAGGATCTGGACCGGCTCGAGGCGCGGCTGCGGCAGCTTGGCGTGATGGACCTGGTGAAGGGCGATACCGACAGCGAGCGGGTCTTCGCCCTGATCACGGCGGAGGCGCGCAGCAACGGGGGCGACGTCGAAGCGGCCATCGTCTCGGCGCTGGCGTGGGTGGCGGAAAACCTGCGGCTTTTCGCGGTGAACATCATCCTGACCACCGGGTCGGACGTGTGGGCGGTCCGGTATCCGGACACGCACCCCCTCTATGTCCTGGAGCTCGCCGGATCCGAGCCCCACGCGGGGATGCGCACACAGCGGATCAGCGTGCACAGCCAGGAAATGGCCGAAGGCCGGCGGCCTGCGGTGCTGCTGGCCACAGAGAAAATGGACGACAATCCCAAGTGGCGGCTGATGGACTCCGGCGAGGTCCTGCACATCGATCCGTCACTGAAGGTTCACAGCAGCAATCCGCTGCCGCCTGAACCCCGGTATCGGTTGACGCTGGCTGATCTGGATGTCACGGCTGCGGCGTCACAGCAGCCCCTGAAGGTTGGCTGAGCACGTCTCAGCCGTGGCCGCGCCGGACCCTTGCCGCCGCCTCCAAAATAATCCACGCTGACAGCTGGGTAGAGAGGCCGACGCCGGTTCCACCCGGATAATGCCGTTCGGCCGCCTCCAGCGGATGCGGAGAGAAGACCGTCCGCTGCCCCCGCTTTGTCCGTCCTGCCCAGAGCGCTTCAGCCGTGGCGCTGACCATCGCGGCGGCCTGTTCCCGGTGGCGTTCCGGCAGGGTCGGAGACACTGCGGCCAGGGCAAGATATCGGGCCAGGATGCCGGTGAATAAGCCGGCATCACCGGTGCCGTGGGTGACGAGTACCGCTGTGCCGGAGTGGGTGAGCACCCGGTGAACCGCATCGATGAGCTGGGCTGCCCGGGCCAGGTTTGCCGGACCGCCCAGTTCCAGCAGGGCGCCCAGGACCGGGCCCTGGTTGTAGGAAAAGACAGCCCGTTCCACCACCGGATCCGCCGTGGTTCCTCCCGCCTTGATGCCGTCGAGGTACAGTCCCGTTTCGGCATCCAGGAGGCTGGAGTTGAGCCAGTCAATCAGGGCCTGGGAGCGCTCTCGTTCACCGCTGCGGGCAAAGTGCAGCGCGGCCGGCCCGGTGGCCGGTGTGTTCTTGAAGGTCCGGCGCCGGTTCCAGTACAGCCCGCCGCCAAACTCCATGGTGTGGGCCGAGCGCAGGGCCTCCGTCAGTGCAGCCAGCATCCGGGGATGGCGCCGTGCCGCGGGCAGGCGGGGAGCTCCGCCGTCGTCGGACCGCCGTACCGGCCGGGAGGGAAGGAGGGCATCGAAGCGGGCCACAGCCAGGGCCAGCCAGGCCATGTCGTCGAAATACCAGTTGGTGGCACGCAACCCGTTCCGCAGCCGAATGGTGCGGATGAGCTGGTGGGCCTGCCCGACGGCGTCGGGAGCTCCGCGCAGCGCTGCGTCAACCAGCGCATCCACGTAGTGGGCCTGCCACCAGTAATGCCACGGCCCGGGCAGCAGGCGACGCGGGGCCGGGCTTTCGACGGCGGCCAGCCTGGTTCCCGGAAGCCCCAGCAGCGGGCGGGCGAAGGCGGCAGCAACAGACGCCGCCGCGTCATCGGCGCGGGCTTGGATCTCGTGCAGCGGTTGCTCGGACAGCATGCGAACCACCCTAGCCCCGTGAGGTCTGCCGTCACAGTTAAAGCGGCTGCGGCTGGCCGGGGAAATCAGCGCGAAGATGCGATGTGTGCCGGATCACAGTAGGCTCAAGTGGCGCCGCCGCAGGGGCAGGCGCAAACTTTGACGCAGGAGTACGGATGGACATTTCAGGGGCATCGGCAGTTGTTACCGGGGGCGCTTCCGGGCTGGGACGGGCTACGGCCCGGAGGTTGTACGACGCCGGAGCGTCAGTGATCCTGGTGGATCTGCCCTCCTCGGGCGGCCTGGCATACGCTGCTGAGCTGGGCGACAACGCCCACTTTGTTCCCGGTGATGTCACTGACCCCGAACAGATGGCAGCAGCGGTGGAAGCCGCTATGAACGCCGGACCGCTGCGTGTGGCTGTCAACTGTGCAGGCATCGCGACCCCCGGCAAGGTGCTGGGCCGCAACGGTGTACTGCCGCTGGAGGACTTTGCCCGCGTGATCCAGGTGAACCTCATCGGCACGTTCAACGTCAGCAGGCTCGCCGCTCAGGCCATGGCGGAGACTGAACCAGTGGAGACCGGCGGCACGTCCGAGCGCGGCGTCATCATCAACACCGCGTCCGTCGCAGCTTTCGACGGACAGATTGGCCAGCCGGCCTATTCCGCTTCCAAGGGCGGGGTTGCAGCCATGACGCTGCCGCTCGCCCGGGAGCTTGCCCGCCACCTGATCCGCGTGGTCACGATTGCCCCCGGGATCTTTGAGACCCCCATGATGGCGGGTCTGCCGCAGGAAGCCCAGGACTCCCTGGGGCAGCAGGTGCCCCATCCGTCCCGTTTGGGGCGGCCGGACGAGTACGCCGCACTGGCTGCGCACATTATCGAAAACCAGATGCTCAACGGCGAAACCATCCGCCTGGACGGCGCCATTCGGATGGGACCGCGCTGATTTTGTTGGCTGCAGATGAAGGAAGACAGCCCGGTGCTGCGGGGCTCCCGGATGCCGATTTTTATGCGTTCGAGGACCTGCTGAGCCAGCGCGAACAGGAAAAGCTTGCCGAGCTGCGCACCTTTTTGGCGGCCGAGGTGGCTCCGTATGCCGGGCAGTGGTGGCAGGACGCGTACTTCCCTGCCGAGCTGTTGCCCAAGCTGGCGGCGCTGGAACTGTCCACTCCGGTGCAGCAGGGCTACAGCCCGCTGTTTGCGGGGTTGGTCATTGCGGAAATGACCCGGACAGATACCTCGATCGCCACATTCTTCATGGTTCACCATGATTTGTTCGTGGAAGCCCTGCACGCCTTCGGGTCCGCAGAGCAAAAGGACCGGCTGCTGGCCGACGCGATGGCACTTCGCATCACCGGAGCCTTTGCCCTGACCGAACCGGAGCACGGCTCCGACGTTGCCGGCGGGATGGAAACCACGGCGGTCCGGGACGGGGATGCCTGGCTCCTCAACGGCAGCAAACGCTGGATCGGCAACGGAACTTTCTGTAACTACATGCTGTTGTGGGCACGGGAACCCGGAACCGGCAAGGTGCGGGGCTTCCTGCTGGATGCTTCGCTCCCGGGTGTCCACCGCACCCGGATCGAGAACAAGACGGCGCTGCGGACCGTGCAGAACGCGGACATTACCCTGACGAATGTCCGGGTCAGCGAAGATGACCGGCTTGCGGGAATCGATAGCTTTGAGGACATCAAACACCTCCTGCGCGGCTCGCGCATCATGGTCGGCTGGCAGGCGGTGGGGGCGCAGCTCGCAGCCGTAGACGTTTCCCGGGCGTATGCCGTGGAACGCCAACAGTTTGGCCGCCCGCTGGCCTCGTTCCAGCTGGTTACCGAACAACTGGTGCGCATGCTGGGAAACACCGTGGCCAGCACCGGGATGCTGGCCCGGGTGTCCGAGCTGGAACGGGGAGGTTATCCCTCGGAGGCGGGCAGGAGCGGTCCGGGAACCGGCGATGGGGAAGCGGGGGTGCGCGGATCCGACGGCGGCATGGCGCAGGCCGCTTTGGCCAAGTCCTATGCCAGTGCCAAGATGCGCGAGACCGTGGCGCTGGGGCGCAGCATCCTGGGCGGCAACGGCATTGTGACCGACCACCGGATGGCAAAGATCTTCGCCGATGCTGAAGCCATCTATACCTACGAGGGAACCTACGAGATTAACTCCCTCATTGTGGGCCGGGACATTACCGGAATTTCGGCGCTGCGCTAGGGCGGGCTGGCTCTTCCATGGGGCTGGCTCTGCCATGGGCCGGGCAGGGATCAGGCCGTCGACGAACCAGCCCGATCCGCCGGGGACGCGGCCTGCGCGGCAGCTGTCCCCGGCGGAGACCCCGCATCCCTGGCGGAGACCCGCATCCCCGGGAACCCCGGGCGTCAGCGGCGGAACAGGGCCAGCGGGTTGTCCAACCGGCCGGAGAACTGCAGCCCGCCGGAGGGGTCGCTGAGATCCAGCATCTGCTGGTTGTTGCGCAGCTGGAGCCGGTTCAGGCAAGAGAGCGGAAAGTCCTCGGCGAAGAGGTCATGGGCCGCAAACTGGTCCGCCAGCTCCGGATGCGCATCCTGGTACTCCAGCACCACGGCGGCCACGGTTGCCCAGAAGTCGGCCTCGGAGAGCCGGCCGTCCTCTTCCAACAGCGCAGCCAGGAACCGGAAGAAGCAGTCAAACACATCAGTGAAGATGGACAGGACCTTTTCATCCTGCGGGATCTGCACCCGCACCCGTGCGCACTCCTCGGGCAGTGGCACCCGGTCACCCATCACCACAATTTCCTCGGCGATGTCCTTCATGATCATTCGCTGAACTGCCCCGTCCTTCAGCACCATGATCAGGTTTTCGCCGTGCGGCATGTACGCCAGGTCGTAGGCATGGAAGCAGTGCAGAAGCGGCACAAGATATGCCCTGAGGTATTGCTCCAGCCATGCCGAAGCGCTGAGCCCGGACTGCTCAACCAGGGCAGAGACCAGGGGCCGTCCGGCGCCATCGGTATGCAGGAGGGACGCCATGGTGGCCAGCTGCTCGTCCGCACCGAGCCGGGGAAGGGGGCTTTCCCTCCACAGCGCCGAGAGCATTTTGCGGTACGGGGATCCCTTGGGTGCCCCAACCTCAAAATAGCGGTTGGTATAACCGATCGCTGCGCTCTCCCGCAGGATGCCAAACCCGGCTGCCTGCAGCGTGGCGTCACTGCGGATCAGGCCGTCCAACCAGTCGTTGATGGCGGGCGTGGCCAGCATGTATTCAGGGGAAAGTCCGCGCATGAAGCCCATGTTCACCACTGAAAGAGCAGTTTTTACATAACAGCGGTCAGTGTTCGCGCGGTTGAAGAACGTGCGGATGGACTGCTGCGCCTGATAGACGTCATTCCCGCTGCCCAGATGGATCAGATGCCCCTGAGCAATCTCGGCAGCAAAGGTGACAGTCAGCTTCTTGGCCCACTGCCAGGGGTGCACCGGCATATACAGGTACGCGGCGGGGTCGGCTCCCTGCTGCGCCAGCCGGGCATCAAAGCCGGCGACGACGGCGGCGCCCAGTTCGCTCGTCAAATGTTCCCGGTAGCCCAGGCCGGGCAGGGATGTGAACACGGCACGGTCGCGACGGACGGCTATCCACTCCAGCTGCACGGGCGCACCAGCCTCCGGTGCGTAGGACAGATAGTCGTCCGAGCCGAAGCCCAGCCGTCCGTTGTTGGCTACGAAGCAGGGATGGCCCTCGGTCATTGACTGCTCCACGGTTTGGAAATCCGCAGCGGGATCCACCCCCGAGGTGACTCCTCTGGCGAGCAGTTCCGACGACGGTGCACCGGGGTGGTTCTTGAAGGCGTGCGATGCCAGGGTGCTGCTGATTTCTTCCAGATACACCGGGAGTATCTGCTCGTTGATTCCCAGAGTTGCGGAGAACTCCGTGATGAATACCAGTGCATCCAGCACGGTTTCACGGCCGAGGGCAACCCGGCGGATGCTCCCGGCCGGAATGGACCAATGGTCCAGGGCGAGTATCCGCGCGTCGAAACGGTACTCAGCACCGCCGTCGTCGGACAGCAGACGGTAGGTTCCGAAACCCGGCTCGCCGGCGGGTGCCCCGGAGGCGGGCGTACCGACCGGCTCCGGGCGCAGGATCCGCTCGTGGGAGAACTCGGACAGGGCCTTGCGGATGAGGTGCCGGTTGGCGGCTGCCCAGCGTTCCGGTGTTAGGTGTTCGGTGGCTGCGGACCGGGCGGTGCCGGTGCCGGAAAGGGTGGAAATCACAGGGGTGCTCCTGATGCTGTGGAGGGGAGAGGTAGGTTGTCTTGGCCGGCACGAAGGTCGGCGGGGGCCGCAGGGGGCACCGCGGCGTTCAGCGTGCGGAGGTAGTCCTCCCGGGTGCAGAAACTTAACAGGGCCTCCTTGTCCGGAAGCGAAATTCTGCGGGTAGGCACAAATCCCATCCGGGCGTTCAATGCTGCGATTTTCGCGTTGCGGACGTCGGGTTCCACGACAATTCGCTGCGTGCCCTCATCGGCGAAGAGGAACTCGAGGACGGAGCGGAACACCTCGGTGGTGAAACCGCTGCGCGGGTGTTCCGCCGGACCCACCAGAAGGTGCATTCCTGTGTCTGCGGGGTGTACCGGGTAGTGGGCGGCCAGCGGAGAATACGCCGGCTCATAGGACTCCATCAGGAACGCGGGCGCTCCGTCTTCCAGGCCCAGCCACGCGTGGTGGTGGGGATCCTCGCTGATCCGGGTGTACTCGGCCAGCACTGCCTCCTGCGTCGCGTCCAGCATGCCCCAAAACCGGGCGTAGTCCCGGCGCATCCAGTCATGCAGCAGGGGTGCATCGCGGGCGGGGTCCACGGGAACGATCCGGAAACTCATGCCGTGGCCTCCTTGGCGGCGAAGGCATGGCCGGAAACGCCCGAGGCTTCGGGGACCGGAGCCTCGGGGGTGCCGTGACGCGGAACGCCGAACTCCTGGAAAGCGATGCTGCGCTCCACGGGATAGTGCTCCCGGCCCAGCATCTGCGCAATGATCACTGAATTGCGGTAGGCGGCCATGCCCAGGTCCGGACTGACGAACCCGTGCGTGTGCAGCTCGGCATTTTGCACGAAGATCTCTCCGGGTACGGTGCTGATTCCGTAGTTTCGGTCAACATCAAACCGACCGGCGGCGTCCCGCCGGATACGGCCGCTGATGCCGGCCAGGAACTCCGGCTCCCGGTAGGTGTAGCCGGTGCCCAGCACGACGGCGTCGGTCTGTTGCAGGTGCTTCCGGTCCTGTTCTCCGTGGTGCAGCGTGAGGGTGTGGGTGTCAGTGTCCGGATGGTACTGAGCGTCGAGGAGTTCCATTCCGGTCAGTAACCGGGTCCGGGGTTCGCCGGTAAGGCTGAGGGTGTACAGGGCGTCATATATCTCGTTGATGAGCTCAGAGTCGATCCCCTTGTAGAGGTTCTTCTGGGTTGCCACAAGCCGGTCACGGGTGGCTTCCGGCAGGGCATGGAAGTAGTCCACATAGTCCGGAGACGTCATTTCCAGGGTCAGCTTGGTGTACTCCAGCGGAAAGAAGCGGCCTGAGCGGGTGACCCAGTTCAACTCGTAGCCGCGGGAGGGCATGTCCTGGAGCAGGTCCAAATAGATCTCCGCGGCGCTCTGGCCGCTGCCGACCACCGTGATGCTCGAGCGGGAGAGCAGTTCCGCTTTGCGGGCCACATAGTCGGCGTTGTGCAGCACTAGTCCACCTGCTCCGGTAATGCTGCGTGCCGCTTCGGGGACGTGCGGCTGCGTGCCGGTTCCCAGGATGAGGCGGCGTCCGCGGCGGACCCTGTGCCCCAGCGGGCCCACGGTGTGAACCGAGTAGGCGTCGTCGTCGTATTCCACATCGGTGACGCGCTCGCTGAAGTGCACGTTGGGCAGCGAGTCCGCCACCCACTGGCAGTAGGCGTTGAACTCAGCACGCAGCGGGTAGAAGTTTTCCCGGATGTAAAAGCGGTAGATGCGGCCGGTCTGTTTGAGGAAGTTGAGGAAGGAAAACGGTGATGTTGGATCCGCCAGCGTGACCAGATCCGCCATGAACGGCACCTGGAGGTGGGCGGTGCCCAGCATCATCCCCGGATGCCAGTCGAAGCCGGGGCGGGCGTCAACGAAAGTCAGATCCAGGTCAGCGATCGGATCAGAAAGCGCGGCCAGCCCAAGGTTGAAGGGTCCGACGCCGATGCCGACGGCGTCATGGATGTGCGGCATGTCCGCTGCGGGGCTCATGCCGGCACCCCCGCCGTGTCGGTCAGATAGTCTCTTCCCGCCCTGCGGATGAGGCCGAGGATTTCCCTGATGTCCTCCAGTGTGGTCTCGGCATTGAGCAGCGTGAACTTGAGGTAGTGCCGGCCCGCCAGCTTGGTTCCGGCCACCACGGCCTCCCCTGATGCGAAGAGCGTCTTCCGGATGTGCCGGTTGACGGCATCAGCCCTTGCATCGTCCGTTCCTGCCGGGAGATAGCGGAACACCAGGGTGCTGAGCTGTGCAGGCGCTGCCAGGTCAAAATCCGGGTCGGCGGAAAGAATGCCGGAAGTATCCGCTGCAAGGTCAACGGCCTTGTCCAGGAGCAGGCCGATGCCGTCGGCACCCATCAGCCGAAGGGTGAGCCACAGCTTCAGCGCATCAAAGCGCCGTGTGGTTTGCAGGCTTTTATCGACCTGGTTGGGAGTCATTTCCCGGGCAGCGCTTTCCGGATTGAGATAGTCAGCGTAGTAGGTCACGTGGCCGAGCATTGCCGCATCCCGGACCAGCAGGGCGCTGGAGGAGACGGGCTGAAAGAAGGTTTTGTGATAGTCAACGGTGACTGAATCGGCGGCGCCGATGCCGTCCAGCAGGTGACGGTGGCGAAGCGATGTGATGAGCCCGCCGCCGTAGGCGGCGTCCACGTGAAGCCAGGAGTCGTAGTCGCGGGCAAGTGCTGAGACGGCCGGCAGCGGATCTATGCTGCCGAAGTCAGTGGTGCCGGCGGTGGCCACGATCGCCATGGGTGTTTCTCCGCGCGCAACGCTGTTGTCCAGGGCTGCCCGCAGTGCTTGTGGGTCCATCCGTTGGCGGGAGTCGCAGGCCACCGGCACCACGGCGTCGTATCCCAGCCCCAGCAGCGAGGCCGACTTGGCAATGCTGAAGTGGCTCGCCTCGGAGGTGAAAATGCGCAGGCCGTCCAGCAGTGCAGGCAACCGGCTGCCCTCGCGGCGCGGGTCCAGACGGAGCTTGGCCACCGCCTGGTTCCGCGCAATCAGCAGCCCCTGCAGGTTGGATGCGGTTCCTCCGCTGGTAAATACTCCGTCCGCGCGGCCGCCCAGCTCCAGCCGGTCCGCCGTCCAGCGAATGAGCCGCTGCTCGATCAGCGTTGCCCCGGCGCTCTGGTCCCACGTGTCCAGGGACGAATTCACCGCGGACAAAATTGCCTCACCAACCAGCGCAGGGATAACCACCGGGCAATTCAGGTGGGCTGCGTATTTGGTGTCGTGAAAATACACGGCGTCCTTCAAATACACGAGGGCCAGTTCTTCCAGTGCTGCCGCAGTGGACGGCAGCGGCGACTCCAGGTCGATTGCCTCGACGGCTGGTGCCAACTGGGCCGGGGTGGAGCCGGTGAAAGGCCGGGTGGTTCCGGCAACTGTCGCAGCCACCAGGTTCACTCCTTGGAGGACGTCTTCCGCGTAGCGATTGGTGGTCTGCGCGTTGAACAGCAGGCCGGCGCTGGCCCTTTCCTGTTCGAATCGGAACGCAGGGTCGGTGCGTTCTTCAATGTGGTGCAGCAAGCTCACTGCGACTCCCTCGATTGTTTCGAATTGGTAACTCAGGTAACCCTTACTTAGGATGACCTTTACGTCAAACAAATGTGACGTAATTGTTTCCGGCGCGTCATTCCGGGGGAGTTGCCGGCGTCCGTTCCTGCCGAGGAGGCAGAGTGCTGGCCGGGTGGTGCTGAAACGCAAGCATCAGTAGGCTTACTAATGAGGATCTGCCTGCGGTCCGGTTCAATCGGGCGCGGGCAGCGACAAAGCTGAAGGAGAGGCACGATTGATGGACGAGCAGAGCATTCCCGACCCCGAGCTGGGCGACGACCCCGTACTGGCCGATGACATTGCCGATGTTGTGACTCCGGATGAAGTTGCCGAAGTGCCGCTGACCGACATGGTCGACGCGGACGATCTGTCCGGCGCGGACGAGTTCGTGGACCCGGAAGCCCTGAGTTACCCCGGTGCGGCCGAAGACAACCCCGACCGGTGGCAGGAGGACCCGCTGCTGGCCGGTGAGCCCCTTGCCAACGAACCCGGATTGCTGTCTGACCAGACGCTGCGGGACGAAACCGCCGAAGAACGGTTCGAAGAAGGCGACTCCCAGATTCCGCCGGAGGTTCCAACCATCGGAGAAGCGGCAAGTGACGTGGACTTTGACGATCCCGTAGCCGCGGATGAGCAGGACGGCAGCGACGATCCGGCCCACCTCGGCGGAGATCCGCTGGCTGACTTCGACTCCGAGGAACGCGAACTCTAAGCTCCGTTAGGTCCGGGAGCGCCGAAAATCGGTGATGGCGTGAGCGCGCTCATCCGCATCCCTTTTCGGCGGTCCCGGCGGGCTGGGCCTGACAGAGCCACCGTCTAACCTGTTCTTATGCCTTCTTTCCGTGCCCAATTGAACATCACGGGACTCAAGCCCGGAACTCTGCCGGAAGCGGTAATGGAAACGGCAGTGGCGGCTTTGGCGGCCAGCCACCACGTCGAAGCGAATCAGCTCGACATCGTTTCAGGAATTCCACGCATCACTCTTCGCTTCATGGTTCCCGACAACGAATGGTCGCTGGAGAACTCCCAGGCCCTGCGCGCCGCAGCGAACATGCGCCACGCGGTGGAGACTGTTGCTGATGCGGAACGGCTGCGCGTCCTGAGGCGGCAGCGGGGCCGCTGGGTTCCGCTCTAAGCGGTTTTGCGGCGCTTAGAAGAGCAGCACCAATCGGCCTCGAACCCCGCCGGCCTCCAGCCTGCGGTGGGCTTCCGCGGCTTTTTCCGCCGGCAGGCGATCGGCAACCCGAAGAGTCAGCGTTCCATCCTCGGCGAGGCGGCGCAGGGCTTCGAGCTTCTGGCCGGAATGGTATTCCTCGCGGACCGCAATCGGATGAACAGTGATGCCCCGCCCCGGGTCTTCCTGCCACCACCGGTACGTGGCAAAACCTCCGTTGTCCTTGACCGCCGGTGCGGCTTTTTCGTTCATCACGGCCGCATCGGCGAGGGCGTCCACGCCCTCGGGGAAGAACTCCCGGATCCGCTCCGCAACGTCGTCGCCGCGCTCCACGATGTAGTCCGGTCCCAGCCCGGAGACCAATGAGCGGTCCTTTTCCGCGGCATCGGCTACAACCACCAACCCGGCATGTTTGGCCAGCTGCACCAAGTAGTTTCCCAGCGTTCCCGCTGCTCCGGTCACGGCAAGTGACTGGCCGGGCTGGAGGTCAAGCTTCTCCAGCGTCTGGACGGCGGTCAGGCCGTTCATGGGCAGAGTTGAGGCTTCGGCTAAGTCCATGCCCGCCGGGATATGGGCGAGGGAGTCCGCCGGAGCCACCAAGTATTCCTGATACGCTCCCCCATGCTCGCCGAGGGGCAGCGCAATGGCCATGACTTTGTCTCCTACCTGCCACCCGCCGGAACCGTCCGTCTCGTCAATGATCCCGGCGGCGTCCATGCCCGGCACCGCCGGGAGCTTGCCGTCTCCCTTGCTCTGTCCGCCTGCCCGCAGGACGGTGTCGGTCGGGCTGACAGCAGCAGCCTGGACCCTGATGCGCACCTCGCCCGGTCCTGCATGGGGATCGGCAACGTCCAGGACGGTCAGCGCTTCGGGTCCGCCGAACTTTTCCACTCCGATGATCTTCATACTCGGCGGCAACCACCGCAGCTGCCGCGGTATTCCACTAACGAATCCGAGGAAGTGACGCCGGACCGCGGAACTACAGGATGACTGGCCGGAGTGGTTCCGGATGAAGCCGCCCTTCTGCCTGCCGTTCGCTGCGACGCCGTTCATGATCGACCTGATGCCGGCGGGAGCCAGCCGAGACCAGGACCAGGAAAGCGGCCACGGCTGCTCCCACGCCAATACTCATGGAGTCCGGAGATCCCGTCAGCCGCTCAAAGGCGATACACGACAATCCCCAGACGATGGCGAGAGCCAGCGACAAATGGCCTCGATCGGTCATGCAAATCACGGTGATGCCCACCATGACCGTGATGAGGCTGACCAAGGCCCAAACGGTAGCGCCCCAGCCCGCGAGATCTGCTTCCGCTCGGGTCAGAGTGAAGGCAAGGGCCGCAACGAGGGAGAGAACGCCCGCGGCCAGCGATACCCTCAGGGGCGCGTCAGCCAGGATTCCTTCCACAACAGACGACGGCGGGTGGATGTTCATGCTGTGCACCGCCACCAGGCCCACTGCTATTTGCGCTGCGGCAACGGGCAGGAGGAGACCGGCGTTCACCTCGGAGACTGCCAGCAGCCAAGCGAAGGCCACGATCTGGGATGCCAGGATAAGCCAGCCGAAGCGTTCCTGCCGAGGATTCTCCCGCTGCCGGGGAAGCCACTGGTAGAGCGCATATCCCAGCCACGATGCTGTAACCGGCAACCACATCCACCACGCCTCGGCGGCCGGCGCGAGGTGCGACGCCGCGGAGCCAAGCACAGAGTCGGGACTGCGTTCAACCAGGGAGCCGTCGGACCGGACAAGGACGAGAGCGGTCGCTGCAGCGGCAGCTGCTGCCAGGGATACGGCAACCCGGCGAATGAGGCCAACGGGGAGCCTGTTTTCTGCTCCGAGCAGCCGGGATTCCGGCTCCATGCTGACACCGGACTTTGCCTCGCCGGGCGCAGGGCCAGCCAGTTCGAGGCGTTGGGCATCAGATAGGTTCGACGGCGGAATCATCAGGGTCCTTCCCCTGCCGGAGTATCCGAAGTTGGCCTCCCCGGACGTTTTTCCCACCCTATCCATTGACAAAGCAAAAAGGCTACGTTAAATCCGGCTGGCCTTGGGGGCGAATGCCAGAGAGAGACGGCTGCGGTACTGAACGGGCTGCCTCGTCAAAGGGTCAACAAATTCCACGGACCGGGCAAGCAACTGAAGGGGCCGGTCATAGTCATCCGGCGCCTGCGGCAGCAGCTCGGGGTAGAAGGAATCATTAAGGATCCCGATTCCCTGAGATGCCATATGCACCCGCAGCTGGTGTGTCTTGCCCGTGTGCGGCTGGAGGCGGTAGCGGCCAACGCCGTCGTGCGCCTCCAGGAGTTCGATGCGCGTTTCGGCATTGGGTTCCCCCTCCACTTCCTGCGCCAGCAGGTAGGTGCGCGACTTGATCATGCGGCTTCGCACAACTCGGGGCAGTTCGAGGTCGTCGCGGACCGGAGCGACGGCCTCATATTCTTTGCTGATCCGACGCTTTTCAAACAGGGTCTGATACTTTCCACGGGTTTCCGGATTGGTTGAAAACAGGAGCACCCCTGCAGTCATCCGGTCCAGGCGGTGCATGGGAATGAGATCCGGAATGTCCAGCTGCACGCGAAGGCGAACCAGCGCAGACTCGGCCACGTACATGCCTCCGGGCGTGGTGGGCAGAAAATGGGGTTTGTCGACCACCAGCAGGTTCTCGTCCTGGTGCAGGACGTTGATTTCCACCGGGAGCCGTTGTTCGGGCGGCAGTTCCCGGTAATACCAAATGAAGGTGTGCTCGTGCAGTGGAGTCTCCTGGGTCAGCGGAATACCGCCCAAACCCACAACCTCGCCGCGGGCAAACCGGTCGGCAATGCCCTCCGGGTCGACATGGCCAAACCGGGACAAAACGTAGTCCATGGCCGTCTTCCAGGGACCGTCATCCGGCAGCCGCAGGCGGGTGGCATTCACGCCGTTGCGTACGGGAAGGGGAGATTGCATCACCCTTCCAGAGTACCGAGGCGTGGAATCGTTCCATGACGCGGGGCGCCGGGGGACCGGGACAGCAGCGGCGGCAAACGCAGCTTTCGGCTGCGACTGGCTTTTATGTAGCCGGCGCGGAGGAGGCCGCTGCCGCCGGCTGGCAATGCGGGCAGTAGTACAGGTCCCGCAGCTCCAGTGCGTTGTCGCCGACAAGTTCGTGGGCCACCTTTGTTCCGCAGCGGAGGCAGCCGCGGGTTTCCCTGTTATAGACCCAGAGAGGATCTCCGCCCATGTTTCCGGTGGTGATCCTGCGGCTTCGCGTTTTGTTGGCTTCCAGCAGCCGCTTGGACAGATCGATGATCCTCGGCAGATTCCGCACCTCCCCGACGGGGGTCAACGGATGGACTCCGGCGAGGAAACAGATCTCGCAGCGGTAGACGTTGCCGATCCCGGCGAGGTTGCGCTGATCCAGTAATGCCAGTCCGATAGGCCGCTCCGGGACGGACTCAATCCGCCGCAGTGCCTCTGCTGCGTCCCAGTCCGGTCCCAGGAGATCGGGACCAAGGTAGCCGACGGCGTCGTTCTCCTCCGAGCGCGGTAGGACACGAAGGAAACCAAGATCGAAGCCGACCACCTGTTTTTGAGCCGTCTCCAGGACGCAGCGTGCCTTGAACGCCGGACGGCGCCATCGCTGGCCACGCTCGTAAACGTGCCAGAGGCCCTCCATCTTGAGGTGGGAATGCAGGATCCAGCCGCTGTCTGCATCGTCCAGCCGGATCAGCAGATGCTTGCCGCGCGCGACGACGTCGGTAACTGTGCGGCCCGTGAAATCCGTCGTGGCGAACTTGGGTACGCGGATGTCACATTTGGTCAGGGTTTGGCCGGCCAGCGCGGTGTTGAGTTCGCGGGCTGCCCGCCAGACTGTATCGCCTTCAGGCATGCTGTCCTCCGTGTCCGTTGACGTTAGACACGGTAACGCAGTCCTTTCGGCGTGGTGTAGAAACCTGCTTTGGTCAGGGCACGGGCAGCTTCCGTGTCGAGGACGTCCTGGCCGTTGACCTTCTCGATGGCCATCTTTTCCGCAGCACCCCGGCGAATAATGTCCACCAGAGCTGCGGCGGAAAGCTCCAGTGCCGCCGGATCCTCCGTGAAGGTCAACAGGGTTTTTCCTCCCCGCTCTGCATACAGGGTCAGATTTCCGTCGACCAGCACCACCAGCGCGCCCGCCTTGCGTCCGGGCCGGTGGCCGCCGTCGAGGGTTGGCCACGGAAGGGCCGCACCAAACGGATTTGCCGGATCAGTTGCCGCCAGCGCCACCGCTGACGGTTCAGGTTTGCGCAGCTGGGAGTCTTCCGAAAAGGACCGCAGCCGATCCACGGTGGCAGGGACGGCAAACTGCGCAGCACCGAGTTGTTCAATAAAGTACCCGCGGCGGCAGCGGCCCATTTCTTCAAGCCGGGCGAGCACGCGGTACAACAGGGCGAACCCGCCCGGTGTGCCCTCACTGGCAACCGATCCCCGGGTGACAACGCCGTAGCGGTCCAGCAGCAGTTCGGCTGTGGCATGGGCGGAGATGGTGGTGTCCTGCTCCACCGCGGGCAGCATGCTCCAGCGCCCGGCGACGAGCGGAGGAGAGTTGCGCAGCGCGGAGGGCTGGTTGCCGGCAGCCAGGCGCATGGAGCTTCCGGTGAGGGAGGCGCCCGGAGCACGGCCCAGCCTGCCCAGCCGGGCAGTGCGTGCACGGGGTGTCGCGGCGCGTTGTTTGTGCGCCGTTTTTCCTCCGGAGAGCAGGGACCGGACCGGGGTGAAAGTGTCGTTGCTGATCCTTCCCGCCCACACCAGATCCCACAGGGCGCTGATGACGTTGGCATCAGAAGATTCGGCCCCGTTGGCGGCCAGGCCGTCGACCAGCTGCCGGAAGAAGTACGCTCCGCCGCCGGACAGCAGATCCAACAGTTGCTGCTGTTGGTCCGAGGGGACAAAATCCGGTGCGGGATTGAGCGTCAGCGGAGCGTTTTCGGCCAAATGCAGCGCAATCCAGCCGTCGTTCCCGGGCAGGGAACCGGTCCCTGACCAGAGGACCTCACCGGTGGCGGTAAGTTCGTCCAGCATGGAGGGGACGTAATTCCGGATCCGTGATCCGAGAATGAGGGGTTCCCAGGCAGATGCGGGAATGGGGACGCCGGAGAGCTGGTCTATCACGGTGGCAACCCCGTCGAGCCCGCGCAGGGAAGAGCCCACATTCTGCCAGGCAGGAAGGAAGCGGGCATAGGTCGCCGGATCCACCGGTTCCACTTCTGAACGCAGCGCGGCGAGGGACCGCCGGCGCAGGCGGCGCAGCACCTCGACGTCGCACCATTCAGTGCCGGCTGGAGTACCGGGAACCGTGATGACAGCGCCGGGTGTTTGGTCCACGCCGGCCGCAGCGTCCAGGATTTGGGTTTCGGCCGGGCGGAACTCACCTTCAACAATGCGCCCTTCACCGGCCAGCCGCTGCAGAGTGGTGGTGACGACGGCGACGCCCAGTCCCAGCCGCGTTGCGGCTTCTGCGGCGGTAAAGGGGCCGTGGGTGCGTGCGTAGCGGCCAATCAGGTCGCCCAGGGGATCAGCCACCGGTTCGATGAAGGCCAGCGGGACGCCCATCGGCAACGGCACGCCCAGGGCATCGCGCAGACGGGCGGCATCCTCGATGGCGGCATAGCGCTGCTGCCCGGCCACGCCGACTTTCAGCGCACGGTTGGACCGGACCAGCTGTTCCAGCAGGTCGAGGGCATTGTGCACCCCGGCGCCGATGTCATCCGAGGTGCTTTCGGTCTGGTCCGCTTCATTGGGCTGCAGCCGGGCAGCAACTTCGGGAGCGGTCAAAGGCCCCAGCAGCCGAAGCAAATCGGCGACACCTTCGACACCCCGGACCCGGCGATCCTCGGCCAGCCGCTGCAGCTCCCGCTCAGTCTGGGCGATGATCCGCGCGTCCAGAAGTTCGCGCAGTTCGGCCCGGCCGAGCAACTCATTGAGCAGGGTCGGATCCAGCGACAGCGCGGCAGCACGCCGCTCCGCCAGCGGAGAGTCACCCTCGTACAGGAAAGCACCGACGTAGCCGAAGAGAAGCGACCGGGCAAAGGGCGACGGCGAGGGCGTGGTGGTTTCCACCAGCCGGATCTCCCGGCGCTCGATTCCGGCGGCAATGTCTTTCAAAGCAGGCAGGTCGTAAACGTCCTGAAGGCATTCGCGCACGGTTTCCAGCACGATGGGAAACGTCGGGTATTTCTTGGCGACGTCCAGCAACTGTGCGGACCGCTGCCGCTGCTGCCACAGGGGTGTCCGTTTTCCGGGATTCTGCCGCGGCAGCAGCAGGGCGCGCGCCGCACATTCACGGAAACGAGAGGCGAACAATGCCGATCCGCCCACTTCTGCGGTCACAATCGAGTCCAGCTCATCCGCGTCGAAGATGAACAGCTCTGCCCCCGGCGGTTCATCCTCCATCAGGGGCACCCGCAGCACGATGCCGTCGTCGGAGGCCATCGCCGAGCCGTCCAGTCCGTAACGCTGATGAAGCCGGGCGCCGACGGCGAGGGCCCAGGGTGCATGGACGGGCATGCCGTACGGGCTGTGCAGGACCACCCGCCAGTCGCCGAGCTCATCGTGAAAACGCTCCACCACCAGCGACCTGTCATTGGGCACCACATCGGTGGCCTGCTGCTGTTCCCGCAGGTAGGTCATCAGGTTGCCCGCAGCCCAGTCATCGAGCCCGACGGCGGCCAGCCGTTTGGCGGCGGTCTCGTCATCGGCGCCGGACATTTCACGGACAAAGCCGCCCAGTGCCCGGCCCAGCTCCACCGGCCGGCCGAGGGAATCTCCCCGCCAGAACGGCAGCTTTCCGGGCTGCCCGAACGCAGGGGAAACGAGCACCCGGTCATGGGTGATGTCTTCAATCCGCCAGCTGGTGGCTCCCAGGGCAAAAACGTCGCCCACCCGGGATTCGTAGACCATCTCCTCATCGAGTTCCCCAACGCGGCGGCTGTTCTTGCCTTCGGAGTCGCCCACCAAATACACGCCGAACAATCCGCGGTCCGGAATGGTGCCGCCGGAGGTCACGGCCAAACGCTGCGCGCCGGGTCTCCCGGTGATGGTGCCTTCGGTGCGGTCCCAGACGATGCGCGGCCGCAGTTCCGCAAACTCGTCGGATGGATAGCGTCCCGCCAGCAGGTCCAAAGTGGCGTCAAAGGCTGAGCGCGGCAGGCCGGCGAAAGGCGCGGACCGGCGGACGACGTCGAACCATTCCTCCACGTCAATGGAGCCGAGGGCGGACGCGGCCACCGTTTGCTGGGCAAGGATGTCCAGAGGGTTCGCAGGGATGTACAGGGGTTCGATCTGTCCGGCCAGCATCCGCTCGGCGACAACCGCCGTGTTCAGCAGGTCTCCGCGGTGTTTGGGGAACATGACGCCTTGGGACGTCTCGCCCACCTGGTGTCCTGCCCGTCCCACCCGCTGCAGGCCACTGGCCACTGACGGCGGCGATTCAACCTGGATGACCAGGTCCACGGCACCCATGTCGATGCCCAGTTCCAGGGAGCTGGTGGCCACGACGCAGCGCAGCCGTCCGGATTTGAGGTCATCCTCAATCAGCGCCCGCTGGTCCTTGGACACTGAGCCGTGGTGGGCGCGGGCAAGAACCGGATTGTCATCATCAACGGCAACCTGGTCCGGCTGGCGGTAGCGGATGGATACGCCAGCCTGAGCCATGAGCTGGGCCGGCGGACGTGCTGTGGGGAGGTCCGAAGACCCGGTGGACCCAGGGGCCGGTTCAGACCCAGCGGCCGGTTCAGACCCAGCCACAGTTTCGAACGCGGCGGGAGCATCAGCCCCAGCGTTGGAGCCGGCACCCTCTGTGCCGGTTGCCGCTGCAGACAGCGACAGGGCGGATGCTTCCAGACGGTAGGCGTGAATTTCGTTGAGCCGTGCGGTCAGCCGTTCCGCCAACCGGCGGGAATTGGCGAACACTATGGTGGAGCGGTTCGTTTCGATGAGGTCGACGATTCGCTCTTCGACGTGCGGCCAGATGCTTGCCTGCGGCGCGTACCCGCCCTCGATGGTGTCTTCCACGGCCGGCGCGCCGCCGAGATCGGACATGTCCTCGACGGGAACGGTCACGGTGATGTCCCAGGACTTCTTGGCTGCCGGAGCCACCACCTGCACGGGAGCGTTACCTCCCAGGAACCGCGCAACCGTCTCATGCGGCTCCACCGTTGCGGACAATCCGATCCGCTGGACCGGTTTGGGGAGCATGGCATCCAAGCGGGCCAAAGTAACTGCCAAATGTGCACCGCGCTTGGTGCCGGCAACCGCGTGCACTTCGTCGACAATGACGGTGTCCACCTCGGCCAGGGTTTCGCGTGCGCGGGACGTCAGCATAAGGAACAGCGATTCCGGCGTGGTGATGAGGATGTCCGGCGGCCTGGTGAGCAGGGTGCGGCGTTCGTTTTGGGGTGTGTCTCCCGACCGGACTCCGACGGTGATGGATGGTGCCGGGAGTCCCAGCCGCTTGGCTGTCTGGGTAATGCCGATCAATGGGGAGCGCAGGTTTCGCTCCACATCCACACCGAGGGCCTTCAGCGGCGATATGTACAGAACCTTGGTTTTGCGTTTCGGTACAGCATTCCGTTTGCGTGCGGGCGCTTTGGCGCCGTGCTCAGCCACGGGCGCGGCGAGGACTGGTTCGGTGGCGGGGACATGAGCTGCGGCTGCGCCCGCTGAAGATTCACCGCCCGCAGCCGAGGCAATAAAACTGTCCAGCGCCCACAGGAAGGCAGCCAAGGTTTTGCCCGAACCTGTGGGTGCCACTACCAGGGCGTTGGCACCCTTGGAGATGGCGTCCCAAGCTCCGGTTTGTGCGGCTGTCGGCGCGTCGAAAGCGCCCTCGAACCACTCTCTGGTGGCGGGGGTGAACTTCTGCAGAACCGAAGCTCCGGATGTCATGTGAACCATTGTTCCGCACGGGCCTGACACTTGCGGCTTCCGCGGTGCAGTTTGGCTGCAGGCCGAATTCGCTCAGCTTGCGGAGCGGCGGGAGGGAACATCCGCCACCGATGAACGGAAGTACACGTTGCGCAGAGGCACCCGGTCAGGATCCACATACGCCGGCGGAACGAACCAGGGAACACCGGCTCTTACCCTGATCTTCCAATTCTCTTTGTGTACCTCATGATGGTGGTGGGAGCACAAGAGGACGCCGTTGTCCGTTGATGTTGGACCACCGCGGTTCCAATAGCGGATGTGGTGGGCTTCGGTCCACGGGCCGGGAATGCTGCAGCCGGGAAAAGCGCATCCTCCGTCCCGGGCATGGAGAGCTCTGCGCATATGCGGCGGGAACAGGCGTTGCGCCCGTCCAACATCCAGGATCCGGCCTTCACCCGAGAGCACAACGGGCAGCATCTCCGCGTCGCAAGCGAGTTCTCTGACGGTGGCCGCCGCCACCGGGCCGGTGAAGGCAAAGGAACCTGGACTGACTGTTTCCGGATCCTTTGTCTGCGGCGGAGTCTTCTTCCCCGCCCGGATGTTCATGGAATCCAAACCCTTGACGACTGATCCGTATTTGAAGTCCTTCAACAGGGACGGCGCATCAATAGTCACCATGACCTGAGGGCGCAGCCCGCCGCTGGAAGGAACGCCGCCCGTGGCCAAAGCGGCCTTGGCCACAGCGATCAGCCCGCTAAGAAGCCGCTGGGGACGGGTCCGCCGATCCAGTCGAGATGAAGTCCCGGCATCAGGCACACTACCGTCGGCATGCTCAGCCAACCCCGGGCCGGCATGCTCAGCCAACTCCGGGCCGGCTTGTTCGGGCCTGCGGCCGCCGGTGGCTGTCGCCGCCGCTGGTGCCGCATCCGACGCCCTGGGGCCGGCAACTGCATTCATCACGGTCAGGAGCGTTTCGTGCTGTTCAGCGGTGCAGTAGATGCTGAGATGGTTCAGCCCGTTCTTTTTTCGACCGGGGAACACCCCTTGGAAGCGGCGCAATTCATCATCGGAGGGTTCGGTTCCGTCCTGGTCTGCCAGCAATACCCATCGGCGCGCAGTTCGGGCGAGAAAGTCAGCGTCGTGCCGGCTCCCCAGGGACGCCAGATCCGACTCCATGGCTTCGGCGGTTTCGGTGCCGCTTCGCTGCCTCACCTGATCCACTGCCTCGGCAATGATGAGGGCGGACACGGACGAGATTTGACCGGCCGCTGCGGCTCCGGCCAGAACAGGCAAAGCGGCCGGAACGGGGTGCCCGCTGTTGCCGGAAGCCGGCAGCAGAACGGAAGCCAGTTTCAGACGCCGCTGTGCTTCGCCTCGGCTGATCCGCAACCGGCAGCGCATGTAGTCAGCAGTGGTGCGGAACTCGGCACGGACTTTGCCGGCGGCCTGCTGAGCAGGTGAAACCGCCTCGGCCCAGGTGTTCTTCCAGGCTCCAGCTCCTTCGGCATGTTCAGCAACTGGTGGGTCCTCTTCTGTGAATGGTGCAGCAGGTGCACCAGCCGGACCGGTCGAGCCGAAGATTTCGGCAACCCGGTGGTTCTCCAAGGCCCCGGCACAGACGATCTGCAGGTAGTCCACGGACCGCGCCAGGGCTTCCACTTCGGCCGCGAATTGTGCCGTCTGGCCGATACTCATGAGGCCGCCCGCCTGAACAGACCCGCGGCATAGAGCACTCAACGCCTGTGCGGCATCCGTCAGCGACAGCAGGAACCCGGGTGGGCGGACGCAGTGAACAGAATCGTCGGCGTCAGCCCCTGATGCTTCCCCGGAGTCAGCCGCTGCTTCCGGCCGAAGGATCGTTTCCATAAACCAATTTTCCGGTGCCTGGGCTGCCCGGTGAGAAAAGAAGCCATGGATGTGGACAAACAATCCGGGGGCGTCGCCTGTGGAGGACGAGTGTCCGCCGTCGCGGCTTACCGCTTTTGCAGAGCTCCGATGCTCAGCAGCTCCACGTTGGGGTTCTCGCAGGCAAGAATCTCATGGGGGATCTCCAGTGCTTGGAGGTCTTCCGGAGGGTAGACGAGCAGCTTCGTTGCCTGATGGGGTTCGCAGTCCTCGCCATAGTTCTCGGCACGGGTTTCTTTCAGGTCAGCGACAACAGACTGCCCGGGTTCCAGAACAAACACCCCGCCGGGGTTGCCGTTTTCACCCGAGCGAACGGCTGCCGCGCCAATCTGCTCATTTGAGGTGTCGTCAACATAGGAGACCCCGGGGAAGCCGGCTGCTGATGCACAGGGAGCGGACGAGACATTCGTCAGGACCAGTGTGCGGTAGACGCTGCCTGCTGCTCCTCCGCCGATATTGTCCTCGACCTCACCGGCCAGATCGGCGGCAGCGCAGGTCTTGGGGCCAGTTGGTGACGCGGCTTCAGTTGAGTTGCCGGCTGTGGGTGCCGGAGCGCTGGAACCCGGGGACGCACTACCGGCTTCGCCCGTGGATGTTCCGGTGCTCGGCGATACCTCCGGGCTTTCGGAGGCAGCAGACGGCGACGGCGAGGCAGACGACGCGGTTTCCCCGCCGTCGGACGCGCAGCCGCTGACTACAAGAGCTGCCCCCAGTACGGCAGCGGCCAGCGGCCATAACTTTGTAGACGAGGATGGCTTTCTTGCTGACAACAATTTCCGCGACCGGGTATTCATAGGATCACCTTCTCCGCAAGGAGGGTACGGCGTCAATTAGGCTCCTCAGGCGCACTGATAATGACGCCGCAAACGTTACGCATTTCCTCATTGCCGCAGCTCGCCAATTTGCTCCAGCCCGCCAATTTGCCGCAGCGCGCCGGGCAGCCGCGAGCGGGCCGAGCTGCCGCGAAAAAATAGCGGGCAGTGATATTCGTGACGGCAGCGGTTATTCGTGGTGATAGGGTCGCCCGCCGGCGATCTCCTGGGCCCGGTACACCTGTTCCGCAAGGATCAGGCGGACCAGCTGGTGGGGGAAGACCAGAGGAGACAGCGACCAGATGAAATCAGCGCGGTCGTGCACGCTCTGGTCCACCCCGTAGGCGCCGCCGATAATCAATGTGACGTTACGGGAATTATCCAGGGGCTTTTGCAGGGTCTTTGCGAGCGCAGGAGAGGTAATGGCCTTGCCCCGTTCATCCAGCAAGATGACATAGTCGCTGCCCAGCTTGGCCAGCAGACGCTCAGATTCCTCCTTGCGGGCGGCATCTCCCTCCCGCGCGGAATGCGGAATGGAAACCCAGGTCAAATCAAAGGGCTTTTTCAGTCTCTTTTCGTAGCGGCGGATCCCATCCACCACCCAGTCTTCGTGCTTTCGGCCAACCATCAAAACGCGCAATGCCATGTCTCCATTGAATACCCCGGGCCGCGTGAGGGAAAAACGGGTGGCAGTACTCACCTGTCCCGGGCTTAGACTGCCCGCATGACAAACACGAGCGGAACGCGGGCAATAGTCCTGGGCGGCGGGGGAGTAGCCGGCATCGCCTGGCAGATCGGCGTCCTGGCGACCCTGCTGGAGCACGGTATTGAGCTCAACGACGCCGACCTGGTGGTGGGAACGTCAGCCGGCTCCGTCGTCGGCGCTTCCCTGCGGTTCGGAGTCCTGCGGGAGGCGCTCGCGGCCCAGCTGTACCAACACGAAACGGAACAAGGCCCGGCAGGGCCGGGCGAGTTGCCGCACTTCAGTGTTGAGGAGTTCATCAACATGATGAGTTCGGCCGCCCTCGGACCGGGCGGAGAGCAGGAAGCCCGTGCCCGGATCGGCAAGGCGGCGCTCGCTGCCGGCCAGGGACTTTCCGAAACCCGGTGGGTGGACACCATTCGGTCGCTTCTGCCGGCACCGTCATGGCCCTCCGGCCTGCTGAAAGTGACAACAGTGAATGCGAACGACGGCGCCTTTCACGTTTTCGATCAATCGTCAGGCGCCGACCTGGCCCGGGCTGTCGCCGCAAGCTGCAGCGTACCCGGTGCCTGGCCGCCGGTGCTGATTGACGGCATTCCCTACATGGACGGCGGGATGCGCTCCGCCTCGAACGCGGACCTGGCCACCGGGTATGACAAGGTACTGGTTCTCTCCTGCGCGCCGGAAGCGCCGGACAGCCCCTTTGGCCCCACCCTTCCCCAAGTATTGAGAGGTTTATCGGAGGGAGCTGAAACGTTCCTGATTGAAGCGGATGAGGCCAGCCTGTCAGCTTTCGGAACCAATATGCTGCTCTCGTCCACCCGCCGTCCGTCTGCGCTGGCCGGCCAGGAACAGGGCGCCGCAGTGGTGGATGCAGTGAAGGTGTTCTGGGGTGTCTGATTGCCGGTCACCGGGATTGGCCGGCGAGGATCGGCACACGGCTTCACCCGATGCTGTAATGGAAAAGGCGCACGGCCTTCCCCCAACGGAAAATGGTGACATGTCCAGCGACAGTAATTCTGCAGGAGCAACAGACCTGATCGATGCCGCGCGGGCAGCGCAGGACGAGACCGGAAAGGATTACTCCGGCCTTTTGCAGGACATGCTCTTGGAAACAAGCGACGTGGAAGGTTTTCTCGCCGACCTGACCCGCCTCACCGTCGACACCCTGGCCGCGCCCGGGCAGGAGCTGTTTTGCGGCGTGACCCTCCTGCGGCCGGGCAGTGCCGACACGGTGGCCAGTGACAGCGAGGAGTCCCGGCGCATGGATGAGGTCCAGTACCGGTTCGGCACCGGTCCCTGCCTGGAAGCAGCCCGCACCAACCGCACCGTTGTGGTGCGTGACATCACCACGGACCCGAGATGGGACGAGTACGCCAAAGCAATTGCCGGGTATGGCCTGAAATCGATTCTGGGCGTTCCGATTCCCCTGGACGGAGACGCCCAGTGCGGCCTGAATGTGTATGCCCGGGAACCGAATGCCTTTACCGACGAAATGATCCGCGCGGCTGAAGAATTTGCCCGCGGCGCCTCGAAATCCCTGCGGCTCGCCGTGCGCATTTCCCAGCTGGGTGAAAGCAGGGAAAACCTCAAGGCAGCCATGGGTTCACGCACCACCATCGACCTGGCCGTGGGAATCATCATGGCCCAAAACCGGTGCAGCCAGGAGGCCGCAATCGGCATCCTCAAAGCGGCGTCGAGCGCACGGAACGTGAAACTGCGGGACATTGCCGCCTCCGTTGTTGCCTCAGTGGGCGAAAAGGAGCCCAAGACCCACTTCGTCGACTAGCAGCGGCCCACAGCCCGACGACGACGACGGCGGCCGCCGCCTCTGTCCCCGTCCGGCGCGCGGGGGGACACTGAAAAGATGGAACTTTCAGACAGGGATCTCAACGCAACGCCACCGGAATCCGGGAATCAGACCGATGCCGGGGCCCGGCCGGGCGATGCGCTGCCGGGACTGGTAATCCACGGCTTCGGCCCGGACAGCGGAACCTGGCTCGCCGGTGTGCTCCGAAGTGCAGGGAACTCACGCCGGGCGCTGGGCCCCGAACGGAGACTCGAGGTAGTGGTCCAGGGGTTTGGAGTGCGGCTCCTTCGCTCAGGCCTGGGAGACCAGAGCGCCCTCGACGGGGCCCTCTCGGAAGACATTCACGTTTTGGCCTGCCGGAACAGCATGACCCATGCCGGTATCCAGGCCGATGAACTGCACCGGGGCGTGGAAACCGTGGATGCCGCCGTCGCGCATTTGGCGCGCAGGCAGTGGGAAGGCTGGGCGTACGTCCGGCTGTAATCAGGAAGGTCTCGTGTTCCCCGGGGCGGCGGCAGCCCGGCCTCCCCGGGTGGCCACGCTCAACCCAACGGACACCGTGTCGCCGTCGTCTATCCGTTCCTTGAGACGAACGTCCTTCCGCAGCGGCAGGGCATACCCGCCGCTGCGCGGAAGCAGCGAAGTCTCCCAATCGGTGGTCCCGATCCGGACACAGACGGGAATGGCGCCCCACCCATAGGTGGCTGCGGCAGCTTGGGCGCGCACGTAGTCAGCCGCGTCTTCAGGCAGCAGCAGCCAGTAGAACGGCGCCGGCCCGCGCCACTCGAACACCTCAGCACAAAATGTTGTGTCCACACTGACGAAGGTAGTTTGCCCGGGTGGCGCAGGCAACGGAATAGCCGGAGGGAAAGCCCAGCCCGGCAACCTATAATTTCGATATGCCAAATCCACGCCTCAAGGGCGCCATCCATAAACAGTTGACCTCCCCGCACCAGCAAGGAGCACGGCTGTGAGCGGGGGACTCGTCGCCCTGCTGGACGACGTCGCAGCCCTGGCACGTATCGCCGCAGCCTCTGTCGACGACATCGCTGCCGGAGCCGCGAAGGCGGGAGCCAAGGCTGCCGGCGTCGTCATTGATGATGCCGCAGTGACACCGCAGTACGTGTCCGGGGCTGACCCGTCCCGCGAACTGCCGATGATCAAGAAGATCTTCTGGGGATCGCTCCGGAACAAGCTGCTGATCATCCTTCCCGCACTGCTGCTCATCAGCGCGTTCATTCCCGGCGTGATCCCGTTCATCCTCATGCTGGGCGGCACGTACCTCTGCTACGAGGGTGCCGAGAAGGTCTGGCACAAATTCTTCGGACACCACGAGGCTGCCAAAGAGGCACCGGCGGTAGAGCGGGGGCCCGACGCCGAATCCAAGGTCATCAAGGGCGCCATCACCACCGACTTCATCCTGTCCTGCGAGATCATGGTCATCTCCATGAACGAGGTGGGCGACGCATCCATCTGGGTCCGGGCGGCGATCCTGGTCCTCGTAGCCATCGCCATCACAGTGCTCGTCTACGGAGCCGTTGGACTGATCGTCAAGATGGACGACATTGGCCTGCACCTGACCAAAAAAGAGTCCGCCGGCTCCAAACGCTTCGGCGCCCTTCTGGTGAAGGGGATGCCCGCTGTGCTGGCTGCCATCACCTTCATTGGAACGATCGCCATGCTCTGGGTGGGCGGCCACATCATGCTGGTGGGTGTCCATGATCTTGGCTGGCACGCCCCGTATGACCTGGTCCACGCCCTGGAGCACCCCGTGGCCGGGCTTGCGGTTGTGGGCGGTTTCCTGGCCTGGCTTGTGAACACGCTCTGCTCGGCCGTCATCGGACTGGTTTGGGGCCTGGTGGTCATGGCTGTTCTGCACCCTCTGATGAAGGTGCTGCCGTTCGGCAAGAAGAAGAACGGGCACGAAACCGGTGACACTCGGGCAGCGGTTGCCGGGCACCGGCCGGAGAAGCCGGACACCGATTCCACCGAGTAGACGCAGCGGGTCTCCCGGACAAAACAAAAGACCCCGTTTCCCTTGATTTACAGGGAAATCGGGGTCTTTCTCATGTGGCGGTGAGACGGAGGGATTTGAACGCACTCCGGGCCGCTGAATATCAAGGCCCGGAAAATGGCCGGGCCTTGGCTGACCCGTGGTCTCGCAGGGCGGACCTGTTGGCTCATGCTCACACTGTAATGAATGGTGAAGAGGAACCCAGGGATTGATCGCGGCAGCTCCCACCACCGTCCGGCTGATGGTCAGCAGGCGGCAGGCTCGCCATCTGGCAGGGTGGAGGCGGCGATCAGCCAGGCCTCCCCGTTCCACACCAGTGAGTACCGGATACTCCAGTCCGAACAGGTCTGCCCCAGCCTGCCATGTTCCGAATCCTGCTCGGTCGACAAGCGCACATCAGCTGTAAGGAAATCCCCCGTTCCCTCTACCGCAGTCACCTCGAGGCCACGCCAGAAGGAGGAACCGAGCTGTCCACTCCACGCAGTGAGGCCACCGAAAGTGCGCTGCAACTCCGGGGTGAACTGGTCAAAGGCAGCTGAGTAGGCGCCTACGTTGATTCCTTGACCGTGGAGGAGCAGGGCCTGTCCAATATTCTGAGCCTGATCGTGATCAGACCGGACGCTCAAAGGGAAGAATCCGTCGCCCGGTGCCGGCGCATTGCCGCAGGCGACAGGTTCCAGCGGGATCGACCGCTCCTGCCACTCCTTCGCGGCAGCTTCGGCCCTGAATCCCGACACCGCATAGGCCATTCCTTCGGCACGGACGTCGCCATCCAATTGGACAGCGCTGACGACGCCGGCGACCCGGCCATCCTGGGTAAGCAGAGGCCCGCCACTGTTACCTGAATTGATTGCCGCATCCGTCTGGATGATGTTCTGGATCGGGCCGGCACCGAAATCGATTTCCCGGTCCAAACCGCTAACTGACCCTCGAGTGAACCCCAAGGGCTCGCCCAGCGGGTATCCGAGTGCTGCCACCTCCGTCCCGAGCGGCGGGTCGGTCTGCAGGAACATGAACTGGTGACCGTCCAAGGGTGTGCTCGTCTGCACAAGAGCAAGATCCGCGAGTTCATTGATGCCCAACACGGACCCGGCAACAGAGCCTTCCGGTCGGGACAGGCGAACCGCCGAAGCGTCCGACACGACGTGCGCCGCCGTGACGACGAGATCTGGGCCGATGAGGAACCCCGAGCCCGTTCTGCTGCTATCGCACGTCGTAACACTGAACTGCACGACGCCGGTCTCAACCCGGGCCACCGTGTCCGGCCAGCTCGCCGGGGTCGGGTCGAGGCTGGGCTCAGGCGTCGCGGCAGAATTAGAGGTGGGAGCGACGCCTGTGGGCGGATCTGTTGCGGGAGCAGCGGGGGAGGCCTGGTTCGTCGTCGGAGCTTCCCCTGCCGGCCCGGCGGTCCCGGGATCAGTCGTCGGAGCATCCCCACCCAAGACGCATCCGCTCAGGCTGAGCGCCAGACCCATGCCTGTACCGAGCAGGAGCGACATTCTACGTGCCTCGGTCACCATCATGGTGCGGCCTCCTGACGATGTAACCCGCGACGATGAACACTGCGGGCGCTAGAGGCATTAGGGTAGGCGCTGCCGGGAGCTCGGGTCTACAGAAAGGAAGAAAAGATAGTCGAGTACTACCTGATCTGTGGCGGGTAGCAGCCGGGTAGGCAGATGATTTCAGGGCGTGGCGACGCATGGCCACTACGACGTTGTTGCTGACATATGGTTGCCCCTTGCCCGAGCCCCTGCTGCCTGATGGTGCCGTTCACTACTGAACCCAAGCGGTTTCAACCACGCCTACTCCCTCAAACGCGACGAGCCTTGAAGCCGATTCCTTGGCATGTTATTTTAGGCACCTGCTAAGTAATCGAAGCTTTCTCCAGCAGCGCGATTACTGTCCAGTGTTTACCTCACTGTGACTGCGTTACGGCAGGTCACGGGCCGTTCTCACTCGGTGTTAATTTGCATATACCTCTTGTAGATTCTTGTGCGATCGTGGGGTGTGCGGTGCCTGGGAATGCGCAGCGTTTAAGTGATACAGGACCTATTGACCCCCGGACGGGCTATCCACTGTGGTACGAAGACGTCACGGGTACGCGTCTGGATCTGGCCTGGCAGCGCGATGACCCGAGAACCCCGGTCATCGCTGACCTGAATGAAAGCGGAACTCTGCGAGGCATCGCTAACTTCCCAGGCGAGTCCTTCTACGTTACGGCGGAGGCGGAGCTTCCTCTAGGCGGAGGAGGACAGGACGGGGAAGTGAGGGTGGTCCTCGCTTTGGAGGCTACTTTTGCTACGGAAGACGTGATGGACGGCGAGCAGATCGTCTTCGGACGCATCCGGTTCCGGGTCCGCGACGGACGCCCGGAGACGACGTACACGCTCACGCACCCGTACGGCACGGTTCAGGCCACCACCGATGAGCGGGGTCGAGTGACTGCGACGGAGGACATCGGCCTGACACCGTTGGATTTTACCGGGGCTCTGGGCGGGCAGATCGCCCCCTTCCTGCAGTGGACGCCCGATCCCGCTCTGCCCGAGGGCTACATCGGTGACGGCGCCACAGAGCACACGATCACGGGCAGTCCGTTCAACACTAACTTCGTCCTGGTGGAAGGCACCGGGGCGGGTACAGCTGGGGCTGACTCAGATCCGAATGATCCTGGGAATCCGGACAAGGTCTACACGGACCAATTCGTGCTGCAGGGCCGGATCGCCACGATCCATGGGGCGGAGATCACCCGCGCGGTCTACAGCCGAGCGGCGGCTGGGGCGGTGATGGTGGAGGTGTTCGCCCGATCCGTTCCCGGACAGCAGCTCGGAGTATCACTTGGAGGTGGTCCGGAGACGCCTCTGCAGGGCGGGAATACCCCCAACTATCTCTCCCGCATATCTGCGGGCAGCACGGTTCCGACGCAGGTCACCGTGACCAACCGGACTGATCCGGTTGCTCTGCCGGTAACCGTAGGGGTCACCGATGCGGTGGCGATCACGCAGGCCGACTACGACAGTACCAACCAGACGCTCACCGTGAGCGCAACCTCCAGTGACCAGAGCGGCGCCCCGGCACTAACTGTCACAGGGCGTGGCGGGCTGTCCGGCCCGGTCGGGGTCTTTGCTCTCGATGCCCCGCCGTCCACGGTCACGGTCGTCTCCGCCGCTGGCGGCACCAGCACAGCGATTGTCCGGATCGTGGCCTGACAGGATCCTGCCGGGCGCTGTCCCAACATCCAAGAATCAGAGGACCGTCATGGAATACACACTGACAGGTAACTTTCTTGAGGCCTGCGACTGCACTGTCATCTGCCCCTGCTGGGTGGACGACGACCCTGTGGAGGGACACTGCACCGGGTTCGTCTTGTGGGAGTTTACCGGGAACGGCACCGAGTCGAAGATCGATGGCCTCGTCGTCACTGGGTGCAAGGTCGTCAGCGTCGCAATCCACGCGGGCAAACGTCGCGACAGTTCAGCACCGGCCACTTCGATGATCTACATCGACGTTTCGGACTGCAAGAACAAGGAAACCACGGATGAGCAGCTTTTTCAGGCCTTGCGGGGCACCTTCGCCGAACACCCCACCAAGAAAGGAGGGGGCATAGGCCCGCTGGCTGAGCTGGCCGAGATGAGCGGAACAGTGGTCGGGGCCGAGCCGGCCATGATCTCCTTCGAGCTCGAAAAGGACGGCCCTGCGGACAAGAACGAACACCGCTGGACGGCTACAGTCACCCGCACCCGAACAAACCCGCAGGAACCGCAAGCGGAACCCCTTCAAGACCTGTTGATTCACGCGACAGGGCAACCGGAGCGGTTTGACGTGGACGAGAACCAGAACGCTAAGAGTCAGCCGTTGGAGCTCTCCAACACCGCGCTCACCTACGAGCTACAGGCCCAGAACCCGGTGACTGCCCAGGCGGGGGATGAGTTAATCATCAATGTCGGTGCCCTGCCCGGAGGCAACATCAACGTCAAGGGCCGCTCGGGCATGCGCGGCACCTTTCACTACCGCTACCCCGCAGCAGGAGTGCACACGGGCATGCCTGGTGAAGAAGCACCAGCATCATGACCCCCACCTCCCCGGCGGCGCCTCACCAGTCCGGGGCGAGCCGCCCCCTCGACATGAACCTCCTTGTTCTAAGCACGATCGTGATGGCGGCGATGGCCTGGGGGGTCCTGCTGCTGACCCACGGGCCCGGAGGCCACGGGCAGGAAGGCCACACGGTGACCTCTGAAGTGCTGACCCCTGGGCCGGCCGCGGAAACACACGCTCAGCACGGTGGTACGGCCGCGTTCGTGATTCCTCCTGCTCTGGTCGGTGGTGCAGTAGCCCTGGGCGGCTGGGGATTCATGGTGGTTGCCATGATGCTTCCGCCAGCCCTCCCGCTGCTGCAGACGGTGCGACGACTAGCCTCGCACCGTCCGGATCCGTGGCGTCTGACCATCTGGAGCGCCATGACCTTTATCGGGGCTTGGATGGTCATCGGGGCGGTTCTCGTCGCAGGCGATTTGGGTGTCCGGGCGTTGGCTTCCAGTGGATGGCCTGCGATCGATCCCCGTTGGGTGACCGGGGCCGTGCTGATCGGGGCCGGTGGCTATCAGTTCACCCCGCTGAAAGATTTGTGCCTGCGCGGCTGCCGGAGCCCGCGCAGCTTCGTGCTGGCGCACTGGCAGGGTCGGCGCTCTGCCAGCGCGGAGATTTTCGCCCTGTCCGGTGCATACGCGCTGTCATGCATCGGGTGCTGTTGGGCGCTGATGCTCATCTGCTTTACCGTCGGCACCGCAGCGCTGCCTGCGATGGTCGCGTTGAGCGTAGTCATGGCCGCAGAACGCCTCGTCCCGTGGGGCCGGCGCTTGGTATGGCCTACCGGTTTCGCCCTCATCGCTATGGGAGCCGCTACGGCGCTGATTCCCGCCTTTGATAGTCCCATTTGATGTAGACCTTTTCTGCCGCTGAGCGGCTCGATCACGGAGTTCACCATGTCGTCTACCCAATTCCGCACCTACCACGTTGTGGCCATGTCTTTCCCGATCGTCTACTCGCTCGAGGGCGACCACGATCCCAACGGTCTGCTCTACACCTTGCGCGTGTACCAGCCCCTCCTGGATTGGGTGAAGGAACAACGAGAGAAAAACGGCGATTACCTGACCAAGATGCACCGCAAGACCCAGCTGATGGAAACCGTGGTGTACGCAGTGCCGCGGCTCCTTAAGATGCGCCGGATCCTGTCCGAAGGACCGGAGAGGAATAAGTATCTGTTGAAGGACTTCGGCAGCGAGTCCGAAGTTCTTGACCGGGAAGACCGGGACGTCCGCGGTCGACGGTTAAATCCGCAGGATCGTGCGATACGCCAGAACTACCGGGCCACGGTGGACGAACTGGTTGCCGCTTTGCGGGAGCTGACTGATGGGCGGATTACCAGTCTCTCCTCGAAGGCCCCGCCGGATCCGGAGCGACTAGAGGAGCAACTGAGGGAAACCATGGGGGAGTGGCGCACCTCGTGGCTGGCGCAGCTCGAGGAGGCCGAGCGGGCTATCGAAGGGCAATTGGAAAGGATCCGCCAGGGGTGGCCGGAGTTGTTGGCATGGTATCGGAGGCAGCGTCCCGGGTCTCAGCTGAGGGACGAGGACATCGAACGGTTGATGTTCAACGATCACAGCCCTGACCTGATCGGCAAAGGTGAACAAACTCCGGCCTACAACCGGTGCAACCCGCTTAAGCCCATCCCGCTGGTGCGTCCGCTGGTGTTGCGGGCGTGCCGGGGAGAACAGCTTAAGGTGCATTTCGAGAACAGCATCCGCGGCCGTGAAGTGGGCATGCACGTGCAAGGAGACGGGCTCGGGGGCACCGTCCCGGGACGCGGCACCGGCTCAGGCGTCCGGTATGGAGATGGGGCGCGCGTAGGCGACAACGACCCCACCGCTGTTCCCTACCAATCTAAAATGACGTACCGCTGGATGTGTGCCCGGGAAGGCGTGTGGCCGATCAACGATCTGGGTGACATCCGCGGAACCGACCGGGGCACCAACAACCACGGATTGTTCGCCGCTCTTGTCGTCGAGCCCGAGGGCGCGAGGTGGTACGACCCGGAGACGGGGGAACGGCTCGACGGCACAGATCGCCCCGATGGGCTCTACGCCGACGTCGTGCCCCGCGACGAACACCGCCTCAAGGACGGGAAAGTGGTGGCTCCCCAAGAGGACTGCCGCGACGAGCAGCATGAGGGCTGCCAGGCGGGCAACCGGTGCCGGAAATGGCGGGAGGACAACTTCGTCGACTTCCACCATGCTAAGGACAATCCGGACCAATTCGCCGGCAACTGCAGTTTCCGCGAGTTCACCGTCTTCTTCCACGACGAGCCCGAGACGCATAGCGGCATCCCCCACCCCCTGCCCCACTCGGCCATGCCCCTGTCCTACCGCGCTGAACCCATGCACAACCGCCTTCCCTATCGGCTGCACCGGCGCCTGCGTCAAGGCGCGCCGAAGGCAGAACCCGATAAGAACAGGATCGACCACTCAGCCGTTGACATCAGGATCGACAAGGAAACCCTCGGAGAAGAGTTCTGGGTGGCCAAAGACAAGAACGACGATTTCCTCGAACGTGTCTCCGGCGAGGAGCAGCATCACAGCTCATGGCTGTTCGGCGAACCGGTGACGCCGATTCTGCGCGCCTACCGCGGGGACCCCAGCCGGGTGCGGCTGGTGCACGCCGGGGTCAAAGAGACCCATGTCTACCACCTGCACGTCCACCAGTGGCGAGCCGTCGCCCAGGACACCGCTGAGCCTTCCGTGTGGAAGATAGGCGAGCACCACGGTTCCCAGCTGCTGGATTCGGTGTCCATCGGTCCGCAGACCGCCATGACCATCGACCCGCTCTACGGCTCGGGCAGCCGCCAGCATGCGGTGGGCGACATCATCTGGCACTGCCACCTCTACCCCCACTTCCACCACGGCATGTGGGGACTGTGGCGCAGCTTCGACCGGCTGGTCGACGGGGAGCGGGCCTACCCCGACGGCACTCCCTGTCCCGAACTGAAGCCATTGCCCGGACGCGACCCCGACCCCTCGACCGACGAACAACCCGGATTTCCGTGGTTCATCGACGCCACCTATCCCCGCAAATCTCCACCGCCGCCCTCACCCCGCGAGAACGACGTAAAGAAGAGGAAGGTCCCGGTCAACGGGCGACGCCAGCTGCTGCAGATGCCGCAATGCTCCGACAAGGAATGGGCGGCCTTCGCACCCAACTGCCGGTCGGGTGATCAACCCGGTGCTCTTTTCGTCGATCTGGACGGCCTCGCCCGGAAGTGGAACACCAAGGCGAAGGTGCCCGAGCGACGGATTATTCACTACGACATCGCCATGGCGGAACGGGGGATGATCTACAACTCCGCCGGCTGGTACGACCCGCACGTACACCACTATCAGCTCAGAGGAATCACCGTCACCCGTCTCGACGACGACGGGCACCGGCTTGGGGATCCAGTGCAGTTCAAACCCCCGGCAAACAAAGGCGACGGCGGGGCCGACGCGTTCTTCCCGCGCGCCAATCACGGCGACATCGTGGAGCTGCGCCTGTCCAACACGGTGGGCACCGTCAAAGGCGACCACTTCGACTTTCCCGGCCACCCAGTTGAATGTGGTCTGCACGTGCACCTGGTGAAGTTCGACGTGCTCGCTGCCGACGGCTCAGCCACCGGCTGGAACTACCTCTCCGGCGCCAGTTCCCCCGAAGCCATCCCGGACGGCAAGATCAACAATCCCCCTGCAAATGTTTCCTTGCACCGGTGGGTGGTGGATGAGGAGTTCGGCCCCTGCTTTTTCCACGACCACCTGCTGGCGAACTTCCGGCAGAAGCGCGGCCTGTTCGCAGCCCTAATCGCCGAACCCAACGGCACCCGCTGGTACCTACCGGACCAGCAGACCCCCGCATGGGTTGGCTCCCAGGCCGTGATCGTACCGCGAACTTCAAAGGGGGATGGGGACGTAGCTCTAAAAGACCCCTTCCGGGAAGCTGGATTGGCCCTTGGGGACTTTGTGCCGCTGAACCGTCCGAAGGACGATCGTCCTCCAAAGCCCATCCCTGATCAACCTCAATCAGAGGATGATCCGCTGAATGAGCCGAACCTGCTGGGCGGTGATGACGATCCCGGTGTTATGGGCGTCAATTACCGGTGCACCCCCATGCGATACCGCGGCAAGGACCCCTCCGAGTGGTTCAGCTCCAGCCGCTCCTCGCTGAAGAACGAGGACAAGGAGCAGCGAAAGGTGCTCGACGTGCAGGCTCCGCACATGTCGCCGCCACTGCCTGTGCCGCCGAAGCACAAGGGTGACCCCGACACACCGGTGATCTACACCTATCCAGGAGAACGACTGCGCATCCGGATTTTCCAGGGCTCGCACGAAGAGCAGCACAGTTTCATGCTCAACGGCATGCGATGGCGCAAGGACTGGCAGAACCAACAGTCGCCGTGGGTGAACCAGCAGACGATGGGCATCTCCGAGGCCTTCACCGTGGACATCAACCCGCCGGAAATCGGAGCTGACGGAAAGCCTCTGGCGACGAGCCCGTACGGGGTCGGCGACCACCTGTGGCAGTTCACTGTCATGGACGACCTGTGGCTGGGTTGCTGGGGACTGATCCGTTCGCTCCAGCCCAGCTCGGAGAACTTCCGTGAACTTCCCCCGTTGCGGCGCATCACCCAGGTCATGCCCAGGACGGAGGACGAAAGCGGGCGCGTTGCAGCTCCGACCGACCAGGAACTGAAGGAGGCACTGGGTCAGTTCCGCCTCTCCCAGTCCAACGGATTCCTGCCCCCACGCCCCCTCCGGGCGCCCGGAGGAACGTGGGCGGCTGGGAAGGTGCGGGAGTACGTGGTAGTCGCCCAGCGCCACGAGCACCAGTACGCCGGCCAAGCACTGACCGACCCTTGGGGCCTGATCTACCGTACGGCCGAAGAGTCCGTCGCTGAGACCAGGGACGATGGAAGCGAGACCGGCAATCTCCGGGCAGTGGATGTGGACGGTTCCGACCAGCCACTGGTCCTGCGGGCACATCCCGGGGAATGGATCAGGATCACCCTCATCAACGAGCTCCTGCTACCGCAGGAGAACCTCCCCGACCAAGACTTCGCCACGAAAGACCCTCGGCTCCCGGACTTCGGACCGGAAGTGAGCCCGCCGAGGCTGCCCGTAGAGCACCGTGACCACCTGGGCTACCCGGACCGTCGAACGGTCAGTCCTCGAGTCTCCCTGCACCCCAGCTTGCTGCTTTACGACGTGCAGAGCGACGACGGCGCGTACGTGGGGCTGAACCAGGACGGCACCGTAGCCGCTCTGGACGTGGACGATGCTGCTCATGTCGTGCACGGCGGACACGACGCAGTCAATGCGGTGGTGCACCGCACCGACCATGGCATCGGGCACCGGGACGCGAACTGGCGGGAGTATTGGTGGTACGCGGATCCGGCCCTGGCTTTCGACACATATCAGGACGGGCGCGAACGAGGCCAAACCTGCTATCTGTTCGATATGGGTGACATCCGCAACCACCGGCACCACGGCTTAATCGGAGCTGTCGTGATCGAGCCCAGCGACATCACCCCGGTCGACCCGCAGAACGAGGACAAGCAGAAGTGGACAGGCGCCCACGTTCATCTGGAGAGCGGTGACAAAGTCATCGCCCAGGAATTTGTTTTCTTCCTACAGGACGGGCTGCGTCACTTCCTAAACGGCGATATCGACCAGCCACTTCCTGACATCTCTCCGAGCGACCCTCCCGTGGATGCCGGGCAGAAGGCCATCAGCTACCGGTCCCCGCTGACTTCACACCAGAATCCCATGGCGCTGCCCAACCTCACCGCCCCAATCCAGCACGCGAGCAGGGACCTGCCCATCTGGTGGCGCCTGGTTTGCGCCGGCGACAAGCCCCGCAACCACACTTTCACCGTGCACAACTTCGCCTGGGATGTCGCTCCCTGGGTGCGGAAGGCCAAGAAGAGCAGCCCCGAAGCGGGATCGGTTACCGCCATCTCAGCCGGCTTCGCCCAGGACCTGGTGATGCTGCCCGAAGGACGCTGGGATCCAGGAGACCACGCCTACCGCAGCGGTTCCTTCCGCTGGGCCGTCAGCCAGGGGATGTGGGGCATCCTCCGGATGGGTGATCATAACGCCAAATCTTGAAAGGAGACCTTGGACGGACTGCCGTCGCGAGGAGTCGAGGGGCTTTTCTCCGGTGAGCAGGGTGAGCTCCTGTTCACGATGATCCGGCCCAGGAAAACGAATTGATCAGTTCCGGCCCACGACCGGGCGGGGCGCGGCCAAATCCGGGCGGCCGAGGCGCGACGTCAAGGGCCGCTGAGAATCCTGTTGCTGGTGCGTTACCGCTGGACTTATTCCCGACAAGGAAAAAGACCCCGTTTCCCTTGATTTACAAGGGAAGCGGGGTCTTTCTCATCTGGCGGTGACGGTGGGATTTGAACCCACGTTGGCTTTCACCAAACAACATTTCGAGTGTTGCACCTTCGGCCGCTCGGACACGTCACCATCGCGTCAACCTTACCGGGTCGGAGGCCAATGCCCCAAAACGGCCGGGTCCGCAGTCCGGGCGGTCACCGAAACTAGAGGTCGACGACGTCGTTCTTGCCGATGTTGGGGGTGTCACCGGTGACGGCGCTCTTGGCAATCTTGAACATGGTGGCCACCCGGGGTTCGTCCGAGGCCCAGTATTCAGCGGTGTCGGTATCCACCTTGATCAGTGCAATCGACGGGTCCTCGCGCCCCTCGTCGAACCACGCGGCAACCGGAGACTTCCACAGCTCCTCGATCTTGCCCTCGTCCTTGGTAATGGTGGCCTTGCCGCTGATGGACAGGTATCCCTTGGAATCATGCACCGAAACGTTCACGTTCGGGTTGGCCCGGATCTCGTCCGCCTTGGGGGAGGGGTCCTGGGTGAAGAACCACAGGTTGCCGTCGGAATCCGTTTCCTGCAGCTGAAGCGGCCGGCTGACCAGCTTTCCGCTCAGGTCCTCGGTGGTCAGCTGTGCAATATCGGCGTGCTCGAGAATCTTGACGACTGTATCCAGTCCGTCCTTGTCTGAACTCATAACTGAACTCCTTGGGTATCGGGTTCTGAGTTAGTAAGCCTACGTATGAATGCCCCCGCTGTCAGCCTGATCGCCGAGAGCCGAAAAAGTCAGTGAGCAACTTGGCGCACTCCGCCTCCCGGACCTCCGGGAAGACCTCCACCCAATGGTTCAGACGGCGTTCGCGAAGGATGTCGAACACCGATCCGGCAGCCCCGGCCTTTTCATCCCACGCGCCGAACACCACCTTCGGGATCCGGGCCAGGACAATCGCTCCGGCGCACATCGCGCACGGCTCCAGGGTGACCACCAGGGTGCAGCCCTCCAGCCGCCATTCCCCGACGGCGGCAGCGGCCTCGCGGATGGCCACCACTTCGGCATGAGCGGTCGGATCGCCCGTGGCCTCGCGTTCATTGCGGCCGGTGCCGATCACGGTTCCGTCAGGACCGACGACGACGGCGCCGATCGGCACGTCCTGTGTCACCAGGGCGCCGCGCGCCTCCGTCAGGGCAAGATCCATCCAGGACTCGTGCTGTGCGGTGGGGGGCATCATGGTCCTATCTTCCCGCAGGTTGCGGCCGGGGCCCGGAAAGCGGCCGGGATCCCCGCACCGCAGGGGAGGGACCGGCTGCGGGTGGTATTTTTGAAGCATGCGCGTACTTGTAGTGGATCACCCCCTAGTTGCCCACAAACTCACCGTTCTCCGCGATAAGGACACCCCTTCACCGGTGTTCCGCCAGCTCACGGAAGAACTCGTCACCCTCCTGGCCTACGAAGCCACCCGCAACGTCCGCGTTGAGCCCGTTCAGATCGAGACTCCGGTCACTTCCGCCGTCGGCACCGGCCTGGTCAAGCCGACCCCGCTGGTGGTGCCCATCCTGCGGGCAGGCCTCGGAATGCTGGAAGGTATGACCCGTCTGGTTCCCACAGCTGAGGTCGGCTTCCTGGGCATGGCCCGCAATGAAGAAACCCTCGAAGCCATCACATACGCTGAGCGGCTCCCGGATGACCTCACCGGGCGCCAGGTATTTGTCCTGGATCCTATGCTGGCCACCGGCGGAACCCTCCGCGAAGCCATCAAGTTCCTGTTCAAGCGCGGAGCTGCAGACATCACGTGCATCTGCCTGCTGGCCGCACCGGAAGGCCTTGAAGTGTTGAAGAAGGAACTGGCCGACGCCAATGTGACCATTGTGCTGGCCTCCATCGATGAGCGCTTAGATGAGAAGTCCTACATTGTGCCGGGCCTGGGCGATGCCGGGGACCGGTTGTACGGCGTCGTGGACTAGTCATTCGTTCCGTGAGGAACCGTAACTAGTCAAGAGAGTCGTCCAGTATTTGGACACTTGCCGAATTGCTTGACTCGCACCCGTTTATAAGATCACTTATGGACGGGTGCGTTTTTTTCCCCAAAAAGCCCCTGCAGAGGCCGTGCGGAACCCAAATGGCGCGTCCTCGAAAGGATGCACCGCACCGCCAGCCAAGGGAAGAAACAGTGAAGTAGGTCACATTTAGACCGAAACGTTCCACATGGTGAGACAACTGTCGCAATGTTACTTGCGCTACACCCTTTGTTACATGCAATAATCCGTAATGTGAACATCCACACGACAGCACCTGTCGCAGTCCTTCCCTTCGGCTCAGCCGTTGAGAAGCCGTGCTGTTGTCGAATGCACGCCTGACTGACCCACCCCCCTCTTTCAGGCACCACTCAGGCCCAATGACGGGCGAAACTGCGCCATCTCGACTTGGGCACACCCCCAGCATTCGAGCGTGATGACGGTAATTCACATTGAGGTTGCAACATGTCAGTAGCATCAGGGTACGTACACATCTCACTGCGCAATGCGCAGAACCGGGCCGGCGCAGCGCGGCAGGGCGCCATAGGGGACTTCCCCCGACAGTACGGGGCCCAGGGGTACGCACCGCAGCAGTACGGAGCCCAGGGGTTCGGCAGGCCGGAAACCCGCCTGCAGTCCGTTTCTTCCACGAATGAGGCTTCGCCCATGACGGCACCCACCGCGGTCGTAACTCCTAACGGGATTCCGGGTCCACAGTCTGTCAGCAATGACACCGTTGCCCGCGGCTTCGTTATCTATGTGGGCCTCGACGAGGGTGCGGCGGCAGCCAATGGAACGTCGCTGACTAAGCTCGCCCAGGAAGTCCGCGCCTACATTCAGACGCTGTGCCCGGGTGCCCAGAGCCACGCGGCGGTAGCTTTGGCGCCGGCGGAAGCGGCCGGCTCCGATATCGACGTCGTTCGCCAAGCCCTTGGCGATCCCACGGTGCAGCGCCGCCCCCGCCCCGAAGCTGCCCAGCCGGTCCAGACCCAGAGCGCACCCCGGCCCTCCGGCGTCCTCATTGATCTCTCCCGCCGGGAAGTGCACCTGGACGGCGACACCTTGAATCTGACCTTCAAGGAATTTGAGCTCCTGAACTACCTGGTGGAGAACGCCACCCGCACCGTTGGCCGTGAAGAACTGCTGGCCGGGCTGTGGCGCAACGCCGAGGAAGTGCCGAATGAGCGCACCATCGACGTTCACATCCGCCGGCTCCGCTCCAAGCTGGGCCGGCTGGCGAACACGGTGCGGACGGTCCGCGGCCAGGGCTACCGCTTCTACGAGCACCCCGAGGTTGTTGTCTGGGCTGCGCCCGAATACAGCATCTGATGCGCAGACGGTGCCGGGACCGGATATCCGATCCCGGCACCGCCGATAGACTGGGCCAATGAGCGGCCACCACCTGAAAAAGTTGATGCTCCTGCGGCACGCGAAGGCGGACTGGCCCCGGGACGTCTCCGACCACGAACGCCCCCTGTCCGGCAGGGGACACCGCGATGCACCGCTGGCCGGACGCTGGATGGTGGAACACAACTCCATCCCGGACTTCATCCTCTGCTCCTCGGCGCTGCGGACCCGGCAGACCTGCACCTGGATCTGCGAGGAACTCGGCGACAAGGGCCCAACACCCAAGCTCGAGGACGGGCTTTACAGTGCGCCGGCCACGCAGATCCTCAGCATCATCAACAACGTGCCGGAGACCGTGACCAGCCTGCTGGTCATCTCGCACCTGCCCGGCGTGCAGGACCTGGCCATGCGGCTGGCCTCGGTCGATTCCAATGAAGACGCCGTCATGGAGATGGCCACGCGCTATCCCACCTCCGGCCTGACCGTGATGCAAACGGACAAGCCGTGGGCCGAACTCGACGGACGCGACGCCAAGGTCACGGACTTCGTAGTCCGCAGGGCATAACCGCCGCCGGGATTACACGGCTATTTCCGGCTGCAGCGTCTTCAGCGTCCACATCTTGTGCTTTCGAGCCGCGAGGGTGGACAGCACAAGTCCCAGCACGGTGTAGCCCGCCAGACCAAGAGCCACGACGCCTGCCTGGCCCGGGTCGCTGCCGTAGAGCAGCTGCCGCAGGCCGCTGACCACATGCCCCATGGGCAGCACATCGTGGGCGAAATGCAGGGGAGTGGGAATGGTCTCCCAGGGGAAAGTTCCGCCCGATGAAACCAGCTGGAGCACCAGCAGGACCAGGACCACAAACTTCCCCACCGATCCGAGCAACGCCACAATGCCCTGAATCAGGGCCGAGAATGCTGTAGCGGCGAGCAGCAGCAAGCCCCAGGCGAGCACCGGGTGGGCGGGGGAGAGTCCCAGCCCGAAGCGGACCACGGCATACAGCACGGTGGATTGCGCGACGGCGACGGCCAGGAACGGAAGCCAGCCGCCCAGGGCGATCTTGAAGGCAGGCGCATTGGAGGCCAGTGCACGCCGGCTGATCGGGCGCATCGCCTGAACGAGCATGAAGACGCCGACCCACAGCGCCAAAACCAGGAAGAACGGGGCAATGCCGGCGCCGTAGCTGTCCGCTTCGTTCTGCGCGACAGTGTTGACGCTGACCGGATTGGCGATGACGCGTGCAGCATTGGCACGCTGCTGCTCGTCGGGGTTGGGAACGCTGCCGGCGCCTTCTGCGAGTCCGGAAGACAGTTCCTCGGAACCGCCGGCGAGGGTCGTCAGTCCGTCGCGCAGGGCGGCGGCCCCTTCGGCTGCTGAACCTGCGCCGGCGGAGAGCTGGCCGGTGCCGGCGAGGGCATCCTGCTGGCCGGCTGCCAGCTCCGCAGAACCGGTGGACAGCGACGCCGTGCCCTCCGCCAGGGCGCCCGCTCCGGCAGCGGCATCGGAGATACCCCCGGTCAGGGACGGAATGCCGGCAGCAAGCTGCCCTGCGCCGTCGGCCACTTGGCGGGAACCGTCCGCGAGTGCTTGAACTGAGGCTGCGGCCGCGTCTAGTTGGGCGGCGATGTCAGGGGACGACGTGCTGCCGCCTTCCGCGGCGGCGGCAAGCACCTGATCAGCTTGATCCTGGGTGAGGACCCCGCTGGCCACGAGTTCCGCCGTGGAGGCCTGAAGCTGGGCGGCAGCGGCGTCCTGAGCTGCTTTCACTCCGGCAACGGCGCTCTGGAATTCGGAGTTGAGGGCAAAATTTCCGGCCGCAACCTGTTCGGCACCGGTGGCCAGTGTTTGTGTCTGATCCGGGAGGGCGGCTGCACCGGCGTTCAGCCGGGACAGGCCGGCCGACAGCTCGCCGGCGCCGGCATTGAGATCAGCGGCGCCCGCGGCGAGGGATTGTGAGCCGGTGACGAGCTGCTGCTGTCCGGCGTAGAGCTCCGCCGTTCCGCTGCGCAGCGTTTCCAGGCCTGTCGCTAGCTCCGTGGCTCCGGTCTCGGCCTGCGCCGCTCCCGCGGCCACTTCCGCTGCGCCGTCAGCGGCGTCCGATATCTGGGTGTGGATGGTGCTGAAGCCCGTCAGCAGCTGATTGGCGGTTTCCTCGCCGACTTCGGCTGCCACGGTGTCGTGGACGGAGCCGGTGAGCTTGTCCACGATGCTGCCGAGCAGATAATTGTTGGCGTCGTTGGTGGTGACGTTCAGGATCCCCTGGCGTGCGGTGTCAAAGTCCGACGGCGACGCCAGGGAAGCTGAGAAGTCTGCCGGGATTTTCAGGGCGAAGGAATAGGTGCCGTCCATGACGCCTGCGTCCGCAGCATCCGGGTCCGACACCAGCTCCCAGTCAAAGGTGCCGTCCTCGAGCAGGGAATCGGCAACGGTGTTTCCCACCTCCAGCCGCTCGCCGTCGTCGGTCTGGGCGCCCTCGTCCTCCATCACCAGGGCGGCGGAAACACCGTCGAGGTTTCCGTAGGGGTCCCAGTTGGCGTAGAGGTACACCGCGCCGTAGAGCAGCGGAACCAGCGTGAGGGCAACGAGAGCGAGCTTGGGAAGCAAGCCCCCGGTCATTCGCTTGAGCTCGGAGAGAGCCAGCCGCAGCGTGGTCACGCGGTCACTTCCGTTTCGGCAGGGCCGGGGGCGGCCGGGGCGTGGTTGTTGGAGGGGTCAGGAGTGCCTGCCTCGGCAGCGATCACTGCAGGGGATGGTGCGGTTGATGCAGCGTTCCCCGCCCGGGCCGTTGGCCCGTTCCACCCTGGAGGAAACTGTGCGACGGCGGCAATCACCGTCAGGTTCCGCCCGGCAGTTCGCCGTCCCTGCCTGGATGCGGCATCCGCCGCGGCGGCTGCCACGGCAGCTGCCACGGCATCCTGCAGTACCGGCAGCCAGGCTCCGGGGTCGCCCTGATGCCGGTCCGGGGAATCCAGGACGAGTTGGTCGATCCGGGAGTCGGCCAGCGCCAGGGCGGTCAGCAGCCGGATCCGGTCCGAAGCGGGTACCTGCTCCATCCACAGGCCGCTGGAATTACTGAATCCCAGGTCCTCGAGCCAGCGGGCGGGGGAGGTTTTGGGCCGCTCGGCACGGGGAATCAGGGCAAGATCTTCCGCCACCAGATCCTTTACCCGCAGATGCAGTTCGGGTTCATTGACCTCGGGGGAGTCCACCAGCGCGCTGCGGCGGCGCAGGTGTCCCACGTGCCTGTCGCCGTTCCAGTGCAGTGAGCCGCTGGTTGGTTTCATTCGGCCGCTGAGCGTCAGGGCCAGCGCGGTCCGTGAGGAGGCATCGTCGGCTTGGACCAGAAGGACCTCTCCGGGGGCCGCCACCAGAGAGGTGGGAGCAAGGAGATCACTGTGGCGGCCTTGAACGTACAGGGTTTCTGCGGTCAGCATGGTGCGGCTTCTGGTTGGGGGAGCCGCGGCGGTGCCCGGTCGGCTACCGAACATCCTAATCAAACTGACCAGTCAGTACAAAAACGTGTCGTGGCCTCTCAATGTCGGGCTACAGGCCGTACTTTTCCAGCAGCCGCAGCCAAATCTCGCTGATCGTGGGGTAGGCAGGCACTGCGTGCCACAGCCGGTCCAGGGGCACTTCGCCGGTGACGGCAATAGTGGCTGAATGCAGGAGTTCGGACACATCCGGGCCGGCGAAGGTCACACCGACCAGAACCCTGCGGTCTTCATCAACCACCATCTGCGCCCAGCCCCGGTAGTTGTCAGAGTGCAGTGCGGAGCCGGCCACGGACAGCTCCAGCGAGGTTTCGGAGGCGTTGATACCGTCCGCCCGCGCCTGCTCCAGGGTTAGACCGACCATGGCAAGCTCGGGATCCGTGAAGACCACCTGGGGAACAGCAGCATGGTCGGCGGTGGCCGCCGCCCGGCTCCAGGGGGCCGGCGCCTCGGAGGGAGGCAGTTCTCCCCGGGCCCGCGCGGCGATGGCAGTGCCGGCGGCCCGTGCCTCGTATTTGCCCTGATGGGTGAGCAACACCTTGCCCGCGGCGTCCCCCACCACGTAAAGCCAGTCGGTTCCGTCCACCAGCCCGGAGTCATCCGTTTCCGGCCTGACCGATTCCGGCCGCACCCCATCCAGCCCCAGATCCTCAAGCCCCAGGTTCGCCAGTGCCGGCGTCCGGCCGGTGGCTACGAGCAGCCGGTCGGCAGTGAGCACGGAGCCGTCATCCAGTCCCAGCTCTACTCCGCCGCCTACACCCGGACGCACATAATCCGTCCCGGTGTGGGTGCGGATGTCCACGCCGTCTTCCGCCAGCCCAGCCTTCACGAGCTCCCGTGCGGGTTCCGGGTACTTCTCCAGGACGTCGTGCCGCGCCACCAGGGTCACTTTCGAACCCAGCCGCGCCCATGCCTGGGACAGCTCGGTGCCTGCCACGCCGCCGCCGAGCACGATCAGCCGGGGCGGCACCTTCTGCGCCGAAGTGGCTTCCCGGGTCCCCCAGTACTCGATGTCGTCCAGGCCCTTGAGTGGAGGAGGAGCCGGCACGGACCCGGTGGCCAGCACCACCGCGTGGCGGGCGGAAATGGTGACGGAACCGCCGTCGTCGTACTCCACCCGCACCTGCCGCGGACCCGTGAGCCGACCCCGTCCGCGCACCAGACCGATTCCCGTATCGCGGACCCAGTCCTCCTGCCCGGAATCATCCCAGTGCGAGGTGAAACTGTCGCGGCGTTCCAGCACCGACCGCGCGTCGAGGGTGCCGGTCACCGCCTCGCGGGAACCCGCGACGGATCGCGCGGCGTGCAGCGCAGTGCCCGGACGCAGGAGGGCTTTGGAAGGCATGCAGGCCCAGTAGGAGCACTCGCCGCCAATGAGGGAAGGCTCCACGAGGATGGCTTCCAGGCCGCCCTGGACCACCCGGCCGGCCGCATTCTCACCCACCGCGCCGCCGCCAAGGACGACGACGTCGGTCACCAGTTGCTGCGGACGCTGTGTTCCGGGGGTGTGCCCCTGATCAGTCATGCAAAGAGCTTGGCATGTGCCGCCTGCGGACGGAACCCCGGGATCGTTCCGCCCCTCGGCACGCTGGCGCCGCTGCTGCCTCCGGCGTACCTAGGCTGGAAGGAAGGACCGCTGCGCACTGCGCAGAGAGACCGCCGTGATCCATGCCGCCGGACCGTCAGGCCGGGGCGCGTTGACGAGTTAGCAGGAGTGCCCATGACAACCGTACAGATTCCCGATTACACCACCGACGCGTTTTTCGGCCTGGAAGACAAATGGCTTGAGACTGCTCCCGGCGAGGTCACCCACTATCACGAGCTTGGTGAAGGGACTCCGATCCTGTTCCTGCACGGTTCCGGCACCGGAGTCACCGCCGCTGCCAACTGGTGGCTGAACCTGCCGGAGATCTCCGAGCTGGGCCGCTGCATTGCCATCGACTCGATCGGTTACGGCCAGTCCATCGTGGCGCCGGGTACGGAATACGGCATCAAGGAATGGGTCCGCCACACGGTGCGTGTCCTCGATGCCCTCGGCATCGACAAAACCTGGATCGTGGGCAATTCCATCGGCGGCTGGGTGGCCATGCAGTTCGCCATCGATTTTCCGGAGCGCCTGCTGGGCATTGTTTCCATGGGCACCGGCGGTGCCAAGAAGACTGCCGCGCTGTCCGGTCACGCCAAGCCTGAGCTCTCCGAAGCCGGTATCCGCCGCACGCTGGAACAGTTTGTGGTCGACAAGTCACTGGTCACGGAAGAGCTGGTTTCCCTGCGGTACCAGGCGGCCCTGAACGACACCGCTTCGGACCGGCTGGTGGAGGTCGTCACCGCCCGCGACCGCGACCGTGACGCCCTTCCGCTGGACTTCGACGTGCTGGCCAAGCTCGACATCCCCGTACTGCTCATTCACGGGATGCAGGACGTTGTCATCCCGCCGTCACGGACCTGGGAACTGCTGAACGTCATCCCCACGGCGGACGCCCACATCTTCAGCCAGTGCGGTCACTGGTCCCAGGTGGAGCGGGCCGAGGAATTCAACACTGTGATTAAGCAGTACCTCGCGGCGCAGGGCGTCGGCGCCAAGTAGGACCCGCAGCAGACCAACCTGAACGACGACGGCGGCCGGCTTCCCGAGGGAGGCCGGCCGCCGTCGTTGGTGGGCAGATCTACACAGTGCAGTTCTGCCCAGCGCGGGTCTGTTCAGTGCGATTCTTCTCAGCGCAGTGTGGCGGGCTGCGGATTGAAGGACATGGAGGCCAGAATGGCGTCCAGGGTGGCCGGCCCGTCCTGGGTCAGGCATGCTCCGGCAACAAAGCGGTCCGGGCGCAGGAACACCATCGGCGTGGGGCGGTCATCGAACCATTTCTTCATCCGGCCGGTGGAATCACCAAGCACGAGAACGTCCTCACCCATGCTCTTTTCCGCCCATTCGCGCTGCGTTTCCGGCAGGATGCAGACGAGGTTGGCGCCGAGGGCGCGGAGTTTTTCCAGCGATGCTTCCGGCAGCACATCCTTGGGGCTGTTGCCCCAGACGATCACGGACCACCAGTTGCCGACGGCGTCATCGAGCAGGACGTCGTGGCCGTGCCGGAAGTTCACGCGCGGCTGCGGGAACTGTACGCCCACCGGAGAGACCCGGCTGTTGGCGGTGCGGACCGGAATCAGGTTGCCGCCGATCCGCGCTGCAGCCCGGCCCGGGGTCCTGGTTCCCGGGTCGGCCAGGACACCCTGCGTGTAACGGGGCATCGGCTTGAACTTCATGTCCGAGAAGTAGCTTTTGACGGACGGAAAGAGGTTCAGGACCGAAGAGGCGGCGTCACGGCCGGCCGCCAGCAGCGGGTTGGTGATCTTGATGATGTTGCCGAAGGTCAGGGACAAATCAACCATGGCCTTTGCGTGCTCGCGGCGTTCCGAGGTGTAGGTGTCCAGCAGGTCATCGCCGGCCTGTCCGGAAAGGACCGAGGCCAGCTTCCAGCCGAGGTTCGTGGCGTCGCGCATTCCCGAGTTCCAGCCCTGGCCCATCCACACCGGCATCAGGTGGGCCGCGTCCCCGGCCACCAGCTGGCGTCCCCTGCGGAAGGTCCCGGCCACCCGCCCGTGGTGAGTGAAAACCCTGCGGCGGATGAAGGACAGCTGTGAGGGATCCGGGACATGGTCCTTCAGGAGCGCGTTGACGTAGTCCGGATCGGTGACCTGGTCCTCCGTCTCATGGTCATGGAGCATGAATTCCCAGCGGCGCACGGCATGCGGCAGGCCAATCGAGACATAGGGCCGCTTCGGATCCGCGCCCAGGAACACGTTCGGGGTGCCCAGGGGATCGTTGTTAACGTCCACGACCAGCCAGCGGGTGGCGGGAGACTCGCCGTCGAACGTGGTGCGCAGGCGCTTGCGGGTGGGGGACTTGCCGCCCTCACAGCCCACCAGATACTGCGCGGTGAACATGTGCTCCCGGACCTCGCCGTCCGGTCCGGACACCAGGGCAGTGGCGGTGACGCCGTCGGCCGTCTCCAGCACCTCTTCAACGCGGTGGCCAAACAACACCTGGACGTTGTCGAAACGGGCCAGGCCTTCAAACAGGGCGCGGTCCACGGCGGGCTGGATAAACCCGTGTTTCCGGCCCCACCCGAACTCATCCGTTTGCGGGTTGTTGACCAGGATGACCTTCCCGGACCCGTTGACCAGGCGCATGATGTGCTGCGGCGTCGTGTGCGGCAGGACGGAATCCACCAGGCCAACGGTCTGGATGGTGCGGAGCGACTCATCATCCAGGCCAACTCCCCGGGGGAAGTCGATGAGCGTGTCCATCGCTTCCAGCACCGTCACCCGGCGGCCGTACATGCCAAGGATGTTTGCCAGCATCAGTCCGGCGGGGCCGGCTCCGACGATGAGGACTTCACTGTCCCCGGGTGCGGTGTCCTGCGGTGTGTTCACGGGTAGCCCTTTCAACGCGTCAAAAGTCTTCGTGTAAATAACGCTCACTCATACGCGTTATTTACACAGAACTAGATCCACATCACACCACCTGGATGTGACGTAGGTCAATGTGGCGTGCTGAAGGGTGGAACAGGTTTAGGCGAGGAGTCCGGTGATTCTTGAGGCGGCGGCCTGCAGCAGGGGAACTGCCGTCTCGCCGAGGTTGCTTCGTGCGGAAATGACGTTCAGGCAGGCAGGAACGCCGGATACGGCGGCGTCGAGGGGAACTGCCAGGCCGTGCATGTTGGGTTCCACCTCGCCGTATGTGCCGGCAAAACCTTCGCGGCGGACCCGGGCTACGGACTCGGGTTCGCCCGGAACTTCAGGGTCGGCCGCGAGCAGCGCGTGCCCGGCCGCGCCGATGGTCAGAGAGTGTGAGCTGCCTTCCGAAAAGGTCACGTGGTAGGCGCCGTCCGCCGGGGAGATCACGGCGAGCGCAACGGCCTCCTGCCCCTGCCGGACGATGAGCGAAACCGTCGCGCCCAGCTGATCGGCCAGTTCCCGCAGCAGCGGCCTCGCGGCGGCAACGAGGGATGAATGCGCGGCGGAGGACAGGGTCAGCAGTCCTGCAGCGCCGCGGTAGCGGCCGTCAGGGCCCCGGTGAACCAGGCGTGCGTCCTCCAGGGTGTTCAAAAGGCGGTAGGCAACCGTGCGGTGGATTCCGGCGTGCTCGGCGACATCCGCCACGGTCATGCCGTCCGGTGCGGCCGCCACGGCGCGCAGCACGTCCAGCCCCCGGGCGAGGGTCTGGGATCCTGCGGTGCGGGACTGTGCGGTGCTGGACTGTGCAGTGCCGGACTCAGGGGTGCGGGGCTGGGCGGTGCGTGCCGCTTCGGTCTGGTGTTGGGCCACGGTGACGATCTTTCCACAGGAACGCCGGAGGCAGGGTCCGCGGGATGCGGAACCCTGCCTCGTCTGTTGGTGCTGGTCTGCTGCTTGCCTGGCTGCTTATTTGGCGCCGGCAAGCTGAACGGCGACATCCACGATCATGTCTTCCTGACCGCCCACGTACCCCGCCTTGCCGATTTCCTCCAGGATCCGGTACGCCGGAACACCGTAGCGGTCAGCTGCGCGCTCGGCATGGATCAGGAAGGAGGAGTACACACCGGCATAGCCCTGCATGATGGAGGCGCGGTCCATGACGGGCATACGGGTGATGAACGGCTTCACGACGTCCTCGGCCGCAGCCATCAGCGCCTGGGTGTCCACGCCGGTGGCGATGTCCAGGCGGTCGAACGCGGCTGCAAGGACCTCGGTGGGGGAGTTGCCGGCACCGGCGCCCAGGGCCACCAGCGTGCCGTCGATCTGCTTGGCTCCGGCACGCACGGCGAACACCGAGTTCGCCACGCCGAAGCTCATGTTCTGGTGGCCGTGGAAGCCAACCTGCGCGTCATCGCCCAGTTCGGACACGAGGGCTTCCACGCGGTCGGACACGTCCTCCAGGATCAAGGCACCCGCGGAGTCCACCACGTAGACGCACTGGCAGCCGGCGTCGGCCATGATCCGGGCCTGCTTCGCCAGGTTCCCCGGGGTGGTGCGGTGCGAGAGCATCAGGAAGCCCACCGTTTCCATGCCCAGCTTGCGGGCGTGCTGGAAGTGCTGGATCGAGATGTCGGCCTCGGTGCAGTGGGTGGCAATGCGAGCCACTGATGCACCGGCGTCGTGCGCCTGGTTCAGGTCATGGATGGTGCCCAGCCCCGGCAGCATGAGGACGGCAATCCGGGCCCGCTTCGCCTCGTCCACTGCCGCTTTGATGAGGTCCAGTTCCGGTGTCAGGGAGAACCCGTAGTTGAAGGAGGAACCGCCCAGCCCGTCACCGTGGGTGACTTCAATGACGTCAACGCGGGCGTCATCCAGGGCCCGGACCACGTCGCGGACGTGGCGTTCCGTGAACTTGTGGCTCATGGCATGGGAGCCGTCGCGCAGGGTGGTGTCGGTGAGGCGGACGCTGAAGGGCGCAGTCGTGGTGCTCAAGGGATGCTCCTAGTTGCTCTGGGTGCCGGCGGCGGCCAGCTCGGCGGAACGCTCGTCCATGCGCTGTGCGAGCAGGTCGGCGGTACGGGTGGCGGCGGCGGTGATGATGTCCAGGTTCCCGGCGTATTCCGGCAGGTAGTCGGCGGCGCCGGCCACCTGGACCCAGATGCCTACTCGGCCGTTGCCGCCCCAGTCCTCGCGGGCGGCGTCGAACTGCGGAGCCACGCGCAGCTCATAGCCGGGCACGTAGTCGCGGATCCTGGCTGCGGCTTCCTCGATGGCTGCCCGGATGCGGTCCTGGGTGTCACCGGGCTCGGCGGCTTCTGCCGGGATGGAGCAGTAGATGGTGTTGCGCATCATCATGGGCGGTTCCACCGGGTTGATGATGATGATGGCCTTGCCGCGCTTGGCGCCGCCCACCGCTTCCAAGGCCTTCGCCGTGGTTTCGGTGAACTCGTCCACGTTGGCGCGGGTGCCCGGGCCGGCGGACTTCGAGGCGATGGAGGCGACGATTTCCGCGTACTCCACCGGAACAATCGAAGACACTGCGGCAACGATCGGCGTGGTGGCCTGGCCGGCGCAGGTAATCATGTTCACGTTCATGACGTCGGTCAGCGAATCCAGGTTCACCACCGGGGCCAGGTACGGCCCGACGGCGGCCGGGGTCAGGTCGATGGCTCGGATGCCGGCTGCCTCGTACTTCGGGGCGTTGGCTTCGTGGGCCTTGGCGGACGTGCACTCGAACACGAAGTCCGGCAGTTCATCCTGGGCCAGGAGCCAGTCCACGCCCTCGGCGGAGGTGGTCAGTCCCAGGCGGGCGGCGCGGGCCAGGCCGTCGGAAGCCGGATCCACACCGATCATGTACTTGACCTCTACGTTTTTGCTGCGGCGCATGATTTTGAACATGAGGTCGGTGCCGATATTGCCGGAGCCGACGATCGCAGCGGTCTTCTTCTTGGGCGTTTGTGTCACGGGAGCTGTTCCTTTGCGGAAGAGGGCGGCTGCTTCACAAGCAGCGGGGCCGGCGCGGAAGGGCGCCGGCAGCCCGAAATCAGATGAACGTTCTATGAAGCGGTGATCTGTAAGGCAGAGTCAGATAAACCGGATGGTGAGGGACCCCAGGTCCCCGAAGTGGGCCGTGGCTGATTCGCCGGCAACGACGGGAAGGGCCCGGGTGAAGGAACCGGGCAGGATCAGCTGTCCGGCTTCCAGTGCCACGCCCTGCTCGCCCAGGACGTTGGCCAGCCATGCCAGCGGGGCCACCGGGTCACCCATGACGGCGTCTCCGGTTCCGGTTTCGCGGACCTCTCCGTCGATGAGCAGTGAGCAGGTGACCGAGGTCAGGTCCTCGACGGAGACGGGCAGGGCTGTGGTGCCCACCGCAATCGCGCCGCAGGAAGCGTTGTCCGCCACGGTGTCCAGGAGTTTGATATCCCAGTCGGCAATCCGGGAGTCGATGATCTCGATGGCGGGGTAGACGGCGCCGATAGCTGCGCGGGCCTGCTCCAGGGTGACGCCCGGACCCTGCAGGGTCTCCTGCAGCACAAACCCGAACTCGGGCTCCACCTTCGGCGAGATGAAGTCGCCGGCGGGCACGGCGTCGTCGTCGCGGTGCACCATGTCGGCGAAGAAATAGCCGAAGTCCGGCGAATCCACACCGAGCTGGCGCTGCATTGCCGGGGACGTCAGTCCCACTTTGCGTCCGGCCAGGATCCGGCCGCCGGCAAGGTGCCGCTCCAGCTGGCGGCTCTGGATCATGTAGGCGTCATCGAGCGTCAGGTCCAGCACCCGGTCCCGCAAAGGAGCCACGGGAACCAGCGTCCGGGTGGCTTCGAAAAGCTCATCGGCCAGACGGATCATTTGCTCGCTGCGGGTGGCATCAGCGGACGGGTTGGACGTCCAATCCGCTGCGCCGGCCTCTGCTGCCGCCGTCACGGGACCAGCACCGCCGTGGTGACACCGAAGCCGGCAATGTATTCCTTGATCGGCTTGTAGAACTCATAGGTCACTTCATACTCGCCGCAGGCCCGCAGCGCGGAGTAAGCGGCAACCCAGGTGCGCACCTCGTGGGAGGAATGGCCGGCGACGGCGTCCATTTCCGCGGGGACATAGGCGTCGAACCGGGAAACGTCGCCGGACCGGCAAACGTCCAGGAAGGCGCGGTCCCATTCCGGATTGAGGTCCATGATGTCGGCCTCGCCGCGGGCAAAAGCCTTGGCGGTGTCGATGGTGCGCTGCTGGCGGGCGGCCCGGGCTTCAGGGGTGGGGTGGCGTCCGTCGGTGAGGAAAGCACGCTGCTCTTCGGTGGCCGTGGCGATCTGCGGAACGGGCGGATCATGGGACAGCCCGCCGGAACCAATGAACAGGACTTTCTTGTCGCTGTTCTTGAAGTAGTTGCCCACTGCGGTGCCGAACTCGCGGATCCGGCTCATCTTGGAGAAGGGCGGGGCCACCGAGTTGATGAACACGGGAATGACAGGAACTTCGCTCAGGTCGCCGTAGATGATTTCCATGGGCTGGACGGCGCCGTGATCGACTTCCATCTTCCGTGAAATAGCGGTCTCGATGTCCTGGTCGATGACATACTGCGCCAGTTCATGGGCGATGTCCGTCGGGACGTTCAGGGGACCGTCCCAGGAGTCGTAGTCGCCGGTGCCGTGTGCTTCGTAGCCGATGCAGAAAGGCGGCATCAGATCGTAAAAAAAGCCGTTGTAGTGGTCCGGACCAAAGTTCACGATCAGGTCCGGCTTGAACTCAGCGGCGAACGCCCGTACCTGGTCGAAGGCCGCCTCAACGGCGGCTTTAACCTCGGCCGGCGGATCGGTGTGTTCGAGCAACGGGCTGTGTGACATGCACACGAGGGCCTGCTTCATGGCATTACTCCTTTGGATCGTCCTGCATTCATTGCACACCCGGCGGCGCGAGTCCTCCGCACGCCTGTTCCGTCCTGCGGTACGCGGGGCTTACTTGCCCAATGAGCGTTCCTTGAGCACATACGTAAACGTGGAGTGCACCAGGTCCTTGCCGGCTGCGTCACGAACCGTCACCTCGGCCACGGCCACGGATCCGCCGCCGCGCAGGATGCGTGCGGTGGCAACGGCGGGGGAGGCCTTTGAATTGGACATGAAGTTCAGGCTGGACTGAACGGCCAGGGGGAACTGGCCGGACCCGGCGTAGGCCTGCATGGCCAGCAGAGTTCCGGTGATGTCGGCAGCACCGAACAGCGCGGCCGCGGAGAACATTCCGTTGGCCTGGGCCAGCGGATCGGTCAGCGGCATGCTCATGCTGATCGATTCACCGTCAACGGCGTGCGGTTCCAGGCCGAGGGTGACAGCGATGTCGTCGAAACCGCGCGCGGCGGTGAACTTCTCCATAAAGGCGGTGAAGTCTTCGAGGGTAGCGGGCAGTGCCATGGGCGAATCCTTTGAACGTGTTGGGGGTCTGTATCTTCCTGCAACCCTAACGACGGCGGCACCCGGCTCTTGAAGCCGGGTGCCGCCAGGCAGAACAGGAGCAGGTGCCCGGTTATCCGACCGAAGCCAAATCGGCGTCGTCGCGGGCGGTCTGCTCACGGGCCGACCTGCCGCGTGTTTCCTTGGAAAGGATCACTGACGCGGCGCCCACCGCAATGAGCGCGATGAAGTACCAGGCAATGTTGTCCGTGCCGCGGCCGTTGTCCAGATCGATCAGCCAGGTGGCCAGCAGCGGAGCCGTGCCGGCGCCCAGGACCGAACCCAGCTGGAAGGTCAGCGAAACGCCGGTGTAACGGTCCTGGGTGTCGAACTTCTCCGCCAGGAAGGCGCCGATCGGGCCGTACATCGAGGCCTGGATGATGGGGTTGCCCACCATGAACGCCAGCGCAATCAGCCAGAAGCTGCCCGAGTTGAACATCGCAAACATGGGGAACACCAGTGCCACGGAGATTCCCGCTCCGGCGAGCATCACCGGGCGGCGGCCGAACTTGTCGGACAGCCAGGCAAAGAACGGGATCGCAAAAATGTGCACGAAGGAGGACGCCGTGAGCATCATCAGTGCCGTCTGCCGGTCCACGGCACCGGTGCCGACTACGTAGGGGACCATGAAGACTGCGAGCAGCGCCTGCATGAAGAGCGGGCCGGCGGCAGCGAGAATGCCGTAGAGCGAGGACAGGGGGTACTTCTTCAGAACCCGCAGGATCGGCACGCCTGTGTGCACCGTTCCCGCCGCACGTGCCTCCACGAAGTCGGGGGACTCGGTGACGCGGTAGCGCAGGTAAAGGCCGATAATCACCAGGGCGGCGGAGAGGAGGAAGGGAATGCGCCAGCCCCAGCTGAGAAAGTCGTCCTCAGGCAGGCCCGCGAAAAGGCCAAGGATCAGCGTCGCCAGCACCGAGCCGGTGGGACCGCCGGTGACGGCGATGGACGCGGCAAAGCCGCGGTTCTTCTCCTTGACGTGTTCGGCGGCCATCAGTGTGGCACCGGCCCACTCACCGCCGACGGCGAGGCCCTGGACCACGCGGAGGAAGACCAGGAGCAGCGGCGCGGCTACGCCGATGGCGGCATACGTGGGCATGAGCCCGATGGCGACGGACACCAGACCCATCATCATCAGGGTGATAAACAGCATGTTCTTGCGGCCGTACTTGTCACCGAAATGGCCGAAAAGCACGCCGCCGATGGGCCGTGAAATGTATCCGGCCAGCAGGATCACGAAGGACAGGATGGTGCCCAGCGTGGGATCCATGTCTGCCGAGAAGAACAACTTGGGAAAAACCAGGCCCGCGGCAGCGGCATAGAGAAGGAAGTCGTAGTACTCGACAGTCGAGCCCAGGAAGCTGGAGACGAGCGCGCGGCGAGAGTCCTTCCCGGTGGTGTGGTGTCCTGCCGCGGGCGGGGACGGAGGCAGGGCGGCGGATGGTGATGGCATGGGGTCTCCCGGAAGAAATGTGCAGATAACTCCTATGAGCCTGATGGGCGTGACGGGCATCACCCCAGTGGCCGTGCCGCGGTGTGGAACACGCGACGGTGAGATTTCGCTCCTCCGGGACCCGGATTGCGCGGCCCCGCGGGGCCAGACCCCTATTTGACAAAGGTCTTTGTCCTAGTGTTCGGAACGCTGGTTGGTGTCCGGCCTGTAACCGGGGTGAGATGGAACCAACGCAATTGTGCCGACCGGCGCCTGCCGCCGACCCGTCAGAAGGAATGATCCACATGAGCACCGAGGACTCCTGCCCGTCGAAGGCCAATCCGGCCATTGGTCGGCTGCCGCGCCCGGCTTCCATGAACACCAATGTCGATGTGTCCACGCTGGTGGACACCGACGGCGGAATGATTGACCGTTCCATCTACACCGACCGGGGCATTTACGGCCAGGAAATGCGCCGCGTGTTTGCCCGCAGCTGGCTGTTCCTGGCCCATGAGAGCCAGTTCAAGAAGCCCGGAGACTTCTTCACCACGTTCATGGGCGAGGATCCGGTGATTGTCACCATGGACAAAACCAAGACCATCCGCGCCTACCTGAACTCGTGCCGGCACCGCGGAGTCCGCCTGTGCCGGGCCGATGCCGGCGCCACCAAGATGTTTACCTGCACGTACCACGGCTGGTCCTTTGACCTGGCCGGTGCCCTGCAGTCCGTGCCCAATGAGCAGGCCTACCCGGAGGATTTCGACCGGAAGGACTGGAGCCTCATCGACGTGCCCAGCCTGGCCACGTACAAGGGACTCATCTTCGGAAACTGGGACCCCAACGCCGAACCCCTCGAGGAGAGCCTGGGGGACATGCGGTATTACATGGACGCCATGCTGGACCGTGATCCCGAAGGCACCGAGGTCATGGGCGGGGTCATGAAGTGGGAGCTGGAGGGCAACTGGAAGCTCGCCGCTGAGCAGTTCGCCACGGACTGGTACCACGTGAACATGTCCCACGCTTCGGCGCTGATGGTCATGTCACCCACCGGGCGCGGCCCCAAGGCCGAAATCGCCGCCACCCCGGGCCGGCAGTTCGTGGCGCCCAACGGCCACGGTGCAGGGTTCCCCACCCATCCGAAATCCCGTTTCGACGCCGGCCCCGTCCACGAGTATTACGACTACCCGGCCCTGCGCGAGCGGCTGGGCGATGCCGCCGTGGAAGGTCCCATGACCACCGGGCACGCCACGGTGTTCCCGAACTTCTCCTACCTTCCGGTCAATGGATCCATCCGCGTCTGGCATCCCAAGGGACCGGACAAGATTGAGGTCTGGGCCTGGATCCTTGTGGACAAGTCCATGCCGGATGAGGTCAAGGACGCGCAGCGGCTGTACAACCTGCGCACCTTTGGGCCCTCGGGCATCTTCGAGGCCGACGACGGCGAGAACTGGTCCGAGGTCCAGGCCATCTCGCACGGCTTCGTGACCAACAGCGTGCCGCTGAACTTCCAGATGGGCATTGGCAGCGAACGGAACGACGGCGTGTACCCCGGCCAGACCTCCGAGCTGTACTCCGATGCCGCCGGGCGCTCGTTCTACAAGCACTGGGCCGGCCTGATGAATACGCCGGCCTGGCATGAGCAGGGCAAACAGAGCCAGCAGCCGGGGCAGTAACAGCCATTTTTGAGTTAGGACTTTTATCATGAGCGAAGCAATCAACCTGGGCAGCATGGACGACATCGACGAGGGCGAAGCGAAGGTGGTTTCCGGAGCCGAAAACGGCACCGGGGAGGACATCGCTGTTTTCCACGCCGAGGACGGCAATTTTTACGCCCTCGATGACAACTGCACCCACGAAACCGCGTCCCTGGCGGACGGCTGGATTGAGGGAACCGAGGTGGAATGCCCGGTGCACTCCGCGAAGTTCTGCCTGAAGTCCGGAACCGCGCTGTGCATGCCGGCGACGATTGCCGCGCGAACCCACAAAGTAGTTGTCGAAGACGGTGAGGTGCTGCTCTACCCGAACACCTCAGCAGTGCCGGCGTCTGCCTGACCACCCGCGCTACGGCCTGAACCGGCCACCGCTGCACCGAGCTGTACCGATCTGCAAGGAAGAACATTCATGGCGCTTGAATCAGTCATCGTCGTAGGCGGCGGGATGGCGGGCTTCACCACGGTCAAGGACCTGCGAGCCCGCGGTTTCGAAGGAACGCTGACGATCGTCGATCCGGAGGGGCTGCCGTACGACAGGCCTCCGCTCAGCAAGGATTACCTCCTCGGCACCCGTGCCGGCGAGCAGATCCAGCTGGCGGACGCGGCCTGGTTCGAGGAACAGGACGTCCGGGTGATCACCGGCAAAGCCGTGGCCCTGCGCCCGGACGAGGGCATGGTGCTTCTGGAAAGCGGACGGGAGCTGTCCGCTGACAAGATTGTGCTGGCCACCGGCGGCGCGGCCCGGCGGCTGGCCATCCCCGGCGGCGACCTCGAGTCGGTCCTTGAACTGCGCAACCGTGCGGATGCGGACAATTTGCGCAGCCTGCTGCGGCCCGGAGTGCACCTGGCCATCATCGGGGCCGGACTGATCGGCGCTGAAACGGCGTCATCGGCGCTGGCATTCGACGCCGAGGTGACACTGATCGATCCAGTGGAGCCGCCCCTGGTTCCCGCCGTCGGGCTTGCCCTTGCCGAGCGGCTGCATCACATGCACGGTGCCCGCGGCATCAAGGTGGTCACCGGCGTCCCGCTGGCCATCAGCGCCGGGGAAACCGGACACCGCATCGAGATGGACAGCGGCGAAACGATCACCGCAGATCTGGTTCTGGTGGGGATCGGCATCGTGCCGGAAACCGCGCTGGCCGCGTCGGCCGGGCTGGAAATTGATAACGGGACGCTGGTCGACGACCACCAGCGCACCAGCCACCCCAACGTCTATGCGGTGGGCGACTCCTCCCGCACCCGGCTGCCGGACGGTACGCTCCTGCGCCGGGCCGAGCACTGGGAACACGCCATGCACACCGGATCCACGGCTGCCGCGGCCCTGCTGGGGCAGGACCTGCCCGTCCACGGCGCTTCCTGGTTCTGGTCCGACCGCCACGGCGTGCACGTTGAAGGCGCCGGATCAATGCTCGGTGACGGGACCATTGTGGTGCGCGAGAAAGACGGAGTCCCAGTGGCGAGCTTCCGGCTGGCCGACGACGGCACCATGGCTGGCTGCGCCGCCATCGACGGCGGATTGACCGTCCGCGCTGCCCGCCGCATTATCGACCGCGGCATCCGGGTTGATCCTGCCCTCCTCGCGGATCCTGCCGTCGACCTCAAAAAACTTGCCCGCTGATCCTTTTGACGAAACGTGAGCTGACACGATGACCGAGACCATGGCCCCGGCTGCGGGCACCGACATTCCACCGACGGACGGCCAGCTGGTCGACTCCGAGCTGGCGTACCGCGTCCAGCAGTTCTACTTCCGCGAAGCTGAACTGCTCGACGACGGCCGCTTCGCGGACTGGCTGGAAGTGTTCGACGACGATCTGTTCTACTGGGCGCCGCTGCGGACCAACAGGCTGCGCCGCCAGGCCGCCCTCTCCGTGGGAGCCCAGGGGGAAGCCGCCTACTTCGACGAAACCAAGGAGTCGCTGGCCTGGCGAATCCGCCGCTACGACTCGGGGATGGCCTGGGCCGAAGACCCGCCCTCGCGCACCCGGCACCTGATTTCGAACGTCACCGTCCACCACCAATCGGACGGAACGCTCAGCGCCCGGTGCGCCTTCCTGGTGTACCGCAACCGCCTTCAGACGGAAACCGACATTTACGCCGGAGGACGCACCGACATCCTGCGGATCCAGCCCGACGGCGGCTTCAAGGTGGCGCGCCGGGAAATCATGTTCGACGCCAACGTGCTGCAGGCCAAAAACCTCAGCACGTTCTTCTAAGACACCCTCCAGGCCCGGTGGCCAGCCAACTCCGGAAACATCTCTCCGGGGTTCTGTTCCGCTGCGCGTCAAACCAGCACCTTCCACATCTCAGTATGAGAGGTACACATGTTTGCAACACAGCAGGCCGGCTGGCTGCAGGGTGACGTAGCCCTGGTCACCGGCGGCGGCTCCGGAATCGGACAGGCGGTGGCCGAGCGCTATCTTGCCGAAGGGGCCTCCGTTGCCATCTTTGGGCGCGACGCCGACAAACTGAAATCGGTGGTGGAGGCTTCCTCCGCCCCTGAACGGATGCTCGCCCTTCCCGGCGACGTGCGCAGCAGCGAAGATCTGCAGGACGCCGTCGCACAGACGGTGGCCCGGTTCGGAAAACTGGACATCCTGGTGCCCAACGCCGGGATCTGGGACTACAACCGGTCCATCACGCGCCTGAACGGGCAGCAGCTCACAGACACGTTCAACGAACTGTTTTCCATCAATGTCCTGGGATACCTGCTGACCGTGCAGGCAGCGTGGCAGGAACTGGTCAAGACCCGCGGGAACGTGGTCATGACGCTGTCCAATGCCTCCTTCCACACCGCCGGCGGCGGACCCGTCTACACAGCGTCCAAATTTGCCGGCCGGGGACTCGTCAACCAGCTGGCCTACGAACTGGCCCCGAAGGTCCGCGTCAACGGTGTGGCCGTGGGCGCCATGAACACCGATCTCCGCGGCCCGGCCTCCATCGGACTGAATGAACGAACCATCTCCGACTCGTTCGCCCGGTCGGAGATCACCGGCAACAACCCGCTGATACCCCTGCATGACGCCTCCGTGGAGCCGCAGGACTTCACCGGCTCCTACGTGCTGCTGGCATCACGCCAAAACGCCGGCAACATCACCGGCGCCATTGTTCCCGTTGACGGCGGCATCGCCGTGCGCGGGTTCGGAGACCGCGCAGCGGGAGGCGACCAGCTGTGAGCCAGGACATCAACCTCAATCCGGTAACGGCAGTGCACCGCGTTGCCGCTTATGCCCCGGACTCGACGGCCCTGGTCTACGAGGACCGGGAGATCAGTTATTCGTCACTGCTGGCGGAAGCCGGACAGCTTGCTGCCGCCCTGCGAGACAGGGGGGTGGCCGAGGGGGACCGGGTCGCTTACCTGGGACTCAACAGCCGAACCTTCGTCAGCACCATGCTGGCCGCCTGGTGGGTCGGCGGAGTTTTTGAACCGTTCAATTTCCGGCTCGCTCCGCGTGAAGTGAGTGTTCTGATCCAGCGTTCCACCCCGAAGGTGCTCATTGTTGAGCCGTGCCATCAGGACGTCGTGGAAATCCTGTCCGGATACGACGGTTTCCAGGCCGACGATCTGGCACTGGTGCTGGTGGACAACGATCCGGCCGTTCCCCCGGCGCCCGAATTCGCACCGATCTGGACCCTGCTGAGCGATTTCCTTGGCACCGGGGAAGGACCTGCCCCGGAGGTTACCCCGCGGGTGCAGGAAGATCTGGCTATTCTGATGTTCACCTCAGGAACCACCGGCGTGCCCAAGGGTGTGCAGCTGTCTTTCGGAAACCTGTGGTGGAACTCCGTCAATGTCGATTCGCTGGTGGATACCCGCCGCGGGGACGTCAATCTGGCCGTCGCCCCGCTGTTCCACATTGGCGGGCTGAACGCCCTCACCCTCCGCGTCCTGGCGCGGGGAGGAACCACGGTAATCCGCCGGACCTTCGATCCCCGGCAAACGCTGCGGGACATCGAGCAGCACGGTGTTGCACAGGCGTTCCTGGTACCTGCACAGCTTTCAGCCATGCAGCAGGCGGAGAACTTCGAAGAAGCCGATATTTCAAGCCTGAGAGCCCTCATCTGTGCGGGGGCGCCGGTTCCGCCGGTGCTGCTGAAGCAGTATGAAGGCAAGGGGGTCCGTGTCCAGCAGGCCTGGGGGCTCACGGAAACAGCGCCGTTCGCCACGTATCTCCCGGCGGAACTGACCTACGCCAAAGCCGGATCCTGCGGCATCCCCATGCCGTACACCGAAGTGCGGATTGTCGATCCCACCACCGGCAGCGACGTTGCGGAGCGCGGCAGCACCGGTGAGATGTGGGTGAAGGGGCCAAACGTCACGCCGGGATACTGGAATGACGGTCCTGCCACGGAAGCGGCCTTCAACGACGGATGGTTCCGCAGCGGAGATATCGGATACCAGGACGAAGACGGCTTCTTTTACATTGTCGACCGGCTCAAGGACATGATCGTGACCGGCGGAGAGAACGTCTATCCCGCCGAGGTGGAGCGCGCCCTCATGGAGTTTCCCGGTGTCCTGGATGTCGCCGTCGTCGGCGTCGAAGACAGCAAATGGGGAGAATCCGTTGTTGCCGTCATGAGCTGCGTGGACGGAATTGTTCCGGACATCGAAGAGGTGCGTGCGTTCACCGGAACGTATTTGGCCCGCTACAAACTGCCCAAAAAGCTGGTGCTGACGGGTTCCGTTCCCCGTAACGGTGCAGGAAAACTGAACAAGATAGCCATCCGCGAGATGGCATCGGAGGAGAACTGACGATGTCTGCCGACGAAGTTGACCTTTTGAAGTGGCCTGCCAGCCTGCCTGCGACCTGGGCTGCCGTCCCGGTCCAGCCTGCAGGGGGTTTTGCCGAAGCCTTTGCCGTCACGGAGGCCGGGGAGCCCCGCGGTGTGGTGCTCGTTGACTTCGTGGTCCGCGGAGAGCTTGATGCAGCCTATCCCGCGTCGGTGCGCGACCGTGTTCTGCAGCCTTCGGCAGACGCCGCCGCGGAAGCCCTGCAGCTCGTCTCGGAACAGGTGATGGCAGCAGATCCGCAGTGCCGCCGCCTGGTCATCGCCACCGCAGAAGGCGATGTGGCGGAGATTGCCCGCGCGGAACGGGCCGGGTACCGCTACGTTGTGGACGTGGATTTGCCGGACCGGTCGGTGTCGCTGTTGGCCGCCGAACCGGCCTGGGTGCTGGAAGAATCCCGTCGGATCGACGACGTCCCCACCCGCTGACACGGCCGCCGTCGTGCTGGCCGTGTCAGCAGATGCGCCTTGGGCGCCAGGTGCGCCGCGCGCCTGGCGCCCTAGGCGCTTTGGGCGAGCTGGCGGCGCGTCTGGTGCTGCTGGCCGCTGACCGCGGCCACGGCGCGCGACGCCGCGTAGCAAACCTTGCGCAGTGATGTTGCCTGGGACTCCGGCACAAACTTGCCCACCGGCCCGGAGACGGAGAGCGCGGCCACCGGGCGCCCATTGGTCCCGAAGACAGGAGCTGCGATGCAGTTGAGGCCGGTGAGGATCTCCTCGCGGTCATAGGCAAGGTTGGTGCGCCGCACCTCCAGCAGCTCGGTCCGGAGCCGGGCCGGGCTGGTGATGGTGGACGGAGTCCAGCTGAGCATTCCCGATGCCATGGCCTGCTCGGCGGCGTCGGGGTTGTAGGCCAGCAGGACCTTTCCCACTGCCGTGCAGTAGCCGGGAGCGCGTCCGCCAATGCGGGAGGGGCTGCGGACCTGAAGATGGCCGTACAACTTGTTCAGGTAAACAACGTCGGTTCCCTGCAGGACCGCCAGATGCACCGTCTGCTTGCTCAGTACGTAGAGATCCGCCAGGAAGGGCGTCAAAGCATCCCGCATCCTGCCCTGCAGGGCGTCCTCCTGCGTGGCGCCCAGATCCTGGATCATCTTGCCCAGCCGGTAATTGTTGCCTGCGCGCTCCACCGCCCCGTTTTCCTGCAGTGTGGCCAAAAGCCGGAAGGCAGTGGATTTGGACAGCGAGGACCGGCGTGCCAGTTCGCTGACTCCAACGCCGATATACGCGTCATCGCCGAAGGCACTGAGCAGTGACATGGCTTTGTCGACGGCCGTCCGCGAATCTCGGGCAGGTGGAATGCTGCGGGTCATCGGTTCCTCCGACGCTGGAAGTGGTTGTTGAACCGTGTGGACAGGGACAACGTGCCGGTCTGTGGAACAACGGGCAATATCAGTGTTGCCCGCCACAGATAGGTGTGTCAAACATGACAAATTGTCACTTATATGTGACAGACTGGCCGCCATGCAGACCAACGAGCTGGTATCCCGGAATATTCGGCGCTTCAGGCTCGAGCGTGACCTCTCCCTCGGCGAGCTGGCTGCCCGGGCGGGGCTCTCCAAGCAGACACTGTCCAAGGTCGAAGCCGGAGTGGGCAACCCTACGGTGGAAACCCTTGAACGCATCGGCCAGGGCCTGGGAGTGGGCATGCTGAGGCTCCTCACCGAGTGGGGGACACAGGTGCATCTGTCGCCGGCGGCCGGAGCATCCTGGCGTGCGGCGCAGGCAGGGCAGGCCCGGCACCTGGACCGTGTCTACGGGTCCGGATACGTACGGACCCAGCTTCTGCGTATTGAAGAAGGAACCGAACGGCGCGTGGTTGAACCTGGCGGGACGGGAACACTTCATCAGTTGTACGTCATCAGCGGAGTCCTGGAGGCGGGTCCGGAAGCGGACCTGCGGATCCTTGGTGCCGGAGATTTCCTGCGTTTCCCCGGAGACGTCCGGCACGGGTACCGCGCCGTGGACGGCCCGTCGGTTTCCCATCTGACCACAACGGCACCATCCGTTCCGCAGTTTGTCCGCCAGGATATTGAGCGTGCCGAAGGGCTGCGGGCCGGCCGGTAACCTTCTGGAGGCAGCTGCTTTCAAAAGAGCGTCACGGTAGGGAATTCCGGGCAGCAAAAAACCCGGCCTCACCAGTATTTCTTCTGGTTAGACCGGGTTTTTCAGTGGTGCGCGCGAAGGGATTCGAACCCCCAACCTTCTGATCCGTAGTCAGATGCTCTATCCGTTGAGCTACGCACGCATCTGGATTTTCTTCATTTTCCGGCCGGTGAGGCCTTCCTTCAAAGTTTCTCCGTGGCTGTTTTGCCGTAAATAACTATAGCCCAGATTTACGGGTGCGCCTAATCGGGGGTGCCCGGCGTAAAGTTACTAGACCGGTCTATATGACCTTCGTCACATCAGGGTATGTTTAGTGCTGGAAGTTCCCTGAAATCTAGCTGAACCTCCGGCGCCGCTGGATATAGGTATTACCTTAGGTGCCGTGGCCCACGGCACACCGACAACTAGCATCAAAACCACACCACTGGCCCAACGAAGGGAAGAGTCATGGGCGATGACGCGCGTCAGCTAGTTCTCAATGAGAGCGGCGACAACGCTGCTCCTAGCCATTTGGACAGCAACACACCGGGGGCCTCCGAGGATGCCCCCACCACCCACCAGGCTCTCCTTGCGTGGGTTCAGCAAGTGGCCGAGCTGACGCAGCCTGATCGCGTTTATTGGGTGGATGGTTCCGAGGCGGAAAACAAGCGCCTCACCGACGAGCTGGTGGATGCAGGAACCCTGGTCCGGCTCAACCCGGAGACGTTCCCTAATTCCTTTGCCGCTTTTTCGGATCCGAAGGACGTGGCACGCGTCGAGGAGCAGACATTCATCTGCTCCGAGAAGAAGGAAGATGCCGGCTTCACGAATAACTGGATGGACCCGTCCGAAATGCGGGCCAAGCTCAACGGGCTTTTCTCCGGTTCCATGCGCGGCCGCACCATGTACGTCATTCCCTTCGTCATGGGTCACCTAGAAGCCGAGGATCCCAAGTTCGGCGTCGAAATCACTGACAGCGCCTACGTGGTTGCCTCGATGCGAATCATGGCCCGCATTGGCACCGACGTGCTGCGGAAGATGGAAGAGCTGGACGCGTTTTTCGTGCCGGCCCTGCACTCCGTCGGAGCACCGCTGGCCGAGGGCGAGCAGGACGTCGCCTGGCCCTGCAGCGATGACAAGTGGATTGTGCACTTCCCCGAAGACCGCTCCATCTGGTCCTACGGCTCCGGCTACGGCGGCAACGCCCTCCTGGGCAAGAAGTGCTACGCCCTGCGCATCGCCTCCATCATGGCCCGCGATGAAGGATGGCTTGCCGAGCACATGCTCATCCTGAAGCTCACCAGCCCGGCAAAGAAGGACTACTTCGTGGCGGCGGCGTTCCCGTCCGCCTGCGGCAAGACGAACCTTGCCCTGCTGGATCCCACGATTGAGGGCTGGAAGGTCGAGACCCTCGGTGACGACATCACCTGGATGCGCTTCGGCCACAACGGCGAACTGCGCGCCACCAACCCGGAGGCCGGCCTGTTCGGTGTCGCACCGGGCACCGGATGGAGCACCAACCCCAACGCCATGCGGGCGATCGCCAAGGGCAACTCCATCTTCACCAACGTGGCCCTGACCGACGACGGCGGTGTCTGGTGGGAGGGCATGACCGACGATGCTCCGGCGCACCTGACGGACTGGCTCGGCAATGAGTGGACGCCGGAAGCCGGCCGCCCCGCAGCCCATCCGAATTCCCGTTTCTGCACGCCGATCGACCAGATCGACATGCTTGCGGAGGAATACCACTCTCCCGACGGCGTTCCGGTGTCGGCCATCCTCTTCGGCGGGCGGCGCAAGACCACGGTTCCCCTGGTGACCCAGTCCCGCGACTGGACCAACGGTATCTTCATGGGTTCCACGCTGTCCTCCGAAACCACGGCTGCCGCCGCCGGCCAGGTGGGCGTAGTGCGCCGCGACCCGATGGCCATGCTGCCGTTCATGGGCTACGACGCCGGTGACTACCTGCGGCACTGGATCACGCTCAGCGGCAAGGCCAACCAGGAGACGCTGCCCAAGATCTTCCTGGTGAACTGGTTCCGCCGCACGGCCGACGGCGGATTCGCCTGGCCCGGGTTCGGTGACAACTCGCGCGTGCTGAAGTGGGTTATCGAGCGGATCGAAGGAACCGCCGACGCAGTGGAAACCCCGATCGGCTTTGTGCCCACCGGAGAGTCCCTGGACCTCACCGGCATGGACATGACGGCGGCCGACGTCGAGGCTGCCGTGCATGTTGACCCGGAGGAATGGAAGAAGGAGCTGGCGGGCATCGAAGAATGGTACGCCCGCTTTGGTGAATCCCTTCCCGAGGACCTCGTTGCCGAGCTGCAGACGCTCAAGGAGCGCTTCGCGGCCGCCTAATCCGGCAGACAGACAAAAGGCCGGCGGTACTGCGCAGATGCGCGGTACCGCCGGCCTTTTGCGTGGGCGGGGGCGGGAAGCCTTTAGGCCTCGCCGGACTCTTCCGTGCCCCATACCAGCCGGTCGCCGGACTCCCACTGCGGTTCATTGAAGGTCCACTCGCCGTCGGTCTCGGAGTAGGTCTGGATCGCGGAGATGCAGACACCCTCGGAGTGCTCGGCCACCACATGGATGGCGTCGGTGGATTCATCCGGCAGGTGGATGTCGGAGAACACAGCTGCAGCCCGGTTGTCGCCCTTCTGCTCCGTGAGGACCTGGTAGATGTCATCGATCATGGCATCGGCGTCGAGGTCCTCGTCGCTTTCCTCCGGAGCAACGGCAATCATCCGCAGCTCGCCGTCGTTCTGGACCACCAGGGCGGCGGGCAGGAAGGCGCCCTGTGCCTCCAGCTGCTCCTGGGCAACGCCCAGAGCGGTGCCCAGCAGCGAATTCAGGTCCTCCTGGACCTCGGCGGAGGGCTCGGAGCCGTTCAGTTCAACATCAGCCATTGGTTTTAGTTCCTAACTAGTTCAAGTACGCGGTCGCGGACCCGCACCATGGTGGGAAGGTCTTCGGCCTCGGCGTTCAGCCGGAGGAAGGGTTCGGTGTTCGACGCGCGGAGGTTAAACCACCACTGTCCGTCATCGGCGGTGAAAGTCAATCCATCGAGCGTATCCACGGTGACGCCGTCGCGGTCAAATTCTGCCCGGACGCGGGCCACGGCCGCGGGAACGTCGGAGAGCTCGGAATTGATTTCGCCGGAGGCAAAGTAGGGCTCGTACTCACGGGCCAGGTCAGAGAGCGGCAGCGTCTGCTCACCCAGTGCTGCAAGCACGTGCATGGCCGCGAGCATGCCGGTGTCGGCGTTGTAGAAGTCGCGGAAGTAGTAGTGGGCGGAGTGCTCACCGCCGAAGACGGCGCCTTCCTCGGCCATCAAAGCCTTGATGAAGGAGTGGCCCACGCGCGTGCGGACGGCGCGGCCGCCGTCGGCCTCCACCAGTTCGGGAACGGCGCGGGAGGTGATGAGGTTGTGGATGATGACCGGCGTCGTTTCTCCGGCGGCCTTGGCGCGTGCGATTTCGCGGCGGGCCACCAGCGCGGTGATGGCCGAAGGGCTGACCGGGTCGCCCTTCTCGTCGATCACGAAGCAGCGGTCTGCGTCGCCGTCGAAGGCCAGGCCCAGGTCCGCGCCATGCTCAACGACGGCAGCCTGCAGATCCACCAGGTTCGCCGGCTCCAGCGGGTTGGCCGGATGATTCGGGAAGGAACCGTCCAGCTCGAAATAGAGGTCCACGATTTCCAGCGGAAGCCCGGCCAGCAGCGTGTCGCCCAGAACGGCCGGTGTGGTGAGGCCGGCCATGCCGTTGCCGGCATCCACGACCACTTTCAGGGGCCGGATGGCGGTCAGATCCACCAGGGACCGCAGATATTCGGAATAATCGCGCAGGATGTCGCGGACACTGATTTGGCCCGGCTTTGCGACGGCGGGGATGCTGCCCTCGTTCAGATACTGCTCAGCCTTGGCCTGGATCTCGTAGAGGCCCGTCTCGGAGGAGATGGGAACAGCTCCGGCCTTGGCCATTTTGATGCCGTTGTACTGCGCCGGGTTGTGGCTGGCCGTGAACGTGGCACCGGCCGCGTTGAGGGCGCCGCAGGCGTAGTAGAGCTCATCGGTGGAGATGAGGTCCAGCAGGAGGACGTCGGCGCCGCGCATGGTGGCGCCGGCAGCGAAGTCCTTGATGAACTCAGGAGAGGAGGGGCGCATGTCCCCGCCCACCAGAACGGTCTGACCGGCAAGATCAAGCACGTCCACAAATGCGGCACCTACGGCTTTGACGATCTGCGGGGTGATGGTCTCGCCTACGACGCCGCGGACGTCGTAGGCCTTAAAGGACGCGGAAAGATCGAATGCACTAGTCACCCGGACAGTCTATAGGCCAGTCCCGCAGGTGCGGTTTCTTGAAGGTGCCTCTGTCCATAACCGTTCCTGTCCACAGGGGTTCTCCGGGCTGGAGGAAACAGTCAGCGCCAACTGGGATAGTGGAAGGTATGGATATCCGGCAAGGCACCACCCACCAGGAAACCGCACATCAGGAAACCGCACAGCAGGACTCGAACTCCGGTTATGGGGTTGCGCCTGATGCACAGGGCGGTACGGCCGGCGCAGGGTCCCCGGAGGCAAGCGCCGGTCTGCGGGCTGAAGCCGTGGGCTTGCTCCGCGCCCTGGTGGGAAATGACTCAGCTGACTTCCATGAGGGACAGTATGAAGCCATCGAAGCGCTGGTTTCCGGCGGACGCCGCGCCCTCGTGGTTCAGCGCACCGGCTGGGGGAAGTCGGCCGTCTACTTCGTTGCGAGCCTGCTGCTGCGTGCCCGCGGTGCCGGTCCCACACTGATCGTCTCGCCGCTGCTGGCGCTGATGCGGGACCAGGTGGCTGCCGCTGCCCGGGCCGGCGTGCGTGCTGTGGCGATCAACTCGGCCAATCAGCTGGAGTGGCAGGAGATTTCCGCCAAACTTCAGGGCGATGAAGTAGACGTCCTCCTTGTATCGCCCGAACGCCTGAACAACCCGGGGTTCCGCGAAACCCATCTGCCGGAACTGATTCGCCGCTCCGGACTGCTCGTGATCGATGAAGCGCACTGCATCTCTGACTGGGGCCATGACTTCCGTCCGGACTATCGGCGCATCCGCAGCCTGATCGAGCAGCTGCCTGCCTCGGTTCCGGTGCTGGCCACCACCGCCACCGCCAATTCCCGGGTTGTGAAGGACATCGAGGAACAGCTGGCTTCCGGCGGTGAAGACGTTTTCACTATCCGCGGTGCACTGGCCCGGCAGTCCCTCCGTCTGGGGGTGCTGCGGCTGCCCACTGCCAAGGCGCGGCTGGGGTGGCTCCTGACCCACCTCGACGAGCTGCCCGGGTCCGGCATTATCTATGCGCTCACGGTCTCCGCGGCGGAGGACACCGCCCGGCTGCTGCAAAAAGCCGGGCATCCCGTCCTGGCTTACACCGGACGCACCGATCCGGCGGACCGGGAGCAGGCCGAGGCCGCGCTGAAGAACAACGAGGTCAAGGCACTGGTGGCCACGAGTGCCCTGGGCATGGGATTCGATAAGCCGGACCTGGGGTTTGTGGTTCACCTCGGCGCTCCGTCCTCGCCGGTGGCCTATTACCAGCAGGTGGGACGTGCCGGCCGCGGAACTCCGAGCGCCGACGTGCTGCTGCTTCCGGGGGCCGAGGACAAAGACATCTGGGAGTACTTCGCCACTTCATCCATGCCGGCGGAAGGCCCGGCCAATGCGGTGCTGGCGGAGCTCGCATCCGGGGCCGTGATGTCCACCGGAGCGCTGGAAACACGGGTGAACCTGAAGCGCTCGCCGCTGGAACTGCTGCTGAAGGTCCTTGCGGTGGACGGTGCGGTGGAACGTGTCTCCGGCGGCTGGCGGGGCACCGGGGAACCGTGGAGCTATGACCGGGAGCGGTATGAGCGGATTTCCGCAGCCCGCGTCCGGGAACAGCAGGCGATGCTGGATTATGAAAGCACCACCGGCTGCCGCATGGAGTTTCTGTCCGTCCAGCTCGATGATCCCGCTGCCGCTCCGTGCGGCCGGTGTGACAACTGCGCCGGACGCTGGTTCTCCTCAGAGGTGGCGGCGGAAGCCACCGACAGTGCGGGGCAGGCACTGAGCCGGGTGGGCGTGGACGTGGATCCGCGCGGTATGTATCCCTCGGGCATGGACCGGCTGGGCGTCCCTGTGAAGGGAAAGATCAAGCCCGATCTGGCGCTGTCCACCGGCCGGGCGTTGGCCCGCCTGACCGATCTTGGCTGGGGCGGTCGGCTGCGGGAGATTTTCGGCCCGGAAGCAGCGGACACCACCGTGGATGATGCCCTTTTGAAGGGCTGTGTGCAGGTGCTGGCGCAGTGGGGCTGGGAACAGCGGCCGGTAGCCGTGGTCAGCATTCCGTCCCGCTCCCGGCCGCAACTGGTCGGATCCCTGGCACACGGCATCTCAAGCCTGGGACGGATCCCGTACCTGGGTGCCCTGCAGCTGCCGCATGGCGGCCCCACTGGAGGGTCCGGCGGAAACAGCGCCTTTCGCCTGGCGTCCGTCTGGGATCAGTTTGCGGTTCCTGAAGAGGGAGCAGCCTGGTTTGCGGCCAACCCCGGTCCGGTTTTGCTGGTGGATGACTTCGCTGACAGCCGATGGACGCTGACCGAAGCCGGTCGGGTGCTCAGGCAGGCCGGCGCGGCTTCCGTGCTGCCCTTTGTCCTGGCGTTGAAGGCATAGCGAACAACTCGTACACGGCAGGATCGGGTGCGATGCGGGCGATTTGCGGTGCCGGAGTCCGGGCCTGGGGCGTTGCAGGAAGCTGGGGCGCTGCAGGAACCTGGAGAGTAGCTGTTTTCTTCGGCGCCCTCCCCGGTGCTTTCTTAAGGGTCTCCTTCGGCGCTTTGGCGGCGGGCGGTGCTTCGGCCATGGGCCGTGCGGCGGGCTCCGGCGCCGGAGTCGGGGCCATGGCCCGCCGGGGAAGGGCAGGGGCAACGGAACTGGACGGCGTAGCCGGACCGGAAGAGGTAACAGGGCGGGGTGGTTCTGCCGGGGGGCGGCGGAGCCAGCGCTCGGCGGATGAGACATGAACGGTCATGAGGGAGCGGGCGAGCTCGGCATCGCCCACGGTCAGGGCTTCGAGGATGGCCGCATGTTCCCCAAGAACAGCCTCTGCCGCTCCGGCCTCGGTAATCCGCTGCCAGGTCCGCAGCCGCAAAGCGCTGCCGGTCAGCGAGTCCAGCAGCCCGGCCAGATAGGGATTGCCGGAGGCACGTGCAATAAGGGAGTGGAACGTGAAATCGTGGGAGGCCAGATCGGCGGCTGACGCCTCCGGCGGAACGGACTCCAGACACTTGTGCAGTGCCGCCACGGAACGGGAATCGATCCGTCCGGCAGCGTGGGCGGCAGCTCCGGGTTCAAGGATGCGCCTCACCTCCAGCAGCTCAGCGGCAGAACTCTCCTGATGGATTTCCACCATGAAGCCCATGGTTTCCGTCAGGAGTCCGGGTTCCAAACTCGTCACGTATGTGCCGTCCCCGCGCCGCACATCCAGCACACGGATCAATTCCAGCGCCTTTACGGCTTCTCGAAGCGAACTGCGTGACAGGCCGAGCTGATCGCTCAGCTCGTTCTCCGGCGGAAGCCGGTCACCAGCCTTGAGCTGCCCACTGATGAGCATCTCCTTGATCTTGGTAATCGCTTCATCGGTAACAGCCACTCGACTATCTTAAGGGGCTGCTGCGCGGCAGCCTGCCCGTCGGAGAAGAGCGAACCGGTCCTTGACGGCGCCGCCTGCTTGTACACCCGGCGGAGGGCAGGGCGGGGAAACCTCAGTTGCCGGTGAAAACGGCCGGACGGCGTTCAGCGAAGGCAGTTGCCGCTTCATTGAAGTCGCGGCTGGCCAGGAAGGCCGAATTCCATACCTGAACGTAGTCCAGCCCGGACTGGACGGACGCTTCACGGCCGTGGTTCATCACCTGCTTCACGCCCTGCACCACCAGCGGAGGATTCGCGGCAACCAGGGCGGCCAGTTCGCGTCCGCGGCCGACGACGTCGTCCGCCAGTTCCGTGACCAAGCCCAGACGGTGGGCGCGGCCGGCGTCGAAATCTTCACCGGTGAGGGCGAGGTGGCGGGTTGGTCCTTCGCCGATGATGCCGGGAAGCCGCTGGAGGGATCCCAGGTCCGCAACAATGGCAACCTTCACCTCCCGGACGCTGAACTTGGCGGCCGGGGACGCAATGCGGATGTCGGTGGCGGCAATGACATCAATCGCACCACCGATGCACCAGCCGTCCACGGCCGAGATGACAGGCTTCGCGCAGCGGGCCAGGGAATTAACCGACTCCTGCAGGTCCCTGATGCTGCGCCGGAAGCCTTCCCGCCGGCGAGCGTCCATCCCGTCGGCGGAGAGCAGGGGAGCAAAGACCGGAGCCATGGCCGGCAGATCCAGCCCGTAGCTGAAGTTTCCGCCGGAGCCGTACAACAGCACGGAGCGCACGCTCTCGTCAGCGCTCAAGGCATCAAAGACTTCGGGGAGTTCCCGCCAAAAATCAGGGCCCATCGCGTTTCCCTTGGACGGACCGATGAGCTCAACTTCGGCTACTCCGTCAGCAATGCGCACGCTCAGCGAACGCAGGGAAGTGGTCAGGCTCATGGCATCTCCAATGATCAGCGGGCAGGGCTGCACGTCAATATACCGGGAGGAAGGTGCCTGTACCGCGGGCAAAGCTAGGATCGGTATATGGAGTTCCTGGTGATTGTTCTTTTTGTCGTAGCCATTGTTGCGGTCAACTTCGTGATCAGCCGCGCCCAGCGGCGGAAGAAGCAGGCCGACGGCGAATCCCCGGCGGGTGGAGAAAGCCGGCAATCATCGGCAGCAAAGCCGCAGCGGGCGACGGGGAACGGCGCGTCAGGAGCAAAGGCCGGGGGCAGGACCACCTCCAAGCGGCCGGCCAAGGCTGCTCCGGGGACGCCGCGGACGTCCGTTGAAGCTGCGCGGGAGGCCAATGCGCGCCTGGACGCGACTGCGCACCAGCAGGTGTATGCAGCGATTGCCCAGGGGCATCCCATCAAAGCCGTGCAGCTCTACGCGAAGTTCACCGGCGTCGGCGTTCGCGCGGCAGGCGCCGCGGTGGAGAACCTCGCAATGCATCCGCAGCCCTTTGTGCCCCAGCAGCCGCAGCGTCCTGCCTCGGACGCTCCCGCCGGTGCTGCAGACAACGCGCCGGTCTCTCCGAAAACCGGGGACGCCGCGGGTTCATCGGTCTCCGGCGGGACGGCAAAAGATCAGAATGCGGCCCCGGAGGACACGAATCCGTTGGGTACGGCCCCGGAGGGACCGGCAGCTTCCGCGGACAAGTCCCGCCAGGGTCCGGCAGCCAAACCAGCCACCACGCCTGAAGAAGACGAAATCAGCAAGTGGGTAAAGAATCTTCGCCCGGAGGACTTCTAACCGGCTTCCGGGGGTGTCCTGCCAAACCGCCGGTTACGCCGGGTGCAGCTGCCGGGAACGTTGGTTGCGGCCGTCCGCCCCGTAGGGATAGTTGCCAACGGCCGGCCGGCTCAGATCGGCAAGCTGTTTTTCCTCGGCGGCAGTGAGCGCGAGGTTAGCGGCACCCAGATTGTCAGTGAGCTGTTCCACCGTGCGGGCGCCGAGGATCACCGAGGTGACACCGGGCTGGGCCGCAAGCCAGGCCAGGGCTACTTGGGCAGAGCTGGCGTGATGCGCATCAGCGATGGCCCTCAAGGCGTCAATGATCTGCCAGGTGTGTTCGTTGTTGCTGCGCAAATCCCAGCCTTGGAACTGCCGGGCGGGATTGTCTCCCACCCGTGTTTTGCCCGCCGGAACTGATTCCCTGCGGTACTTGCCCGTGAGCCATCCGCCCGCAAGGGGCGACCAGGGCAGCAGGCCCAGTTCGGCGTCGAGCGCTGCCGGCACTACTTCGGACTCAATTTCGCGTTCCAGCAGGTTGTACTGCGGCTGCACGGTCACCGGTTCATTCCAGCCGCGCATCCGGGCGGTGTACACGGCTTTGGTCAGCTGCCAGCCGGTGAAGTTGGAGAGACCGTAGTAGCTGATCTTTCCGGCAGTGACGGCGTCCTGAAGGAAGCCAAGGGTCTCTTCCAAAGGGGTGAGGGGATCCCATGAGTGCAGCTGGTACAGGTCAATGTGGTCCACGCCCAGCCGTTTCAGCGACGCGTCCAGTGCCTGGCGCAAATGCCTGCGCGAAGTACCCAGATCATTCGGACCGGCGCCCATGGGGAACCGGCCCTTGGTGGCCAGCACCAGGTTCCTTGCCGCTTCCGGACGGGCCTGCAGCCAGTGGCCAATAATTTCCTCCGAGGCCCCGTCGGTGTAGACATCAGCGGTATCGATGAAGTTGCCGCCGGCTTCGACGTAGGTATTCAAGAGCGCGTGGGAGACGTGCTGATCCGATTCGTTGCCGAACGTCATGGTGCCGAGGGCGTAGGCGCTGACAACGGTGCCGCTGCGGCCAAGGAGACGCATTTCCATGGAGGGGTCCTTTGCTCGATTCCGTCGGACTGACAGCATATGCGTGGTAGGGCTGTGCTTGTCTTCCCCTATCCCTGCGCAATGATGCCGCGCCGCGTGTACTCGGCGATTTCTGCCTCCGAAAAGCCGTGGTCGGCGAGCACCGCTTGGCTGTGCTCGCCCAGGACCGGCGGAGCGGAGTGCAGCCACGGCGCGTCGCCGGTGTCGGCAGGACGGCCCAGCACCAACATGTCACCCAACGTGGAGTGGTGCACCGAACCGGTCAGCTCTAGTTCCCGGGCGAGGGGATGGTTGAAGACACAGTCCATGGCCAAGACGGGTCCGCAGGGGATTCCTGCGCGGTTGATGATGCTGATCCAGTCGGCAGAGTTCTTCCCGGCGAGCTGTTCTTCCATGAGTTTGCGCAGCTGAACCCGGTTGTCCAGCCGCACCTCGTTTGTACTGAACCTTGCATCCCGCAGAAGATCATCCAGCCCCAGCACAGCCGCGAGTTTTTCCCACATTTGCTGGTTCCCGGAGGCAATGGTGACGTGCCCGTCCCTGGTCCGAAACGTGCCCTGGGGGAAGATCAGCGGGTGATCGTTGCCCTCCATGGTTGGCACAATGCCCAGGCTCAGGTATTTCTGTGCCTGGTAGGTCATCATGAACGTCATGGTCTGCATCAGCGATGTGGACACCTGGCCGCCGACGCCGGTGTGTGCCTTCTCGAAGAGCTTGGCAAGTATCGCAAAGCCGGCGACCAGGCCGGTGCTCGAATCGGCAACAGGGATACCCGCGCGCAGTGGTCCGGTCTCCGCCGTTCCCGTCACGCTCATGAAGCCGCTCATGCCCTGGGCGTTCTGATCGAATCCTGCCATGGTCGAACCGGCAGCGCCGCTGCCGAAGCCGCTGATCGAACAATGAACCAGCCCGGGATTCCGCGGTGCCAGGTCGCTGTAGGACAAGCCCATGCGGGATACCGTTCCGGGTTTGAAGTTCTCGATCAGAACATCGCACCCGGCAGCGATCCGCTGGACTGCAGACAAACCCTCGGCCGATCGAAGATCCACGGCGAGGGAACGCTTGTTGCGGTTTGCCGACATGAAATACACGCTCTCACCGCCGTCCATGAACGGCCCGGACTGCCGCGACGGGTCGCCGCCGGGCAGGGGCTCAACCTTGATCACGTCAGCACCTTGGTCCGCTAGCATCATGCTGGCCGTTGGGCCGGCGATGTAGCGGGACAAATCAAGCACGACGACGCCCTCCAGCGGCCTCATCGGGTGGGTTCCCCTTCCGCGACCCCGCCGGCGAACACCGGCCTGCGTTTTTCCAGGAAGGCCGAGACTCCCTCCCGCAGGTCTGCTCCGTCGTAGGCGCGCAGGGAAAGTTCCTGCACGCGGTCGGCGGCGGCATCGTCGAGCGTGCCGGCCAGATCGGTGATGACCTTTGCGGCAGTCATTACGGTGGCAGACGATGCCCTGACGGCGGCAGCCAGCGTGGAAACCCTGGCGGTCAGTTCCGCAGCCGGCACAACTTCGTCCACCAGCCCCATCCCCAGCGCCTGCTCTGCACCCACAAGTTCGCCGCTGAACAGCAGCCGTTTCAGGCCGTTGACACCGATATGGCGGACCAGCAACCGTGATTCCGTCAGCCCCAGGATGACGCCCAGGCGGCCCACCGGAATGCCGATGGAAAGGTCATCGGCTGCTATCCGCAGATCGCATGCGGCAGCCAGCTCACATCCTCCGCCCACCGTGAAGCCCTGCAGCATCGCGATGGTGGGGATCTCAATCTCGGCCACCCGCCGCAGCGTTCGGGACAACTGGGCGTTGTAGACGGCGGCTGAGGATGCAGTGAAACGGAGTTCGGGGAACTCGCTGATGTCAGCGCCGGCCGCAAATGCTTCCGTCCCTGCGCCCCGCAGCACAATGATCCGAACCGAGGCATCGGAGGAAAGGTCCCTGAAAATAGTTTCCAGGTCCTTCCACATCTTCAGTGAAAGCGCGTTGCGGGCGGAGGTGTTGGCAATCGCAACTACCGCTACACCGTTCTCCATCGAACACAGAACATTCGGCAACCGGTCGTCAAAGTTGTCGAACGAGGATACAAATTTTTCGATCAAGGGATGTCCTGACTTTGAATCCAAAACGGGAAGTGTGCTGGCGGATGCAGATCCAGGAAAAGTATTAACTCCATCCGGGGACAATGAAGATCAGCCACGTTGCCACGGGGGCAATCAACACCATGGAAAAACCCCAGACCATGAGCTGGCGGAACACTTTATCCCGCTGGTCTTCGGGGGAGTTGGCCACCACCAGGGCGCCGGAGGTGGAAAATGGGCTCGAATCAACAACCGAGGAGGATATTGAGAGCGCAATAATCATTCCAATGGCACCGACTTCACCCGTCATGAGGAAGGGGACGGCCAACGGAATAAGCGCCCCCAGAATGCCTGTGGTGGAGGCAAAGGCGGAGACGATGGCTCCGATGAAACAGATCAAAATGGCTGCAAACAATGGTGCGCCAATGTTTGCCACACCATTTCCGAGCCAGTCAATCGTCCCGATGCGCTCCATGAGGGACACATAGGTGACGATGCCGCACAGAAGCAGGACGGTGGGCCAGGCGATGGCACTGACTGCGCCTTTATTGCTCTCAGGCGACAATAGGGACAGGATGACGGCGATGGTGACAGCCGTGAAGCCGACGTCGAATCCGAACCCCAGTACAGCTACGGCGAGCACGAGGATTCCCACCAGCGTAAAGACCTTGTGCCGGTCCAGGCTGCTCTCCGTCGGAATGGGCTCGCCGGTGGACGGCGTCATGGTTTGAACGGTGGTATTGGCAGCCCTGCTGGTCCTGGATCCGCTTCCGCCACTCTGGGGTTCGGCTCCGTCGTCAGGCGAGGTGCGCCGGTTGGTGCTTCGGATGACACCGTCGCCGATATCGCGCTGGCCTATGAAGCTGCGTCCGCCAAACATGAAGAAGACGACGATGCCCAGGCCGATGTTGAACAGCAGCGAGGACAGGAAGAGCAGGCCGGGGCTGCCGGGCAGATCGCTTCGCACCACCACGCCGTTGACGATGCTGCCGAACACGCTGATGGGGGAGAACCCGCCGGCGCTGGCCCCGTTGATGACCATCAGGCCCATCAGGACGGGACGGATTTTATACCGGACGGCGAATCCCATGGCGACCGGCGCAATAATTGCCACTGCGGCCGGGACAACTGCGCCCACCGAAGTGATGACGGCGGTAATGGCAAACATCACCCATGGAATGAGCGCAATTCTGCCGCCGACCATCCTCACGGATTTCACAACCACCCAGTCAATGGTTCCGTTTGCCTTCGCCAGTGCAAAGAGATAGGTGACGCCTACGAGGATGACGAAGAGGTCTGCGGGAAATCCCAACAGGACTGTATCCACGTCTTCGCCAATAACCATGGTTCCCATAATGAAAGCTGCGACCAGCGCCAGCGCACCCATATGGACGGGGCGAACGGTTGCGATCAGAAATAGTGCGGCTAGTACCAGGATCGATAGAAGTTCAATAGACATTTACACTTCTCCCACGTCGTTGAGGGTCGCCATGATCCATATGCCGCGACAGGTCGCACAGCCCTGGGAGCCGCGATCTTTGATGTCCGGAAGGAACACGCCGTTGGGGGAGAGTATGGAGAGGCGGACAGCGTCGCGTCAAGGACCCGCAAATAGGCTGCCTGATCCATTCTGCGGCGGGCCAATGCATCGGAATCAGGGTTAAAGACGATGCTGGACGGGGTTGGACCCCACTGCTAACGTTCACCCATGCGATAAAAAAATTCCATTCAGAAGCTTGGCCGAGGGCGCAGTGAAGCGCCATCTTGGAGGACGGCAGCATGGAAACTTCTCGACCCAGGGCCACAAGCGGCCGCCACTATTTGCAGATTCCCGGACCAACAAACTGTCCCGATGAAGTGTTGAGGGCCATTGCAGCGCCCACCATCGATCACCGCGGCCCGGACTTTCAAGAGCTCGGGCGGCATATTCTCTCGGCCATCGGCCCGGTGTTCGGAACAACGCAGCCGGTCATTATTTATCCGGCCTCGGGGACAGGAGCCTGGGAAGCAGCACTCGTCAATACCCTCAGCCCGGGAGACCGCGTCCTGTGTTTCGAGACCGGCCATTTTTCGGCACTGTGGAAGAAAATGGCGGAGGAGCTGGGCCTGGTTGTTGAACTGGTTCCCGGGGACTGGCGCCACGGCATAGATCCCGCGGTTGTTGAAGAAAGACTCTCGGCGGACCGGGAACATGAGATTCAGGCCGTCTGCTGTGTGCACAACGAAACCTCCACCGGCGTGACCAGCCGGATTGCCGAGGTGCGGGCGGCAATGGACGCCGCATCACATCCGGCTTTGCTGCTGGTGGACACCATTTCCTCCCTTGGCGCGATCGACTACCGGCACGATGAGTGGGGTGTGGACGTCACCATCTCCGGGTCGCAAAAAGGGTTGATGCTTCCCCCGGGGCTGAGCTTCAATGCGGTCAGCGCCAAGGCACTCAGAGCCAGGGAAACGGCAGGATTACCCAAGTCCTTCTGGGACTGGCTGCCCATCCTTGCAGCAAACGAAAACGGGTTTTGGCCGTACACGCCCTCCACGAATCTCCTTTACGGACTCAAAGTTGCGCTGCGCATGCTTGATGACGAGGGTCTGGAGAACGTGTTTGCCCGGCATCAGCGGCATGCCCGGGCAACACGGGCGGCGGTGGAAGCCTGGGGGCTGGAAGTACTGTGCCAGGACCCGCGCGAATATTCCGGATCTCTGACGGCGGTCCTGGTCCCGGACGGCTTCAATGCCGATGATCTCCGAGCCACTATCCTGGACCGCTTTGATATGTCCCTCGGAGCGGGATTGTCCAAGCTGAGCGGCAAGGTATTCCGGATCGGGCATCTTGGCGCCTTCGAGGACCTGACACTGATCGGCACGCTGGGAGGTGTGCAGATGGGCCTGAACCTCAGCGGAATACCCATCAAGCAGGACGGATTGGAAGCAGCCATGGCTGTCCTGGAACAGGGTTAATAAAGACAGCGCAAGGTCCGGGGCACCGGTACAGGCGGCAACGAAGCCGCGGAAGCGAGGCACGTCAGTATGACCACCACTGAAATTTCGGCTGTGGACGCGGCGCTGCCCGCCGGGTTCGCCGAAGAACTCACGCAGGCACTGACCGGAGAGGTGGCCTTTGACGATTACAGCCGGCACATGTTCTCGCGGGACGCCAGCATGTACACCATGCGCCCGGTGGCCGTTGTTTATCCGGTGGACGGGCACGATGTAGCCGAAACCGTCAGGATTGCCGCCGCCTACGGCATCCAGGTGACTGCACGGGGGGCGGGAACAAGCCTGGCGGGGCAGACGGTGGGCGCCGGCATCATTGTGGACCATTCACGCCATATGAACCGCATCCTCAGTATTGATCCTGTTGCCCGCACGGCCCGGGTGGAAGTGGGGGTGGTCCAAGACGATTTGAACCGCGCCGCTGCGCCGTACGGGCTGATGTTCGGGCCTGATACTTCCACCAGCAACCGGGCAACCATTGGCGGGATGCTTGGCAACAACTCAGCCGGTTCCGGCTCGCTGCGCTACGGCATGACGATTGACCACATTCGAAGCATGGACGTGGTGCTCGCGGACGGGACCACCGCCAGGCTGGAACCCGTTGACGCAGAAGAGCGGATCCGTCGGGCAGCAGCGCAGACACGAGAAGGCGAAATCTACCGCCGGCTGCCTGAGATCCTGGAAGAGAATGCCGAGGCCATTGCCTCCGGCTTCCCGCCTTTCTGGCGCCGGGCCAGCGGATACCGGCTCGACCGCCTGTCCCTGGACGATTTCAACCTGGCCAAATTTGTCGTGGGCTCGGAAGGAACCCTCGTCATTGCAACGCAGGTAGAAGTGGATCTGGTGCCCAAGCCCCGCCACACCGTCTATGCGGTGGGGCACTTCGCCACCACCCAGGAAGCCATCGAAGCCACCGCGGACTCGCTGAGCTGCGAACCCGCGCAGGTGGAACTGATGGACAAGACGATTCTGGATCTGTCCCGCCAAAAGATCGAGTACTCGAACCTGGGCCGAACGCTGCAGGGGGACCCTGCAGCCCTTCTTTTCGTTTCTTTCACCGGAGACGACAAGGAAGAGATAACCGGACGGCTGGAAGCGCTGATTTCGCTGTGGGAAAGGAACGGCCGGGGTTATGCAACGCTGAAACTTGTCACGGCGGCGGAACAGGCGGATCTGCTCAAGGTGCGCAAGTCCAGCCTCGGCCTGCTGATGGCTGCCAGCGAAGGGTCCAACCGTCCGCTGGCTTTCGTCGAGGACACCGCCGTGCCGCCCGAGCGCTTGGCGGAGTACACCGCGAGGTTTGCCCAAATCCTGGATCAGCATCAGATGAGGGCCGGATTCTACGGTCACTGCTCCGTGGGATGCCTGCACATCCGGCCCTTTGTCGATCTGGCCAAACCAGACGAAGTCCTGCGCATGAGGGCAGTTGCCGTGGAGGTCAAGAACCTCGTGAAAGAGTTTGGCGGAGTGAACTCCAGCGAACACGGCGACGGCCTTGCCCGCAGTGAATTCAACCGGGAAATTTTCGGCGACCGGCTCTACGAGGCCATGCGGGAAGTGAAGCGGGTCTTTGATCCCGGGAACATCATGAACCCCGGGAAGATCGTTGACGCCCCGAGCATGACGGACAATCTGCGCGATGCGATGTTGCCGGCTGCCGTCGGTTTCCGGACCCGTTTGGACTTCGAAGTGGTTGGAGGCATGCGGGGCGCCGCCGACCGCTGCATGAACATCGGTCTGTGCCGCAAGAGCACCACCGGGGCCATGTGTCCCTCATATATAGCAACCAGGGAAGAAGAGCATTCCACCAGGGGCCGGGCCAATGCCCTCGTCAAGGCCCTCTCGGAGCCGGATCCCAAGGCAGCCCTTGGCGACGAGCGGCTGCACGAGGTCCTGGACCTCTGCCTCATGTGCAAGGCCTGCAAAGCTGAATGCCCGCTGGGCGTGGACATGGCCAAGCTCAAAAGCGAAACCCTCTCCCACTACCATGAGCTCCACGGGGTTCCGCTGCGGACGCGGATCTTTGGAGCCATCCGCACCCTGAACAAGCTCGGCTCGGCGTTTGCGCCTGTTTCCAACCTTCCCGGACGTATTCCCCTGCTGCGCGCCGTCATGGAACGCACCGTGGGGATAGCCGCCGCCCGGCCGCTGCCGCACTACCGGTTCATGAACCTCATCCGCTGGTACCGGCGAACCGGACGGCTTGCCGAGCCCGGCAGCCAGGGCACGATCAGTTTCCTGGCCGACTCCTTCACGACCTATTCGGAACCGCACATCGGGCAGGCAGCGGTCAGGCTGCTGCAGGCTTCCGGCTGGAACGTGGAGTTGGCCAGCACGGGTTGCTGCGGCAGGTCGGCGCTGTCCAAGGGGCTCGTCGACGAAGCCAAGGCGAAAGCGGCCGCGATGGCAAGGGACCTGAACAGCCCCGGGTCTCAGGAATCCCCAATCGTCGGATGCGAGCCTTCATGCCTCTTCACGCTCAGGGATGAACACGTCACGATGCTGCCGCAGGATGCCAACGTCCTGGCCGTGGCCAAGAGGGTGAGGCAGATCGAGGAGCTGCTGACCGAAGCCATCGATGACGGGCGCCTGGTACTGGCCGAAGACTCCTGGCTCGCCGGGCGGACCATCCTCTACCAGGGGCACTGCCACCAAAAAGCGGAAGTGGGAACAGCCGCCACCATGGCCATGCTGCGGCGCATTCCCGGAGTTACAGTGACAGATTTGGACGCAGGCTGCTGCGGCATGGCCGGTTCCTTCGGCTACGAGTCCGAACACTATGCCGTATCCCTCAAGGTCGGCGAGGACCGCCTGTTCCCGGCAATTAGGGAAGCGGGAGAGCACACGGTGGTTGCGGCAACCGGAACGTCCTGCCGCGAGCAGATCTTTCACGGCACCCAGCGCTCAGCCTGGCACCCGCTGGAGCTTCTTCAGGAGGCATTGTCGAGCAGCGCCGGGGAGGGCCGCAGTGCGGATCATTCGGTACGTTGAAGGGAACGGACAGCCGCACTCCGGAGTCCTCGCGGACGGAACGGTGTACGAGCTGGTTGGCGGGTGGGAAAATCCTTCTGCCGGGCGAAGAAGGGCGGCGGAAGCGGACATTCAGTTACTGAACCCATGCACCCCCGGCATCATCATCTGCGCCGGGGGAAACTACCGCAGCCAGCTGGCCGAACTCGGTAAGCCGGTGCCGAATGAGCCGCCCATCTTCCTGAAGGGGATCAACACGCTTGCCGGTCCCGGGGACGCCATATTGCATCCCAGGGAGCTGGACCGGCTGGAATATGAAGGCGAACTCGCCGTCGTCCTGGGCCGCACGGCCCGGAACGTGCGGGCGGCCGACTACCGGGACTATGTCCTCGGGTATACCTGCGCCAATGATGTCACCGCCAGCAACTGGCGGGCAGACGGGCAATGGACCCGCGCCAAGAGCCTCGACACTTTCTGTCCCATGGGGCCCTGGATCGAAACCGCTATCTCCGGCGAGTCACTGCGGCTGCAGACACGCCTCAACTCTGAAACCGTTCAGGACTGCCAAACCTCCGACATGGTGTTTGGCGTGGGTGAACTCCTCGAATGGATTACCCGGTGGATTACGCTGCAGCCCGGGGACGTTTTGTTGACGGCAAGCCCCGCCGGAGTGGGACAGATGAAGCCCGGAGACACCGTGGAGGTTGAAGTTGCCGGTATAGGCGTGCTGACCAATACGGTGGCCTGGCGGACCTAGAAAACAAAAAAACCCCCGGTTTCCCGGGGGTTTTAGCGCGGAGACGGGGAGATTTGAACTCCCGGTGGGCTTTAGGCCCACACTTCATTAGCAGTGAAGCCCATTCGGCCGCTCTGGCACGTCTCCAATTACCCTCTGGTAGCTTCCGCTGCCAGCCTGACAAGACTACCCATAAGGGCCCGGTAAGAGCAAAACGTCCCGGCCCGGAGAGCCCCGCGCCGCCGGTTGGTTAGGCCGTGCCGACCCGGTGCAGGCGGCCCGTCAGGGCTTCCCACAGGAACTCATAGGACATAGCGTACATGCGCGCCGCCTGGCGGTTGTCGGATGCACCGGCGTGGCCGCCTTCCAATGCCTCGTGGAACCAGACCTGCTCCACTCCCATCGCCTTCATGCGGGCTGCCATTTTCCGCGCCTGCACCGGACCCACCCGGTCGTCACTGGTGGCCGTCCAGATCAGCGTGGGCGGATAATCGGCGTCGTCCTTGAGCAGGTGATAGGGCGAAAAAGTCTTAACAAACTCCCACTGCTTCGGATCATCCGGATCGCCGTACTCGGCAATCCAGGAATACCCGGCGGACAGCTTGGTGTAGCGGCGCATATCCAGCAGCGGTACCCCGCAGGAAACAGCCCCGAAGAGGTGCGGATAGGTGGTGAGCATGTTGCCGACCAGGAGCCCGCCGTTGCTGCGTCCAGTGCAGCCCAGGCGTGCCCGGGAGCTCACGCCGCGGTCGATCAGGTCCTGCGCCACCGCCGCGAAATCCTCGTAGGCCCGGTGCCGGTGTTCCTGCAGCGCCGCGCGGTGCCATTCGGGGCCGTATTCGCCGCCGCCGCGGATGTTCGCCAGTACATAAACGCCCGCGCGCTTTATCCCGGATTCATCGGTGAAGCTGCGTTCCAGCCAGCCGCGGCCCACCATTCCGCTATAAGCGGGGGTGAGAGCCTGTTCGAAGCCACCGTAACCGTTGAGCAGCGTGGGATTGCCGCCGTCGAGCACCAGGTCCTTGGGCCCCACCTGAAAGTAGGGCACCCGGGTTCCGTCAGCGGAGACGGCAAAGTGCTGTTCAACGGTGCAGGAGGAGGCGTCAAAGAACGACGGCGATTCCTTCACCACCGCTGCCCCGCCGCCTTCAGCCTGGCCGAGGGTTCCGCGTGAGAGCGTGGACGGGGTGAGGAATCCGGTGCTGATCAGCCAGTAGTCATTGCCGGCTTCCTCGTCCTCGTCATCCACGGCATAGGCATCAACACTGTGCAGCGGCGGGCAGGCGTCCAGGGCCGACGCCGTCCAGCCGTTGGCCGGATCCAACACCGAGATCTGCGAAGAAACATCATGCAGCAGGTTCAGCAGCAGGTAGTCCCGGGTCCAGCTCCAGGACTGCAGCGACGTGGCCGGGTCCGGAGTGAACAGCGTGAGAAGATCCCGGCTGCCGGCCAGGAAGACATCAAGATCCGCCGCCAGCAGGGACCCGGCAGGGTGGACGGTTTCGCCCAGCTGCCAGTCCGTGCGGGGACGCAGCACCAGCCACTGCCGGTGCACGTCCACGTTCACGTCCAGCGGCACGTCCAAACGGACCCACTGGTCACCGCGGCGCAGGAAGGTGGAGCTGTTGTAAAAGTCCACGATGTCCACCGCCAGGTCCCGCTCAAAACCGGGCGTCTGGTCGTGCGCCACCACCGCCATCATGTGGTCTTCAGGCACCTCGAAATAGGGAAGGGCATCGGCGAGCTCCATCCCGCGGCGCAGAATCCGGCTGGTCCGCGGATAGGAGGAGCTGGTCATGGACCCGGGGCCAAAGTCGGTGCCGACGTAGAGCTCATCCGGCCCGGCCCAGCTGATGCGGTTTTTCGCCGCAGGAATGTCAAAGCCCCCGGGAACAAAGGCGCGGTCGACGACGTCGAACTCCCGGTAGCGGGCGGCGTCACCGCCGTCCGGGGAGAGAGCCACCAGCGCCCGGCGGTACGGGCCGCCGTCAGTGGGGCGCAGGAACGCCGAACCGCCCCAGACCCACTCCATGTTCTCGGCGAGGCTGAGCTCGTCCACGTCCAGCAGGATTTCCCACTCCGGATTGTCGGTGCAGTAGTTTTCCCACGTGGTGCGGCGCCACAAACCCTTGGGATGCTCGGCGTCGCGCCAGAAGTTGTAGTAATGCCCGCCCCGCTTGGTTGCCATCGGTATCCGGTCGGTGGAGTCCAGGACTTCGAGCAGACGTTTCTCGGTGTCCTCGAAGCCCGTTTCGGAGAGCAGGTCCTCGGTGACCTTGTTCTCCGAGCGCACCCAGTCCAGTTGCTTGTCGCCGTAGATGTCCTCCAGCCACAGAAACTCATCATCAGCGAAGGGACCGGGCAGGTCAGGAGTCGAGGAAGTCATGTGCCCATCCTAGGGGCGGATGCCACAGGCAGCGGCTAGCCTTCGGGCCGGACAGCCATTTGTCCGCCCCGCCGAAAAGGTGAACCTACCGGTTAGATACTCTTGAAGCATGATCAATACCACGCAGAGCTTCCAACTGGCCGTGATCGGAGCGGGCCCGCGGGGGATCTCTGTTGTGGAACGTACGCTGGCCCGGTACCTGGCGCTGCCGGAACCGAGCCGGCCTGCCCTGAAAATCCGGGTCATCGATCCGTTCAATCCCGGTCCGGGCCATGTCTGGCGCACCGGCCAGTCCCGGCTGTTCCTGATGAACACGCCCTGCCTCTTTCCCACCGTGGTTCCGGCCGGCGCCACCGCCGATGAGCTGGCGGCATCGCCGTCGGGCCTGTCCTTCGACCAGTGGCGGATACTGATGACGGATCCGGGCGCCGGCACGGACCTGCCTGCTGCCGACCGCGACGAACTGGCACAGCTGACACCCGGTGCCTTTCCCAGCCGCGCAGTGTACGGCCGGTACCTCGAATGGACTTTCGCCCGGTTGCAGGAAGCGGCGCTCGCAGCCGGCGTGGAACTGGACCATGTCCGCTCCGAAGTCCTCAGTCTCACCAGGCCGGAAACCGGTGCGGGCTGGGTGCTTGAGGTGGCAGGCGAAGGCACGCTGGACGCAGACGCCGTCGTGCTCGCCCTCGGCCACCTTCCGGCAGCCCTGAGCGCGGATCAGGACCGGCTGCGTGATGCCGCGGACCGCCACAACCTGCGCTACCTGCCGCCCGCAGTTCCTTCCGACGTGGATTTCAGTGTGTTTCCCGCCGGCGAGCCCGTACTTGTCCGCGGACTCGGGCTGAACTTCTTCGACATCATGATTCAGGTGACCACGGGCCGCGGCGGACGCTTCCTGCCCAGCGGACTGCCTGCGGGCCGGGCGCTTCGCTATGAGCCCAGCGGGCGTGAACCGGTCCTGGTGGCAGCCTCGCGGCGGGGAACCCCGTACCGGGCTAAGGCGCGGCTGGACTCTTACGTGCCGCGCAGCGTTCACCTGCGCTACTTCACTGAAGAAGCCGCAGCAGCCTTCAGGCAGCAGGGAATCCTGCCCGGCTTCGACCATGATCTCTGGCCGCTGCTGCACCGCGACGCCGTTTGGGCCTACTACTCCACACTTGTCCGGGTGGCGGCGGACGAGCTGCTGGAACCCGCAGAGCTGTTCCTCGAAGAGCTCCGCGCGGCCCTCGATCTTCCCGGCCCCGAATGGGATTCGGTCAAAGAAAAAGTTCTGGACCGCTTCGTGCCGGCGGACCGGCGCACCAACCTGGAAGCTTTGGCCCAGCCGCTGGGCAGGCGCCCCTACCGCGGCGCGCATGATCTGGACAACGCCGTCCTGGCCTATTTGGAGGACGACGCCGCCGGTTCCGCAGCAGGGGAGGACGATCCCCTGAAAATGGCGATTGGCGCCCTGAACGCCGGACGCACGCTGCTGAAATCCATAGTGGCCGACGGCGGACTGGCCGATGCATCCTGGCTTTCCGAACTGCGCGGCTGGTTTGAGCCGCTGGTGGAAGGGCTCGCGAGCGGACCTCCACCCGAGCGGATCGAACAGCTGGCCGCTCTGGTGCGGGCCGGCGTCGTGCACTTCGTGGGTCCGGACCCGCGCTTTGACATCGACGAAGCGCGCGGTGTGTTCACCGGTTCCTCGCCCTGGTCCGGCACGGAGTACGCCGCCCGGACGCTGGTGGAAGCGATGATGCCGCCCAACCGCGTGGACCGGAACATCTCCCCGCTGCTCGGCGGAATGCTGCGCGACGGACTGGTGCGGCCCAAGGTCATGATGGCGGCGGACGGAACGGCTGTGATCACCCCCGGCCTGGATGTCACCCTGCCGCCGTACCGGCCGGTGGGGATCAGCGGTGAGCCGCAGGAGAACCTGTATGTACTGGGGCTCCAGCTTTCATCGGTCCAGTGGGGTACCGCAATCGCGGCTGAAGCGGGTTCCCCGGCCGGCGCAGGCGCCCGAACACTGCGGGATGCGGACGATATTGCCTCGGCGCTCCTGGCCTCAGCGGCCGGCCGCGGACAAACCGGCGGGGCAAGCAAGTACCAGCGGGCGAACGCCGGCAGTTCGAGCTGACCCGTTCCTTGCCTGCGCGCGCGGGCATGCCTATGCTCAGGCGATGTCTGCGAAAACGATGCCGGGGGACTCAGGAAAGGCGCTTCGCCGGGAACGGGCTGCGCTGCTGGCGGCCGGGCTCACCTACGGTCCTGCTGAGCTGATCGATTTCCTTATCCCGCTGTGGGCGGGAATCGCCCTGGGGGCGAGTGCCTCGCAGGTGGGGTTGCTGATCGCGGCGGAACTGCTCGTCTCGGTTCTGGTCCGGCCTCTGGCGGGACGCTTGGCCGACAGCAGGGAACGGCGGACTCTTGCCGGGATCGGTGCAGTCATTTACGGGGTGTCCTGCTGCGGCTACGCCCTTGCAGATTCCCTGCCGACGGCGTTTGCCGCTGCCGTTGTGGGTGGTGCCGGCGGAGCCGTCCTGTGGGTGTCCCTGCGTGCCATGGTGAGCGAAAGATTGGCGGCAGACTCCGGAGTCTTTGCCCGGTTTATGTCCGTGCAGTCCACCGGTTCATGGATCGCCTTTGTCGCCGGGCTGACGCTGCTGGGACAGACGGACCTCTTCGCTCCGGTGCTCGCAGGATGCGGTGCGGCCTGCATGGTTGGTGCGGTGGCGCTGTTCACCAGCCCTGTCCGGCTTGCCCGGATTCCGGACGGCACGGGAACGGCCGGGGGAGAAAGCGGCGGGTCCCGGGCCGTCGCCCGGCGGGTGCGGCCCATGCTGATTGCTTCAGCCACTACCACTGTGGCAGAAGCCGCTGTTTCCGTCCTGCTGTTGCTGCACCTGCAGCGGGGATTCGGACTGGGTGTCATTGAAGCCGCTTATGTCTTTCTTCCCGGAGCCATTGCCATGATGGTCCTTCCTCCCGTGCTGCATAAAGCCGTCCTGCGGATCGGGCGGCGGCGGGCGGTCATGGCGGCGTCCGTTTTCAGTGCGGTCTTTGCCGTGTCGCTGGCATGGGTCGGCAGCCCGGTGCTGGTCTCGGTCCTATGGATCCTGAGCGGTGTCGCGTTTGCCGTGCTGATGCCGGTTGAACAGGCCGTGGTTGCCGAGGCAGCACCGAACAGTGTCGGCACTGCCATGGGCATCTACACCGCCGTGGGACTGCTCAGTGCGGCCGCCGGCGCCCTTGCCGCAGGGGCGCTCTACGAGTTCAGTTCCTGGCAGGTAGCCTGCCTGGTTTCCGGGGCCTTGATTCTCAGCGGTGCAGTGCTGGGCCCGTGGGCAATCCGGACACTGGGTGTTGCTGATGTCCCGGCCGACGCATCACCGGTTCTTCCGGGCTGATCCTGACCGGGGCTCCGATCCAGTGTCCCGACGGTGCCGCTTACCGCGGGATATTCGCGCATCGCCTCTTCACTCGAGGGCTTGTTCCGGCGCCGCGTTCTGCCGCAGCATCCGGCAGAACGCGGCACTGTTCTCTGCGGGCCACCAGTGTCCGCCGTCGACGGCGCTGATCCGCAGATCCCGAACCTCCTCGCGCAGCCCGTCCGTCAGCCGCGGAGACAGGAACGGATCCTGCAGCGGAACCACCACGTGCACGGGAACGCCGATGAGGGGTGGGAGTCCTCCGGCCGGAACACCGGACCCCAGCAGGTTGGCCCGGTACAGCTGCAGCCCGCGGATACCGTTGTCTGTGGCTGTTTCGGTGCTGGTTCCCGCTCGCTTCGCGTAGCGCGGCCCGAGAAGCCGCCACAGGAACTCCGGCAGCACGGGAAGTTGGAAGAAGGCCACATACGTACTGCGCACTGCCTGCCCCGCTGCCAGCAGCCACCGGCGCGGAGACCGCAGGGACGCGGCAAACCAGCGCCGCAGGTGACCGATGTCCGGACCGGAAATGCTGGTGAAGCCGAGGATCGTGCCCTCGGCCCGGGTATCGCGGACTGCAGCCCAGCACTGGATAGACCCCCAGTCGTGGCCCACGAGACGGACCGGCCCGGTTTCTGCCGATGCCAGCACCGCGTAGAGATCATTGACGAGCAGCGGCAGCCGGTACGGAGCCAGGGGGCTGCGTTCCTGGTTGCTGTCCACCCGTGACGCACCCGCATTGCGGGTGTCGTAGGCGAGGACCCGGTGGTCCGCAGCCAGATCCTCGATCACACTGCGGAACACCGTGTGGTCATCCGGGTAACCGTGCACCAGGAGCACGGTGGGTGTCATCGGTGCCGCCGGCAGCCCGTACTCGAAAACGGCCAGCCGGGCGCCGTCGTTCTCCACTGTCCACTGTCGCCTCGCCTGCATCGGCTCCCCCTTCATCTGCGTGGTACCCGGCAAAAGAACGATGCCGTCCCGGCAATCAGCCGGGACGGCATCCTTTCAGCTTTCAGCTCCGGGTGGAAGCTGAACCCGTTAGAACGGGTACTGCCGCGGCTCACGCTGCAGGGTCACCGTGTGGTCGGTGGTGAATTCCTCGATCGCCCATTCGCCGTTGAAACGTCCCAAACCGGAGTTCTTCTCGCCGCCGAAAGCCACATGGGCCTCGTCCTGAACGGGGATGTCGTTGACGTGCGTCATACCGGCCTTGATGCGGCGGGCAAACAGAACGCCCCGGTCCAGATCCGAGGTGAAGACCGAGCTCGCCAGTCCGAGATCACTGGCATTGGCCAGCGCGAGGGCGTCTTCGGCGTCGGCCGCGCGGATGATGCCGGCGATTGGACCGAAAATCTCCTCCTGGAAGAGCTCCATGTCCTTGGTGACATCGGCAAAGACGTAGGGGGAGAGGACCTGTCCGTTGGTTTCGCCCTCCACCACCAGCCGTGCACCCTGCTCCTGAGCCAGCTCAATCTTCCTCTGCAGGCCTTCGAGCTGCTTGGCGTTGATGATCGGGCCCACCGTGGTCTGCGGGTCCGTGGGATCCCCGGACTTCAGCGTCTTGGCGTGTGCGACAAACTTCTCCACGAACTCGTCATAGACGGCATCCTCGACAATGATCCGGTTCACGGCCATGCAGATCTGCCCCTGGTGCAGGAACTTGCCCATGATGGCGGCCTTGACGGCCTGGTCCACGTCAGCGTCGGCGAGGACCACAAAGGGACTGTTGCCGCCGAGCTCGAGCGCCACATGCTTCAGCGTGGGACCGGAAGAAGCGAGGGCCCCGAGGTTCTTGCCCACCGGGGTGGAACCTGTGAAGGAGATGAAGGAGGGGACCGGGTGCTCCACAAAGGCGTCACCGATTTCAGACCCGGCGCCGACGACGACGCTGAGGACGCCTGCGGGAAGCCCGGCTTCCTCGAAGATGCGGGCGATCATCAGGCCGCCGGTCACCGGGGTGTCCGAAGCGGGCTTGAGGACGACGGCGTTGCCCAGTGCCAGCGCGGGTGCCACGGAGCGCTGGGACAGGTGAAGCGGGAAGTTCCAGGGGCTGATGACGCCGACGACGCCAAGCGGGCCTCGGTAGACGCGGGACTCCTTGCCGGGGACGTCGGACTGCAGGATCCTGCCGGACACCCGGTGCGGGAAGGTGGCCGACTCCTTGGTGATGGCGCGGGCGGAATCAACCTCGATGTTGGCCTTGATCACGGTGCTGCCGGATTCGGCGGCGAGCCAGGCGATGATCTCGTCGCGGCGCTCGTCGAAGATTTCCGCTGCGCGTTCTAAGACGGCGCGGCGGGCCGCAGGTGTCTGCGCCGCCCACTGAAGCTGGGCCTTGGCCGCTGCGGTGTAGGCCTCGTCCAGGTCTTCCCGGGACGCCTGGCGGATACTCATCAGTTCGGTGCCGTCAAACGGGCTCTTGTCCGAGAGGGTCTTTTCCGAGCTGCCGTCGCGCCACTGCCCGGCGATGTACTGCTTCGAAGGAATCCAGTCCGTGAGGGCCGGAGCTGGTGACTGAACCTGCGTTGTCATGTGTTTCTCCTTGGAGTCTCGAGGCATGTCCCCGGTTCAACCGGGTGCTGGTCGCTTTCATTCCCCACTGTTGGACGGCACCGCTTCGAGCCAGTGGGCTGCGGAAGGTTCCTGCAGCCTCTGGACGGCGGTGAAAGAGGAGACCTACGATACAGACACGGCGGGCTCTGAGGGGATCGCTGGAAGTACGTTGTTCTGGCCACTGCACCCAAGGATGGCACTGCATGTCGACGCTCAAGTACTCCACTGATGAATCCGGCACCTTCGTTGCGCCGCGCGTCGTTCCGCTGTCCAAGGGACGCATCGTCGTCAACTGGATCACCTCGACGGATCACAAGACGATCGGGTACATGTACCTGATCGCGTCGTTCATCTTCTTCTGCCTGGGCGGGGTGATGGCCCTGGTGATCCGCGCCGAGCTCTTCGAGCCCGGAATGCAGATCCTGCAGACCAAGGAGCAGTACAACCAGCTGTTCACCATGCACGGCACGGTCATGCTGCTGATGTTCGCCACGCCTCTGTTCGCCGGCTTTGCCAACGTCATCATGCCGCTGCAAATTGGTGCACCCGATGTTGCCTTTCCCCGGTTGAACGCGCTGGCTTTCTGGTTCTTCCTCTTTGGCAGCACCATCGCGGTCAGCGGGTTCATCACGCCTCAGGGCGCGGCGTCCTTTGGATGGACGGCCTATGCGCCGCTGTCCAACACCACGTTCTCGCCCGGGATCGGCGGGGACCTGTGGGTGTTCGGGCTGGCCCTGTCCGGGTTCGGCACTATCCTGGGCGCAGTCAACTTCGTCACGACGATCATCTGCCTGCGCGCCCCCGGCATGACCATGTGGCGGATGCCGATCTTCACCTGGAACACGCTGGTCACCGCCATCCTGGTCCTCATGGCGTTCCCGCCTCTGGCAGCAGCACTGTTCGCCCTCGGAGCGGACCGCCGGTTCGGAGCACACATCTTTGACCCCGACCGCGGCGGCTCCATCCTGTGGCAGCACCTGTTCTGGTTCTTCGGCCACCCCGAGGTCTACATCATCGCCCTGCCGTTCTTCGGCATCATCTCGGAAGTGCTGCCGGTCTTCAGCCGGAAGCCGATCTTCGGGTACAAGGGGCTCGTCTTTGCCACGATCGCCATTGCAGCCCTGTCCGTCACCGTGTGGGCCCACCACATGTACGTCACCGGTGCGATCATGCAGTCCTTCTTCGCCTTCATGACCATGCTGATCGCCGTACCGACCGGCGTGAAGTTCTTCAACTGGATCGGCACCATGTGGCGGGGATCCATCACGTTCGAGACGCCCATGCTGTGGAGCATCGGCTTCCTCATCACGTTCCTCTTCGGCGGCCTGACGGGCATCATCCTGTCCTCGCCGCCGCTGGACTACCAGGTCTCTGACACCTACTTTGTGGTGGCACACTTCCACTACGTGATCTTCGGAACCGTTGTGTTCGCCATGTTCGCCGGCTTCTATTTCTGGTGGCCCAAATTCACCGGGAAGATGCTTAACGAGCGTCTGGGCAAGATCCATTTTTGGCTGTTGTTCATTGGGTTCCACGGCACGTTCCTGATCCAGCACTGGCTGGGCGTTATCGGCATGCCGCGCCGCTACGCCGATTATTTGGTGGAGGACCGCTTTACCGCCATGAACCAGCTGTCCACGATTTCCTCCATGATCCTGGGTGTTTCAATGATTCCGTTCTTCTGGAACGTGTACATCACCTGGCGCCGGGGACGCCGGGTGGACGTGGATGATCCCTGGGGCTTCGGGTGTTCGCTGGAGTGGGCCACGTCCTGCCCGCCGCCGCGCCACAACTTCACCTCCCTGCCCCGCATCCGGTCCGAGCGTCCTGCCCTGGACCTGCATCATCCGGAGCTGAAACCGCGGGCCAACGAGGACACGGACAACCCCATGGTCAAGGTCTTCGGGGCTGCGGATATGGGCAGTGAGAAGCCCAATGATCCGGACCCGCGGGACTAGCTGTCTGAAGGCAGCCAGCGGGTCTGGACCTGCCGCCGCGCGGGGTCCAGCGCGGTTCTAGACTGGAGCCGAGGGTTCTCGAACGATCGTGCGGACCACAGCGCATGTGCGGGGTCTGCCGCCCTCGACCCCGTCGGAAGGACACCAGTCATGAGAGCTTGGCAGTACATGGGGAAGCAGCAGCCGATCCAGCTGAACGAGGTTGAGGAGCCGGTTCCCGGTCCCACCCAGGTCATTATTGATGTGTTGGCTGCAGGCCTGTGCCACTCCGACGTGATGTACATGGAGGTCGGGGACCAGGCCATGCCGTTCCTGCCGATGACGCAGGGCCATGAGAACGCCGGCGTCATTACGGCGCTGGGCTCGGAAGTCACCGGCTTCAAAGTGGGGGACGTGGTGGGCGTGAATTCCGCCGGCGTCCAGCCGCCGCTGGGCATGTTCACCCCCGGCGGCTTCGCGGACAAGCTGGCCGCGGATTACCGCGATCTGGCCCGCGTTCCGGACGGCCTGGACATCTCCCTTGCCGCTTTGGCCACGGACGCCGGCATGACCTCGTATCACGCGATGATCAAGGCCGGCGGTGCGAAGAAGGGCATGAAGGTCGGCGTCATCGGCTTCGGCGGACTGGGGCAGATCGGTGCCCGCGCTGCGGTCCTGGCCGGGGCCGAGGTGCACGTGGCTGAGATGAAGGAAGAGGCTTGGCCCGCGGCCAGGGAAGTCGGTGCAGTTTCCTGCGTGAAGGATGCCGCGGAATGGGTGACCGATCCGCGGCGGGGCGGCGACTTTGACCTCGTGGTCGATTACGCCGGTTTCGATACCACCCAGAAAGCCGTGAATGCGATTAAGCGCGGCGGCAAGGTTGTCCAGGTCGGTTTGGGCAAACAGACGTTCACCATCCTGACCACCTCGATCCTGGGCAAGACCATCGAAGGTTCGCTCGGCGGCACCGTGGCCGACATCGAGGAGGTCTTTGACCTGATGCTCCGCGGCGAGATCACTCCGGGCTACGAGGAAATCACGTTCGACCAGATCGGCGAGGGCCTCGAGCGGCTGAAGAACAACCAGGTTCTCGGCCGGCTCGTTGCCCGCTTCGGGAACTAAGGTTTCCGCGCCTTAACGACGACGGTGGCTGCGTACCATTCCGGTGCGCAGCCACCGTCGTGCTTTAGCGGGCAGATCCCCGCGCGCTCAGTAGAGGAGCACCGGGTTGATCAAGACTCCGGTGGACCGGTGAATGGCCGGCGGGGCAGCAACGAGAAGACCCGTAGATACACCGGCGGCCTTGAGCTTGGCCACAGCGGGTCCAAGCAGGCAGTTGTCCACCAGGCAGAGACCGATGGCCCAGATCAGGTTGTGCACTTCCAATGCTCCGCGCGGGTTGTTACGTGCATCGTGGAAGTCCCACAGCACCAGCCCGGGGTCCTGAGCCGCTATCCACTCGGCTCCCTCTTCCCCGATGCCGGGGCGGGCCACCGCGGCGGCTCCGCTTGGATACACGTTGCCCGCTGCCTCGTAACGGTCCCGGCCCTGGTAAATGATCAGCGCATCCCCGGCTTCCAGCGTCACGCCTGTGGCGGTAAGCGCGGCGTCCAGTTCAGCAGCGGTGACGGGCTTCTCCGCAGTGATCCACTCCACGCCGCGGGCAGCGGCGACGTCGAGGACGACGCCGCGGGTGGCGATCCCGTGCTGCGCCCAGTTCACCATGGTGTCCTCATCAGTGGCGGTGTTCTGCACCGGGATGGATCCATGCCATGTCCCATCCGCACCGATATGTGCCAGCCCGTCCATGTGCGTGTTGTGGACGCCGTGCGGATCGTAGGAGATGACCTCGCCGCCGTGGGCAGCGCGACCGTACACGCCGATCTGTTCCTTCAGGTCCACGGCGCCGTGGCCGGCGGGCATCTCGGACAGGCCGAGCGCCTCCCACTGGCCCTTTTCAGCGTCCGCCCGCTGTCGTTCGGCGGCCAGACTGGCCGGACGGGTTTCCACCTCGCGTTCAAGCGAGACGACACGCCCGCGTTTGATGTGGGCGGCGCCCCGCAGCCGGGCTGCCTCGTCGATGAGTGCAACCGAGCCGCGGCACTGCTGCCCTGTTCCATGCCGGTCGACTTCGTGCTTTGCCGCGATTTCACGTACCCACGGGGCGAGCGGATCAGTATCCGGTACGGCTGTCATAAGAACTCCATCCTGCGAAAGGTAATGATTGGTGCCCGCGTTCGGTGCAGGCGGTACCTTGTGGTCTGCTTGTGGTGGTCCGGGACGGTCAGTCGAGGGGGAAATGGCAGGCCGCAAACTGCCCCGGGCGTATCTCGCGCATTTGCGGTTCTTCGATTGCGCAGGTGGCCTGTGCCAGGGGACACCGTCCCCGGAAGCGGCAGCCCGTCGGCGGGTTGAGGGGAGACGGAAGATCGCCCGTCAATGCCGGACCGGCGAAGCCATCCTCGAGCTCCGGGGAGGGGACTGAATCCAGCAGGCCCCGGGTATACGGATGGGCTGGCCGTTCGTAGACCTCCACCGAGTCGCCGAACTCGCAGGTCTTTCCGAGGTACATCACTAGGACCTTGTCACTGAAGCTGCGGACGACCCCCAGATCGTGCGCTATGAACACGACGGTGAGGTCGTGCTTTTGCTTAATGTCCTCCAACAGGTTGAGCACCTGGGCCTGCACCGACACATCGAGCGCGGACACAGGTTCGTCACAGATGAGCAGGCCCGGGCGAAGGGCCAGCGCGCGTGCGATGGCAACGCGCTGGGCCTGACCGCCGGATAGCTGGCGGGGCATCGCGTCGGCATATCGTTCGCTGGGGAGTCCCACCTCGGTCAGCAGTTCAGGCACTACTGCTGCCCTCTCCCGCCTGGTCTTACCCCCGATGGCAAGCCCCTCCGTGATGAGCTCCTTGACGGGCCGGCGGGGGTTAAGGGAACTTACGGGATCCTGGAATATCATCTGCATATCGCGGCGCAGCTCACGCATCCGGGAAGGAGGAGCGCTGTCTATATTCTCGCCGCGGTACCTGATGGTGCCGCGCGCTATCGGATCGAGGCGTAGGACGGCCCGCCCGGTGGTTGACTTGCCGCAGCCGGATTCGCCCACGATGCCCAGGGTTTCACCCTGTAAAAGGTCGAAGCTGACACCGGAGACGGCTTTAAAGCTTCCATGCCCCGTGTGATATTCGACCTCGAGATCCTCAACGGATAAAACAGCTGACTCGCCTCGCAAATGTGCGTTACCGCTACCGGCCAACTCGCTCACCTTCTTTCTGGGGGATGGGGTGCAGGCAGGCCGCGGCGTGGCGGTCGGCAAACACGGTAACGGGTGGCTGCTCCATGGTGCACTCTTCAGCAGCCGCCGGGCACCGTGGTGCGAAGCGGCAGCCCGAGGGCGGGTCCGTTGGTGAGGGCAGCGACCCGGGGATGACGTTGAGGGGGGCGTGCCGCGGATGGTCAACGGTGGGTGTGGCTCCCAGGAGGGCATGCGTGTAGCGGTGCCGGGGATCGTTGAAGACAGCCCGGCTGTCACCGATTTCGGCCAGTCGTCCTGCATACATCACGGCCGTGCGGTCCGTCCGTCCGGCCACAACGTGCAGGTCATGCGAGATGAGCATGAGGGACATGCCCCGCTCTGTCTGGACGCGGCGCAGCAGGTCAAGCACCTGCCGCTGGATCGTCACGTCCAGGGCTGTGGTTGGCTCGTCGGCTATCAGGAGGTCGGGTTCACAGGCGAGGGCAACGGCGATCATGATCCGCTGGCGCATCCCGCCGGAAAGCTCATTAGGGTAGGACCGCAAACGGCGTTCGGGATCCGGAACTCCGACCTCCTTGAGGAGCTCAAGTGCCCGCGTCGCGGCCTCGCTGCGGCCGATACCGAGGTGGAGCCGCATCCCTTCCGTCAGCTGGCGCTCCACCCGGACAACGGGGTTCAAGGACCGTCCCGGATCCTGGAAGACCATCGAAATCTGCTTTCCCCAGATTTCCTGCAGTTGCTTTCGGCCCAGACCGGAGAGGTCTCGTCCCTGAAAGACGATGCTCCCGGTCCGTGCTGAACGCGGAGGCATCAAGCCCATGATGGCGCGCGCCATTACGGACTTTCCCGAACCGGATTCCCCGACGACTCCGAGTGCTTCGCCTTTGTCCACTGACAGGCTGACGCCGTCGACGGCCTTGACGATGCCTCGTGGAGATCCGATGTAGGCATGAAGGTCGTTGACCTCCAGAAGCACTTTTTCGGTCATGGGTTGCTATCTTCCTTTGTCGAATGGTCCCGTAGGGCCCGGGAACGGGCCCTACGGCGTCGAGTTACTGCTGCAGCCAAATGTCTCCGGCGGCGGGTGTGGTGTAACCGAACATGGTTACGCCCTGTACCTTGTCGTTGGAAATGGCTCCGTTGAGGAACTTTTGGTACAGCAGGTACGGCGAGGTCTCAACCAGCCGCTGCTGGACCGTTTCATAGTGCTTCTTCTCTTCCGCCGGGTCGGTGGCTACTAGGGCGGCATCGAGAGCGGCGTTCAGCTCGGCATCGTTGATCCGTGAATAGTTGGTGCGTTCGGCTTCTCCGTTGAGTGCACCCCAGAGGCGTGAGGCGGGATCAACGAAGGCCAGGGATGAGGTGGCGAGCTGGTAGTCGCCCGAAGTTGTGACCACTCCCTGCTCTGATGTATCCCGCTGGTCAGCCGTGATGGTGACGTTTTCATACTCGGCGATCTGCGCCTGGAGGGCGTCGAAGGTGACGCTGCCGGTGCCCGGAAAAACGGTGTAGGTGAAGTCGACGGGCTTGCCCTCGTCGGCCAACTCATCGAACAACGCCTGCGCTTTTTCCGGGTTGTACGTGTGCAGCGGAATGTCTGAGTAGAAAGGTGATTCCTCTTGGAACAACGTCTCCGGAGGCGTGCCGTTACCGCGGTTAACTGCAGCGGCAATCTGTTTCATGTCGATGGCATAGGACAGTGCCTGGCGTGCCCGGACATCATTAAACGGTTCCTTTGCCGTGTTGACCATAAAGCCCACTCCGCCGTTGAAGGTGTAGATATGGTTCGTGAATCCGGCGGCTTCGGCATCGATGAAAGTTGTTTCATCGGAGTTCAGGATGATGTCGGCCTGTCCGGCGATCAGTGCGTTGAGTCGTTGCGTGTTGTCAGCAACCCCCTGGATTTCGATGGTGTCAAGGTGCGCCTGCTCACCCACGCTGTTTTCATTTTTCTTCAATTTGAGGACGCCGCCAGGGCTCCAGCTTTCAAAAAGGAAGGGGCCGGCGCCGACAGGGTTCTTATTGAACGCTTCCTGTCCCGCCTCGAGGGCAGTCGGTGAGGCGATCCACTGCAGTGCGTAGATCGGCATGAGTCCGAGGAAACCCGGTGTAGGGACTGTCATGTGCAGGCGTGCCGTCCGGGGATCGACCACCTCTATGTCGGCTATCTGGCTGGCCATTCCTGCACTGGCGGAGCCCATGGCCGGGTCCTTGACTCGGTCCCAGTTGTATTTGAGCGCAGCGGCGTCAAAGGGGGTGCCATCCGTGAACGTCATGCCTTCGCGCGTCACCACGTCCCACGTGGCACCGCCGTCCGGGGTGGTAAAGGACTCGCACAGTCCGCACTCGTAAGCGCCGGTCTCGGGATTGGTGATGACAAACTGGCCATAGAGGGCAGTGAACGTCAGGGGCATGGACGTTGAGCTGAAGGCCTGGACGGGATCGAATCCGGTTGGCTGGGCCACTTCGAGCACACGCAGCGTTCCGCCATCAACCGGATCACCTGCCGGCCCGGCGACGCCGGAGCTGTCCGATCCGGAATTCCCGTCGCCGCAGCCCGTCAATAGCAGGGCCACGACGAGGGCCGCGGAAAGTCTCTTCGAAATCACGTTGTACCTGTTCTTTCTCTTCATCGAGGATGTGACTGGTTGGGCAACGCATGGGTCTTTCAATCGCGCATGGTGCGGTCGAACCGCATGCGCAGGTTTTCTCCGGCTTGGTTGAGTGCGAAGACGGTGAGGAACAGTGCAACCGCCGGTACGAACACCATGTAGGGTGCGGAGCGGAGTTCAGCTGCGCCGGCGTTGATCATGCCGCCCCAGCTGGGGGTTGGTGGCGGCACCCCGAGCCCGAGGAAGCTCAGTGATCCCTCCGCGACTATGAGGGCGGCTATGACCAGCGGCAGGTAGGCCGCAAGCGTCGGTGTGACGTTCGGCAGGATCTCGCGGAGAAGGATACGTACGTTCGATGCCCCCATGTTCCGGGCCGCGCGGACAAACTCACGGCTGGTCCATGACATGGTGCTGGCCCGGGCCAGCCGGATGAACGTCGGCGTGCTGGTGAGCCCCAGACCGATCAAAAGGACCGGAACGCTGGGAGAGAAAATGGCGGTGATGGCCAGCAGTAGCACCAGGGACGGGAAGGAGAGCAGCACGTCGGCAACCAAAGTAACCACCCAGTCGATGCTCTTGCGGTAGTAACCGGCAAGCAGGCCGAGAATTGTTCCCAGTACAACGCCGCCCGCTGCGGACGCCGTGCCGATAAGCAGTGATATTTGCCCGCCGTACACCATACGCGTCAACATTGAGCGCCCAGCGGAATCCGTGCCCAGGAGGGTGTCCAGCTCCCCGAACTGCGGGGCCTGCCGGGGAGCACCGACAATGGCGTCAATAGCCGGAAGCGGAAGCACCCGGGCAAAAACCGCCAGCAGCACCACCAGCACTATCCAGGTGTAGGAAAGCCAGACCAGTACGGACCACTGGCGTTTTGGCGGAGCGATCGCGGGAAGACCGGGCAGAATGCCTGTCCCTGTTTTCCATACAGGTCGTGTGCTTCTGGTTGTGAGCGTCATGCCGGTACCGCCTTCACGGGAGCAATGGCCTTCTTTTTCGCCCTCCGGGCGCTGTTCCGAACGCGAGGATCGATGATGCCGTAGCCGACGTCGACCAGCATATTGATGACCACGAATGCCACGGCGATGATGGTGACCACGCCCTGGACGGTGATGACGTCCCGCTGGATGATGGCGCCGGAGATGAGCTGCCCGAGTCCCGGAAGGACGAACAGGGCTTCAACGATGATCGTTCCCCCGATTAGCCGGGCCAGGCTCAGCCCGGAAATTGTCAGCAGAGAGAACGAGGATGGGCGGAAGGCGTGGCGGAACATCACGTAGCCGGGACGCATTCCCTTGGCACGGGCCGCGGCAACGTAATCCTCCCGGAGGGTGCCGATGAGGTCTGCGCGCAGGACGCGGTGGAAGGCGGCAATTTCCGTCAGGGCGACGGCGACCGCCGGCAGCAGTGCGCTGCGCAGGTTACCCCCAAGATCAGTGCCGATAGGTATCCACCCCAGTGCAGGAAGCATCCCCAGCTGGACGGCGAAAACGAAAACCAGGATGGGACCGGCCACGAACGCCGGGATGGAGAGGAATACCGACGTCACGGCGTTGATCACGCGGTCGAGAATGCTGTTGGGGAAGGCCGCGGAGAGCACGGCAAGCGGCACGGCGACGCCCATGGCGATCACGAGTGCCAGGACAGCGAGCTCCAAGGTCACCGGGAGCCGCTGCAGGATGGACTCCGAGACGGACATATGGGTAATCAGCGAGGTCCCCAGGTCTCCCTGTACCGCGTTGGTTGCCCAGTCGAAGTACTGCACGAAGAAGGGGCGGTCCAGGCCCAGCTCCTGTTCCAGTGCCGCCACGTTTTCCGCTGTGGCGGACTCGCCCAAGACGACTTCGGCAATGGATCCCGGGGCAAGGCTCATTAGTGCCCGGACGCCGAGCGTCACGAGCACAATCACTAGCAGCGCGTATCCCACGCGCCGGAGGAAGTCAGGCCACCTCACATGGAGCCCCGGGGGGAGGGACTGAGGCTTCGAACCCGGCGCGGGGGGCTTGGCGCCGCTGGATAAGTGGACCGCATTGGACAACTCCTTTGTTGTGGTGCTGGCGTACTGTTCTGTACAACGCAACACGCAATCTCTTCAATGCAACAGTGTGAATGTGACACGTGACACGAAAGACTGTCAAGGATCCCCCATGAAGTCAGGTACAAAGCATTGACAATGGCGTAAGTCCTTGGGAAGCTGCGGATGTGTTTCGTTGTAAGGCTTAGCTGTTCCCTTCAACGAAACAGTATTTTTCAACCCTTCAGACAAGGATGTCTTCAAGATGGTTTTTGACCTCGGATATAAGGGCAAGGTTTGTGTCGTCACCGGCGCTGCCTCGGGGATGGGCAAAGCGCTCACGGAAATTCTGGTTGACCTGGGCGCAAGCGTTTACGCCGTCGATCGGGTGGAGGCTCCCGTCCAGGGGGTCAAGGAGTCCGTCATCGCGGACCTCGGGGATCGGGAGTCCGTGGACGCCGCCTTCCGGCAGATCCCGGATTCAATCGATGCCTATTTCGGCGTGGCAGGTGTCTCCGGAGTGCACACCAACTTCGCCGACACGATGCGCATCAATTTCACGGCAAACAAGTACGTTACGGACAAATACCTGGTCGATCGCATTGCGCAGGGTGGTTCCATCTCCTTCGTGACCTCCAACGGGGGCGTGCGCTGGGAGGATCCCTCCGTTCGCGAGGAACTGATTCCCTTCGCCCACGGCGGCGGCTGGGATGACCTGGCCCGGATCACGGACGAGTACGAGGCGGAATTCGGAACCATTCCGGGCACGCTCGGGTACATCCTGTCCAAGCGTGCGCTCAATTACTGGATCGCCGAACAGGTCGAGCGCTTCGCCGAGCTGGGCCGTGTCCGCATCAACGCAGTGCTGCCCGCCATGACTGTCTCGGGCATGCTGCCGGAGTTCGCTGAAATGAAAGGCGGACAGGAAGCAGTCGAGGCAGATCTGGGTCCCGCCGGCCGGCTCGCGGAGGCCAAGGAAATGGCGCAGGTCCTGGTCTTCCTCGGTTCCGACATGGCCAGCTACATCTCCGGCGCCCACATCTCGGTCGACTTCGGTATGAACGCCCGCACACTCGCCGGACTAGATCCCGAAAAGCTGCGCTGGACCCTGCACGGCGTGCTGAGCCGCCAGCCCGGCCAATAAGCGAGAGCAAACCGCACAGGCAAGCGCCCGGTGCCCCTTCATCCGAGAGAGGTATGCAAGTGACAAATTCTTCTGTACGCGACGAACCCATCACACTCCGCCATCCTGACCGCCTGTACATCAACGGCGAATGGACCGCTCCTGCCGTGGAAGGCGGCTTCGACGTCGTTGACTCGACCACCGAAGAGACCTTCCTGCGTGTGGCCAGAGCGGGCGCCACCGACGTCGACCGGGCCGTTGCTGCGGCGCGCTACGCTTTCGACCACACCTCCTGGTCCTTCCTGGAGCCGGCAGAGCGTGCCGTTTACCTGCGCAAGATGGCGGCGAGCCTGCGTGCCCGCAGCGAGGAGCTCGCTGCCTACTGGAGCCGCGTGGCGGGCATGGTGAACAACATTGCGAACTTCTCCGTCGCGCGCGTTCCGGCACTGTTCGACTACTACGCCGACTTGGCGGATTCTTTCGAGTGGGCGGCCGTCGATACCCCTGAGTTCGCTGCGTTCGGGGCAGTCGTTCAGGAGCCGGTTGGCGTGGTCGGGGCGATCGTTCCCTGGAACACGCCGCTTTCGTTGGCTGCCTACAAGATCGCTCCGGCACTGCTCGCTGGCTGCACCGTGGTACTGAAGGGGCCACCGGAGGCCCCGGCCGAAATGTATGTCCTGGCCGAGATTGCCGAGGAGATCGGTCTCCCGCCGGGAGTGCTCAACGTTGTCATTGCCAACCGTGAAGGGTCCCAGGCCCTGGTCGCCGATCCCCGCGTGGACAAGATCGCCTTCACCGGATCGAGTGCAGTGGGACGCCAGATTGCCGCCGTGTGCGGTGAGCGCCTGGCCCGCTACACGCTGGAGCTTGGCGGAAAATCCGCGGCGGTCATCCTGGACGACTACGATCTCACCGCCGCTGCCAAGGCCATCGCCCAGCAGGAATGTTCCATGGCCGGCCAGGTGTGCATGTCGCTGACACGAGCCATCGTGACCAAGGACCGGCATGACGAGTTTGCCGAAGCGCTGGGCAGCATCTTCGGTGCAGTGCGCGTCGGGGATCCGTTCGATCCGGGGTCTGCAATGGGTCCGCTGGCACTGTCGCGGCAGCGGGACAGCGTCGAAGCGTACATCCGCAAGGGCGTGGATGAGGGAGGCCGGCTGGTGACCGGCGGCAAACGCCCCGAACACCTTGACCGCGGCTGGTTCGTAGAGCCGACCGTCTTCGCCAACGTCGACAACAAGTCGACGATTGCGCAGGAGGAAATCTTCGGTCCGGTCATCTCGGTGATCCCGGCTGAAAACGAAGAGCACGCCATTGAGCTCGCCAACGGGACCGCCTACGGGCTTAACTCCGCGGTCTTCAGCGACGACGTCGAGCGCGCCTACCGGACAGCACGCCGCCTGCACTCGGGCACGGTGGGCCACAACGGCTTCAAGACCGACACTCGGATGGGCTACGGCGGTTTCAAGCAGTCCGGCGTCGGCCGCGAAGGCGGGACCCAGGGCCTGCTGCCGTATCTGGAGTCCAAGACTGTCCTGCTCGACAGCCCGCCGGCACGTTTCCAGAAGTAACCCCGACGCAGGGCGGCCTTCCGCCGCCCTGTGTCCCGGCCGCGCCCGCAGGGCCGGAAGCAACCCCAGACAGAAAGCGAAGGGTCCCGATGACCACCGTCAAGGTCGATCCCACTGAAATTGACTTCTTTACCGATCCGGAAACCGCCAGGAAGGCGGAACCCTATTTCGACCATATGCTCGCCAACCAACCGGTGTGGCGCGAACCGAAGTACGGCGTCGTTATTGTCACCGGATACGAGGAAGCCCTGCAGGTCTACCACCAGCCGGAGGTGTACTCATCCATCAATCGGACCGGGGGACCGGTGCTTGACCTGCCCGTGGAACTGACCGGAAACGACCTCACCGAAGTGTTGGAGAAGTACCGCGAGTACTTCCCCAACAACGACCAGATTGTCACCTTCGACCCGCCTGTGCACACGGACCACCGCTCACTGCTGATGGGGCTGATTACCCCCAAGCGGCTGCGTGAGAACGAGGAATTCCTCAAGCGCACCGCTGACCGGTTCCTGGACGGAATCATCGGCAAGGGTGAGTGCGAGTTCATCTGGGACTATGCCAAGAGCTACACTGTCCTGGCTGTGGCCGATCTACTCGGTGTGCCTGAAGGGGACCAGCCGATGCTGCTCGAACTCCTGGCCTCGTCCCCGGGTCCGGTACTCGGGAACCTGGAACTGCAGGCGAACCATCACAACACCATCGAAAAGCTCTACGAGTATTTTGTTGGCATGATCGAGAAGCGCCGGGCCGAGCCGAGGGAAGACGTAATCACAGGAATGGCGCTGGCTACCTTCCCCGACGGCACACTCCCGGAGCCGCTCGAAGTTGCCCGGATCGCAGCCAATATGTTCTCCGCCGGCCAAGAGACCACCGTCCAGCTGATGGGCATCGCCCTGCAGCGGATTGCCGATGACCAGCAACTCCAGAACCTGCTGCGCGGCGACACCTCCCTGATCCCTAAGTTCATTGAGGAAACCCTGCGGATCGAGGCCCCCATCAAGGGGTCATTCCGGCTCACCAAGGTGCCGACCAGCATTGGGGGACTGGACCTGTCTCCCGGAACGGTGGTGATGCTCTTGCATGGTGCCGCCGGGCGGGACCCGCGGCTCTTTGATAACCCGGCGGAATTCGATGTTCTGCGGGCCAACGCGCGCCAGCACTTGGCCTTCGGGCGCGGCATCCACACTTGCCCCGGCGCTCCGCTGGCCCGGGCGGAGGCAGTCTTTTCCATCCAGCGTTTCCTCGACCGGACGGAACAGATCGGGATCAGCGAGGAACACCATGGACCGGAGGACGCCCGCGAATGGGACCTCATTCGCAGCTACAAATTCCGCGGCCACAACAAGCTTTACCTGGAATACACGGCCAAGGAGGCATCATGACCGCTGACCTGACAGTGGACCGGGACCGCTGCATGGGTTCCGGGCAGTGCACGTTCTACGCGCCGCATACCTTTGACCTCGACGACCTCAGTATCGCCGTGGTCCTGGACGGCGGGGGCGATGCGGCCGCCGACGTCGCGATGGCAATCAATGTGTGTCCGACGCGCGCGATTGTCCGGACCGCTGGCACGGAGGGGAACGCATGAGCACCGCAACCGAAGCTCCCGTCTCCCACCCGGTGGCGGACCTGGACGAGGACAGTCTCCTGGGCAGCTTCCCGGAGGGCCCGCGCCTGATCGGCAGCCACTGCGACGACTGCGGCTGCACCATGATCGGCAGCCGCGTGGTGTGCAGCACCTGTGTCGGCCAGGCCATTTCACGGGTGGCCCTGCCCGGCGGCGGCGTGCTCTACACCTTCACGACCATCCATACCGGACCGGCTCCACGCACCCTCGGCTACGTCGATCTCGACAACGGGGTGAGGACCCTGGCCGATATCACAGCCGGGGACATCCAGCTCTACCCGGATATCCGGGTAGAGCTGGGAGTCGAGGGCAGCGACTGGTTCTTTTCGCCCGTTGAAGGCGAGCAGGGAAAGGGCCACCATGAGTGACCAGGTTTATGTGATTTCAGCAGCGATGATCCCCTTCGGGAAACACCGCAGTTCCTCTTATGTCGGTCTGGCGGTTCCGCCGCTGATTGACGCTATCCGCGAAGCGGGGATCACCAAGTCAGACATTGATGCGGTGTACGTGGGGCATTCCTACGGCGGCATGATGACCGGGCAGCGTATCTGCAAGGAAATCGGGTTGGGAACCGTGCCGACGGTCAACGTGGACAACGCGTGCTCCAGCGGCGCGACTGCCTTGCATGAGGCCTCGACGGCGATCGCCCAGGGACTTATCGACATCGCCGTGGTGGTCGGCGTGGAAAAGCTCACCCAGTTCGGGGGAGGAACGCTTCCGCTCTCGTCCGAGGACCGCGAGGTGAAACAGGGCATTATCATGCCGGCCGTGTACGCGATGCGTGCGACACGATACCTTCACGAAACGGACGCGACCCCCGAGGATCTGGCCCTGGTGAGCGTAAAGGCACGCCGGCACGGTGCGCTGAATCCCTTTGCGCAGTTCCGCAAGGAAACCACGGTGGACGAGGTGCTGGGTGCACGGAAGGTCGCGGATCCGCTGACACTGCCCATGTGCTGCCCCACCGGCGACGGTGCAGCGGTGGTGGTGATTGCCTCCGAGCGGGCACGGGCGCGGCTCAACGGCGGGCCCGGGATCCGGATAGCCGCCTCGGTGCTGCATTCGGGCCACGTGGCGGAGGGGTTCCGGGACATGACGAAGCCCGAGATCAGCTATGACTCGGCACGTGACGCCTACGCGGCCGCCGGCATCGAACCGAAGGACCTCGACGTCATCGAGCTGCACGATGCGTTCTCTATTGCCGAGCTCGTGTACTACGAAGCGTTTGGACTCGCGGAACCCGGACACGGCGTCGATCTCCTGCGCGATGGCAGGACGACGTTTGGCGGGGACGTGGTGGTGAACCCCAGCGGAGGGCTGCTGTCCAAAGGGCACCCGGTCGGAGCCAGCGGCGTCGCCCAGGTGGCGGAGGCTTTCTGGCAGCTCACCGGCCAGGCCGGCAGTCGACAGGTTGACGATGCCCACTGGGCTATGACGCATGTCACCGGCGGCGGCACGGCGGGCCTGGACCACGGCGCCTGCGCCATCCACATCTTTGAGGCAGTATGAGCGGGTCGCAACGGCCGCCGCTGGAGGGTATCCGGGTCATCGACCTGACCACTTTCCTCTCCGGGCCGTCGGCTACCCAGCTCCTCGGGGATCTCGGAGCCGATGTGATCAAGGTTGAGTCGTTGGGCGGTGACTCGAGTCGTTCGATTGCCGGGCCGGAGATCGACAACGTCAGCGCCTACTTCCTGGCAAACAACCGCAACAAGCGCAGCATCGCGATAAACCTCAAGACGCCGGAGGGTCTGGCCGTGGCCAAGCGCCTGATCGCCGGTGCCGACGTGGTGATCGAGAACTTCCGGCCCGGGGTAACCACCCGGCTGGGACTGGATCCGGAAGCCATTTCTGAGCTTCACCCGAAGCTGGTGTGGGCATCGATCAGCGGGTTCGGTCAGGACGGGCCGGGGCGGGACCGCCCGGCCTACGACATGGTAGTCCAGGCGCTCAGTGGCGTCATGAGTCTTACCGGCCACCCCGGGGCGCCGGCAGCCCGGCTGGGGATCCCGGCTGGCGACGTTGTTGCCGGCCTGTATGCCGTCATCGGTATCCTGGCCGCGCTTGCCGACCGAGGCACATCCGGCCGGGGACGCATTGTCGATGTGTCGATGCTTCAGGGTCAGCTCGCCATGTTGTCTTATCAGGCGCTCTACACCGTCATCAGCGGAACCGCCCCGGAACCGCAGGGAGCCGGACACGATTCGATTGCCACCTACCGCTCGTTCCGCGGCGGGGACGGACGGGAATTTGTGGTGACAGCCAACACGCCGCGGATGTGGGAGGGACTGTGCCGTGTTCTCGGGCTGGAAGAACTCATCGCTGATGCCCGCTTCGGCAATGCGGCCAGCCGGCTCCGAAACAAGGAAGCACTGTGGGCCCTGCTGGAGGCACGCTTCGAGGAGCGAAGCGCCGCCAAGTGGGTTGATCTGTTGACGGCTGACTCTGTGCCGGCAGCCCTGATCAAGAATGTCCTAGAAGCACTCAACGAGGCCCGAGCCTCGAACAACGGAGCGCTGGTTACCGTGACGGACGGATCGTCTTCCTTCGAGAACGTTGCCACGCCCATCCGCTTCGGGAACACGGGCACGATTGCTGCTGGCTATCCTCCCGAGCTCGGTGCGGACACGGTCAGCATCCTTCGGGAAGAGCTTGGTTACTCCGAATGCGACGTCGAGAAACTCCTGGCAGAGAATGTCATCGGGCAACCCGAAAGGACCACGTGGCAACCCGGTGAACCGTGAGAACCCCGAAAAACCCTTGGTCCACGGCGGGAATGCCGTGAACCAAGGGGTTTTCGTTGTCTGGGGTTCTTAGTTACCTGCCGGCACTGTCGTCAGGGAGATCGAACGGCTGGGACAGATATTCACGGCCTGGCGCACGCTGGCCAGGTCCGTCTCCGTGGTTGCGTCCTCCCGCAGGAGCACCACGAGTCCGTCATCATCCTGGTCAAAGGTCTCCGGCGCAGCGAAGACACACTGGCCAGCTCCGATACATGTCCGCCGGACGGCCTCAATCTGCACGCTACCACGCCACCGGAAGCGAATAGACGCCGTAGTTCGGCCCGAATTCCTTGAAGCTGGCCTGCTCGCGGGGGACGGCCAGCCGAAGTGTGGGCAACCGGCGCAGGACGGCCGCAAGCACAACTTCCAGTTCGAGCCTGGCAAGGTTCTGACCCAGGCACTGATGCGGGCCGAAGCCAAAAGCCAGGTGGTTGCGGGCACCACGGGTGAAGTCAATCCTGTTGGGGTCCTCGAAAACCTCTGGGTCGCGGTTGGCAGTATTCGTGAGCCCGAAAACCGAGTCGCCGGCGGGAATGATGGTTCCGTCGATCTCCAGATCCTCCGTCGCGAGCCGCAGTCCGCCGATTTCCGCGATGGTGAAGTACCGCAGGAGTTCTTCCACGGCGCCGGGCATCAGGGAAGGGTTGTCCCGAAGCTGCTGGGCGAGTTCAGGCTTGTCCAGCAGAGTCATCACCGACAGTGAGATCATGTTTGCCGTGGTCTCATGGCCGGCAATCAGAAGGAGGAACCCCATTGCCGTGAGTTCTTCGGGGTTCGCCCCCGCCGCCAGCTGCCGGCTGAGAATGTCCTCACCCGGTTGATCCACCCGCTCGGCAACAAGTTTGCCGATGTACGCCTTAAGGTTTCCAATTGCCACCGCTTTTTCCTCGGCCGTGGCGTCTATTTCAACAAAAACAGCACTGTTCTCCTGAAAGAAAGAATGGTCCTCATATGGAACCCCCAACAATTCCGCGATAACCATGGACGGGACCGGGAGGGACAAAGCGTCTACGAGATCAACTTCAGAGGGGCCGGCGAGCATAGCCTCAATGGTTTCATCGACAATTTCCGTGATGCGGGGGCGCATGGCCGCTATTTTCTTGACAGTGAACTCATTCATAATGCGCGAACGCGCAGTGGTGTGCTCGGGCGGGTCCATTTCAATGAGTTGCCTAAGGCTGCCTGGAACATAGGCCCGTCCGGTCGGGTGGCCGGGAAGGGACCGGTCCGAACTGAAACGGGCGTCGCTAAGCATGGCCCGAACATCCGCATGCTTGGTGATGGCCCAGATCTTTCCATCGCCCCATGCAACCTGCGCCACGGGGTTCTCCGCCTGCAGCCGCAGATGCTCAGCAGGAGGGGTGTACGGATCAATACGCTGAGTGGAAAAGGAATTCGTCATTGAAACTCCGCTGGGTCGGTTAACTGATGACGGCGGTTCTCCGCCCATCACGCCAGATTTCAAATCTAGTGCTTATTATCCTAGACACTTAAGGGTGCAGAGTCTAGGGTAGTTATAAAGCAAAACACAGTATCAAAAAGTATCAGGAACGGAACTGGGATGACCTTTGTAGTTACACAGGACTGCGTGGACGTAAAAGACAAAAGTTGCATTGAGGTTTGCCCAGTTGACTGCCTATATGAAGGCGGGCGGATGATGTACATCCGTCCTGACCAATGCATCAACTGTGGCGCGTGTGAGGCGGCATGCCCCATGGAAGCCATCCGGTTCGAGGGAGAACTGGAAGGGGACGAAGAAAAGTTTTTAGGCATTAATGCTCAATTTTTCGAAACCCAGGACGTGCCGAAGGGCGGACGCAAACTTGGGCGGATCGACCACGATGAGCCGTTCATCGCCCATTTGGAGCACAAGTAGCAAATAACCGCCCTATCCAGGCTGCGGACGGCTGAAAAACGAGCGCCGCCAGCAGCCCGAGCTAGGACAGTGAAACCGGGAGCCGGCGCCCGGGCAGGCCGCGTGGGCGGATCGACAGCGCCGTTGCCAGGGAGGTAAAAACCTGGGCAGCGGGATCGGCGGGATCGGAGGCGGCCACCGGCGTTCCGGTGTCGCCCGCCACTCGCAGCGCCGGGCTGAAGGGTACCGAGCCGAGCAGGGGAACCACCTCTCCGTTGGTGGACAATCGTTCCGCCAGGGTATTGCCTCCCCCGGTGCCGAAAGGTGCAAACTCGCTGCCGTCGGGCAGATGCATGGGGGCCATTGTTTCCACGACACCGATAATCCGCTGGCCCAGCTTCCGGGCCAGGAAAGCGCTGCGCACTGCAACCTCGGTGGCCGCACACTGCGGAGTCGTCACCACAATGACCTCGGCATGGGGCAGCAGCTGGCCCACGGAGATGGCTACGTCGCCCGTCCCGGGAGGCATATCGATCAGCAGGACGTCTAGATCTCCAAAGAAGACGTCCGTGATGAATTGATCAAGGGTCCGGTGAAGCATCGGGCCGCGCCAGGAAACAACTGCGTCGGTGTCCCCTTCCGGGAGGAACATGCCGATGGAGATGGTCTTGACGCCGTAACCGACCGGCGGCAGCACCAGATCCTCAACCCGGGTGGGACGAAGAGTTTCCCCGTCGTCGCCAATGAGGCCGAGGAGCCCCGGGATGGAGAAGCCGTGCACATCCGCATCGACAATGCCTACCCGGATACCCTGCGCGGCCATGGCGACCGCCAGGTTGGCCGTGACGGATGACTTCCCGACTCCGCCCTTGCCGCTGGTGACGGCAATGACCCGGGTCAGGGACTGGGCGCTGAAAGGCGTGCCGGTACGGCTGCGTCCATCCCGCAGTTTCGATGTCAGCGCAACGCGCTCCTGCTCCGTCATAACCGTCAGGACTACCTGAACCTCGTTGAGCCCTTCGACGGTGTCCGCCGCTGCCAGCACGTCGGCCTTAATACGGTCCGCCGCCGGACAGGTCGAAATGGTCAGGGCAACTTCGACGACAGCGGCAGCGCCGGTGACCCTGACGTCGCGGATCATGCCTAGTTCGGCGAGCGGGCGGCGAAGTTCGGGATCCACCACTCGCCCCACAACCTCACGGACGAAGGCGGTCAGATCCGGAGCCGTTGTGCCGGCCAGGCGAGATTTGGCGGTCATGGCATCTGCGCATTGAGGTTTAACGGCAGCCCTGCCGCGCGGAGCATGTCATCCTTGTCGTGCAGTTTCACGCGTTCGCGACTTAGCGCGGCACCGGCGGCGTACTCCGCCTTCGCCAGTTCGTGCCAGCCTGCCCAGGGGACCACGTGGACTCCGCGGCCGGCGAGCAGCCGGTCAACCTCGTCGGCGCTCGTGCCATGCGACACCCAGCCGGGCGCCGTTGTGTCGGCGAGGATTGAGGTGGCCGTTTCCAGGGCGCAGCGGCGGTTCGTGCCGACGACGCCGGTGGGTCCGCGCTTGATCCAACCTGTCACGTACACGCCGGGTACGTGACCGGCATCGTCCACCACGCGGGAATCGAGATGCGGAATCGTGCCGGTACGTTCGTCGAAGGGCAACCCGTCAATGGCCTGGCCACGGTAGCCGACCGAACGCAGTACCACCTCGGTTTGCAAGGTCTCCACCTCGGTGGGGTTGCTGGTTTTTGCCAGCTGGATGCCCGAAACGCTGCCATCGCCCACGCAGGCGAGCGGCGTGCGGTCGAACAGAAAACGGATGGTCTTGGCGCGCCCGAGGGTGCCCCGCGCGGCGGCTTTGGCGAAGGTCGCCAGGAGGCGCCGGGCCGCCGGGTCGCCGTCCGCGTGGGCCTGCTGCGCGGGGTCAAGTTCCAAATCGGCGGGGTCAATGACGACGTCGCAGTTCTCCACCTCAAGGAGTTCGATGAACTCCTTGTTTGTGAATTTGGCGTACGCCGGTCCGCGCCGCCCGACGACGACGATTTCGTCGTACGTGCTGGCGGCAAATGCCTCGACCACATGTTCGGGGACGTCGGTGGCGCGCAGGGCGTCGGTGGTGTGGGCCAGCATGCGGGCCGCGTCCAGGGCAACGTTGCCGACTCCGATGATGACGGCCCGTTTGCCGCTCAGTGAAAAGGCATCCGGTGCACTGTCGGGGTGCCCCTGGTACCAGGACACGAATTCCCGGACAGCGTAAACGCCGTCGAGCGTTTCCCCGGGGATACCCAGATTGCGATCGGCCGGAGCGCCGCTGGCGAAAACGACGGCGTCGTAGTGGTTGCGCAACTCCTCAAGTGTGATGTCCGAACCCACCTGGACGTTGGCGAGCAGGCGCACGTTCGGGTTCTCGTCGAATACCTCGGTAAAGGAGGTGATGATCGACTTGATTCTCGGATGGTCGGGGGCCACGCCGTACCGCACCAGGCCGAAGGGAGCAGCCAGCCGCTCAAAAACGTCAACTTCGATGGGCGACTCGGATTCTTCGCTGAGAAGCTGGGCGCAGTAGGCCCCGGAGGGACCCGACCCGATCACCGCTATGCGCAGGGCGGTCATTCGCCTGATCCTTCCCGGGCGGGGAGCGCGGTGATTTCCTCGACGTCGTGATCGATTTTTCCAGCCTTTCGGCCGCTCTTGGGGGTAGTGACTTCCTCGAAGAACCTCTCGTTGTATTCGAGATAGTTCTCCTTCTCGGCGGGTAGCTCAGCCTCGTAGTAGACAGCGTCCACGGGGCAGGCGGTAATGCAGGCTCCGCAGTCGATGCAAAGTGCCGGGTCGATATAGGTCATCCGCCGGCCTTCGAAGATGCAGTCTGCAGGGCATTCCTGCATGCAGCTCTTGTCCTGGATATCCACGCATTCTTCGGTGATTACATACGCCATGCTTGTTCTCCCTTGTTTCCGTCGTCAGCGCGCGGCATAAGCCATTTGCTTGAGCTCGTCGGCAATGGCTTCAGCCGACGCGTCCGCGGCGAGCAGCCGGCGGATGAGGTTGAGTCCGCGTATCCAGTTGATGGTGACGGCGCCGCAGGGAACGCCTTGGATATCTGTGTGAAGTACCGCTGCCCGGCCGTCAGCGAGATCACCGACCGTGTAGGAGATACCGTCAGGATCACGCCAGCCGACAGTGTGGATCTTCCAGTCATATTGGTCCGACCAGACGAAATCGGTTGGCTGGTAATCCGCATCCATGGTTCCGGTAATTGCGGCTGCAACGTAGCGGGCCTGGTCGCTGGCATTCGTCCAATGCTCGGCACGAACCAGAATGCCCCGTCCCGGATGGGGCCATCTGGCCACATCTCCAATGGCATACACGTCTTCGGCGCCGAAAGCACGCAGACGTGAATCTGTGAGGACGCCGTTGGCGGTGTCCAGTGCTGAATCCGCCAACCAGTACGTTGAGGGAATGGATCCGATTCCCACGACTGCCGCCGAGGTTTCAATCCGGCTGCCGTCCGCCAGGGAAACCGTCAGCGCGCCCTCCCTGCCCTGAATGTCGGTGACCCCAACTCCGAACCGGGTCCGGGCACCATTCCTGGTGTGGAGGTCGGTGAGGGTCAGGGCAGTCTCCGGACCCACGATCCGCGTCATCGGTTCGGCCACCGGATCGACCACCGTCACATCGCAGCCAAATCCGATTGCTGCAGCGGCAATTTCCGTGCCGATGAACCCGCCGCCCACAATGACGATAGGTTCCCGGCGCCGAAGGCAGGCGGCCAGCGCCCGGGAGTCGTCCAGGGTACGCAACTGGTACACGCCGGATTCCGGCTGCCACGGAGACGGCCGCGCGGCTGCACCGGTAGCGATGATCAGCACGTCGTACGGTATTTCCCGGCCATCGGCGAGGTGGACGGCACGGTCTGCGGTGTTGAGGCCGTCGGCCGGTACGCCCAGTTCCAAACGGATATCCGAGGCGCCGAGGCTGGCCGTCGTGGCGAGACGAAACAACTCCACGGAGGCGTCGGTCCAATCCGATTTCAGGAGGTCTTTGGAGAGCGGGGGCCGGTCGTAAGGCAGCTCGTGTTCGGAACCGATCAGCGTGATGGGGCCGGTATGTCCAAAGGCGCGCAGACCTTCGGCGGCTCGCGTTCCCGCCAATGACGCTCCAACGATAACTATGTGCCGCTTAGCAGGGGAGTCGGTCATCTTTGATCCTTTGTGTCGTCCAGAGGCACGCAGGATCTGTGTCGCCCACGCGTCCCTGCGCCATCTCAATCTACGTTCTGTACAACGGAACATAGAGTTGCTTCAACGCAACAGCATCAGTATGCGTGCAGCAGCGAAGTGGTGTCAACCACTTTTGGAACGCGCCGGTACGTCTGGCGTCAGCCCCGTTCGACGCCGCGCAGGATGCCGGTCTGGGGGCCCCAGGCGCCGTTGAGGTAATCCGTAACGCGGGAGGCGGACTGCCGAACCAAATCGGCAAGGCGCCCTGAGTCCGCGACATTGAAGCGCGTCTCCGGCAGGGTGATACCCACTGATCCGATAACGGCTCCCACTGGTCCGATGACCGGGGCCGCAATGGCAATGGCCCCCTGAATGCGCTCGCCATGGGTCATGGCATATCCATCCCGCCTGATCCCCTCTAATCGCTGGAGGAGGGCATCGCCGTCGACAGGTGTGCGGTCGGTGGCGGCAACGAGTGTGCCGCGGGCAATGCTCTCCTGGTTCTCCCGGGGAAGGAAAGCAAGCATGGCCAGGCCGCTTGCGCCCGTGTGCAGTGGGATCCACTGCCTCAGGGGCAGAGAATAGCGGAGCGGGTGCGGCGACTCGACGACGCGGGCAAACATCATCGCCAGTCGGCGTTCATCGAACACTGCGAAGAACGCAGATTCCCCGCTCTTGTCCTTCAGGTCTGCGAGAGTCTCCTCTGCAGCCGCCTGAATGGGATAACGCTCGGCGGTGGTCCAGGCTAATCGAAGGAACTCCAGGCCCAGCCGGTAGGAACCGTTTGGGAGACGGGCTACTAAGCCGAGCTTCTCCAGGTCGGCGAGGAGACGATGAATGGTGCTCGGGCTGACGTCCAGGCGCCCGGCTAGTTCGCGGACCCCGAAGGCGTCCTGATTGCTGTCAACCATGAGAGTGATCAGTTCGATACCGCGGGCAAGGGGGTGCCGGCGTCGCTGATCGGCTTCCTGATTGTGGGGCGTGCCGTCCGTGGTGGCCATTGAAAAACTCTCCCTTACTCATGTGGCAAGCATTGACAGTCCGTTGGGTGCGTGGAAGTCTGCTAGCTAACAACGGAACGACTGTTCCGCTGTAAGAAACAGTCTCGTATGAACAGTAGCGCCAAGACCAAAGACCTGACACCACAAAGACGTGAAATCCGTGCATCCGGCACTCAGCCGAAATTGTACGGAAGGAAAAGAGGAAGCCCATGTTTGCTGCTCCAAATACTCCCATTCATCAATGGCGCACCCGATGAGCGCGGCCCGCGGGGTCGCCGTCATTTCCGGCGGAGCGGCAGGAATTGGTCTGGCCATCGCTGAGCGGCTGGCCGCGGACGGGTTTCCTGTTGCCATACTGACCCGAACGGAAGGGGCGGCCGAGCAGGCGGCCGCTTCAATAGAGCAGTCCGGCGGTATCGCACGGGGTTACAGCGCCGACGTCAGTGACCGCGGGCAGGTCGACGATGCGTTGGCCAAAATCCGTGCCGATTTGGGCCCACTGTCCGTGCTTGTTGCCAATGCTGCCGTCGCACCGCAGCAGCCGTTCCTGGAGATGACGCTGGAACAATGGAACCAGACTCTGTCCATCAACCTGACCGGCACCTTCAACCTGGTACAGGCAGGCCTCCCCGACCTGATTGAGGCCGGCAAGGGGCGGGTTATCCTGATTTCTTCCTCCAGCGCTCAGCGCGGCGCCCCGCGGATGGCGCACTACGCCGCATCTAAGGGTGGGCAGCTCGCGCTGACCAAGGCTCTCGCCGTCGAGTTTGCCAGAACCGGCGTAACGGTCAACACGGTCGTTCCGTCCTCGATCGACACTCCGAGCGTGGAGAAGAAGCGCGCCGCCGGCACCATTCCTTCCGCAGAGGACATGGCCAAGTACATTCCGGTAGGCCGCATGGGGCGGGGGGAGGACATTGCAGGAGCCGTGGCCTATCTCGCCTCCGATGAGTCCTCGTACGTCACTGGGCAGACCATCAGCGTTAACGGCGGATCGTTCATAGGATGAGTGAGGAAGCGAAAATGGCGCAGCCGCGGATTGCACCGAGGCCCACTGAAGACTGGGATGCCGACGTCGACAGTTCCCTGTCCGTATTGGCTACGCACGGAGCGGGAGGGCAGAGCGCACCGGCCCTGACACCGGAAAACCGTCCTAAGTCCCACATTCTGGGCATCTATGCCTGGCACCCGGACCTGATGCGGGGGTGGATGCCGTACTCCAACCACTTGCGTAACTCCACGCTGACCGACCGTGTAAGGGAAATCGCCATCATTCGGACCACCTGGCTGGGGCATGGCGAGTATGAATGGGCCCAGCATGTGCGAATGAGCCTTGCCGCCGGCCAGCTCACGGAGAATGAGGTGGCGGGGTTGTCGGAAGGCGCTACAGCGTCGGTCTGGTCACCGGAGGATGCCCTGCTCGTCCAAGCCATTGATGAGATGTGTTTGGAGAAGAACGTCACGGATGCCACGTGGGAGGAACTGGAAGCCAATTTCAGCCGGCAGCAGTTGCTGGACCTTCTGTTCACCGTAGGAACATATGACTTCCACTGCATGGCCTTCCGCGTCATCGGGCTGGAACTTGAACCCGGAATGCCCAAATTCCCTGCGGAGCATACCCTCGAGCCGGTTCGGTGACTGGATCGGTTACGGCCGTGGATCGCGGATCGCTCAACTGGGCGATCCGTGATTCGCTGCTGCGCTATATCACCGTCATTGCAGGCGGCACCTGTACCGTCTCCGGCGGCGCGGGCGCTTCGGAAGGATCATTTGTCTTTCCGCTGCGCAGTATCCGGCACGCGGACGGCGAATGGTATCTGACGTTCGGCGGCGAAGTTCGCCTGACGGCACACCACGGATTTCTCGATGTCACACTCGCGGAGCCGGAATTTATCGCAGGGCCCGAAGGAGGAGTGCTTACTGTTCTCACCGGTGGCCAGGGCGGCAGGATTCCCGTGGCGCTAACAGACGGTGTCCAGTCCGGGTCCGGTGATACGGACCTCCTCTGGCACGCTATGCCGGCTCAGCTCTTGCCGGCCGCGTGTGGGTTGTTTGGGGACGCCTACCCGGCCGGCACCGAGCTGGCACCGGTGACAATTCGGGCCACACTAGACTCATAGGTATGCCACCAACCACTCCGGAGCAGCGGTCTTTTCAGCGACAGTCTCTCCAGCGGACGACATCCGAGCGACGCAACACCCGGGGGGAGTCAACGCGGCTGCGAATTCTGGAGGCCGCCGAGCGGCTCTTTGCCGAGCGTGGGATTTCCGCTGTTCCTTTGCGGGACATTGGTTTCGCTGCCGGGCAGCGAAATCATGCTGCCGTTCAGTATCACTTCGGAGAGCGGGAAGAAATTGTCCGCGCCCTCATGGACTACCGCGGCGGAGCCAGCGAAGCGATGCGGGCGGATATGGTTGCAGGAATCATGCTGGCTGCGACGAAGCCAACCGTTGCCGACGTCGTGGGCGCTTTTGTCCGCCCGCTGGCCATCCACTTTCAGCCCGACAACTACTACTTGCCGTTCCTCTCGCTGTATATCAGTGAGGAAGGCGGCTACGAGGGCCTGGTGGGAGTGCACGTCGGTGCGTCCGTCATGGCGCTGCGTACGCTGCTGGGCCATTTGGCCCCGGGGATCCCCGAGCGTGTGCTCGACGAGCGCTGGTGGGTAACGCTGACGAGTTCGGTTCATGCTCTGGGCCGCTATCACACGGCACGCCGTAAGCGGGAACATCTTCCGGCGGAAATCGAGGATCTGGTGTCGGACCTCATTGCCTTCCTCAGCGCGGGGATCCTCGCTCCCGTGGCGGATGGCTACCACCGGCAGGACAGGGGTGAAACAACCGGTGCCGAAGGGCGGCTGTAGGCCGGCGCCCCGATGCCCGCGAGAAAACTGTGTCCCACCGCGGGCAACGCGGGGCATATGGTGCGTCAGGCGAGATGACCCATGAAATTGGCTGACCACTCGTTGAGGTTGCGGGGAACGTAGAACCCCTCCAGGTCATTGATTTCGTTCCAGTGTCCGGCAACTTCCTCGATGGTGGGCATGCTGTCGGTATCGTCCAGCCAGCCCTGCGTGAAGCCCAGGAACCAGCGTCCGAACCGCTTCGCGCCGGCTACGAGGATCTCTCCATTGACCGTGCAGGATTCGTGCGCGAGGTAACCCACCAGCGGGGACACCAAATCGGTCTGCATTGCCTTGAGTAGCTCCGGATCCATTTTCGAGTCGGTGACGATGTTCGGTTTTTTTGCCGATTCGCTGGGGCGGGTCACGGCGTTTGGTGCGATGCAATTGACGAGGATGCCCTTGGGGGCGGCGCTCACAGCCAGGCTGCGGGTGAACCCGATCAGGGCTCCCTTCGCCGTTGCATAGGCGAGGTTCTCAGGCAGCCCCAGCATGCCCGTCGAGGTTGTCGTGATGATCCGCCCGTACCCCTGCTTTTCCATGTGAGGCCACGCGGCACGCGTGGTGTGCCATGTACCCCGCAGGTGCACATCTAGAGTGCGCTCGAGGTTTTCGGCGTCGGCTTCCGGAAACGCAGCCCAGCGGGAGATCCCGGCATTGTTGACCACAATGTCGATTCGACCGAACTCGCGGACCGCAGTCTCGACAAGGGCATGGCATCCGGCTTCGCTGCCTACATTGTTCGTGTCTGCAACTGCGACACCGCCGGCCGCGAGTATCTCGTTGACGGCATCGGTGGCGGGACTCGCATCCACGCCCTCACCTTCTTTGGATCCGCCGAGATCGTTGACTACAACCTTGGCGCCGCGCTGAGCCAGCAGGAGGGCATGCGCCCGGCCCAGACCGCGTCCGGCCCCGGTGACTATGGCGACGCGGCCGTCAAAACGGTGCTCGTTCTTGGCGTTCATGTTTCTCCTTTGAAAGATGCTGTATGGAATTTCATCATGTCTGCTGATTTAAGGAAAGTCTAGTTTCCATCTAAGCAGCTGTCTTTCCAAGGAAACCATTGTTATTTTTCAGCAGAAATGCTTAGATCACCTCATCGCCTTGAGGCGCAGAACCGAGTAGGAGTTAGTTATGCGAGAAATGACCGACAAGGACGTTGACGTTGACGTTGACGTGCTGGTAATCGGTGCCGGAGTGGTTGGCATTTATGCCCTCCAGCAGGCCGTAGAAGCCGGATTCAGTGCCCAGACACTGGAAGCCGGCGACGGTGTCGGGGGTGTCTGGTATTGGAACCGGTATCCCTCCGCGCGGTTCGATTCCGAGAGCTATGCCTATGCGTACATCCATTCCAAGGAGCTTTTCACTGGCTGGAAGTGGCAGGAGGAGTTCGCTACCCAGCCCGAAATCGAGAGCTATCTGAACTTTGCGGTCGACCATTTCGACCTGCGCGGCCACATCCGCACCGGTGAACGGGTCGTATCAGCGGTATGGCAGGAAGCGGCAAACCGCTGGGAGCTGACAACGGCTAAGGGGGAATTGATCTGGGCGCGCTGGGTCATTTCCGCCACCGGAGGGCTGTCAGTGCCCAACTACCCCGATCTGGAGGGTTTGGAAACGTTCAGCGGCCAGGCGCTCCACACTGGCGCCTGGCCGCACACGCCGGTAGATTTCGAGGGCAAGCGCGTGGCCATCATCGGCAACGGACCCAGTGGTGCCCAGCTCCTACCGGCCATCGTGGATACCGTCGAGTACGTGGATCTCTATCAGCGGACGCCTACCTGGACCACTCCTTTGAACAACACACCCATTACGGCCGAGCGGCAGACATGGCTGCGCGAGCACTTCGAAGAGATTGCGGCGAAGCTTGGTTCACCAGCGAACCCCACGGGTTTCCTCCACGAGCCGGCGGGCAAATTCTCGACTGACGATTCACCGGAAGAACGGCAGGTCTTTTTCGAGAAGGTCTGGAACAGCCCAGGCTTCGCGAAGCTCACGACCAATTACTACGACCTGACCACCAACAGGGAAATCAACCTTGAGTTCTGTGAATTCCTGGCCAACAAGGTCCGCAGTATCGTCGCTGACCCTGAAACCGCGGAACGGCTTATCCCCAAGGATCACCTCTTCGGTGCCAAGCGTCCGCCATTCGTCACGAATTACTATGAATCCTTCAATAAAGCTGCGGCTTCGCTGATCTCGCTGAAGGAGACGCCGATTGTCCGTGCCGATGCCACCGGTATCGAGACGACAGCCGGGCACCGGGATTACGACATCATCGTGTTCGCCACCGGATTCGACTTCGGCACGGGCGCTCTCACACGCATGGGAGTCAAGGGGCTGGACGGACTGGATCTAAGCACCGACTGGGAAGACGGGCCATCGGATTTCGCCGGTTTCAGCGCTAACAGGATGCCTAACTTCTTCTTTCCAGGCGGTCCGCACGGTGCCGGCGGAGGCAACTACCCGCGCTACTCCCAGGACCAGATCGACTGGATCACCGGCACCATGGTTTACGCACGGGAGCACGGCTATGACCGCTTCGAGCCCACCGGGACACAGCAGGAGGCTTGGATGGCGATGGTGGAAACTCTTGCCCCCCTGTCGATTTTCTCTGCCGAGCACAGCCATTATTACGGGGCGAATGTGGAGGGGAAGGTCCGCAAGTTCCTGCTCAACCCGGGCGGGCGCGCGAAGTTGCACGAAATGCTCGCCGAGATGACTTCCACCGAGAACTACGGCGGCGCCCTCTCAACCGTTCATGACCGTGTAAGCGCAGTCTAAGCCTGCCATTCAAAGGAGAACTGAGTATGTCTGAAAATGCATCGCCCCGCCAAATACTGTTGGCACTGGTCAACCCCGTCGAGGGGCGGGACGAAGAATTCCGCACCTGGTACTGGGAAACGCATATCCCTGAGGTCTTGGCACTGCCCGGTTTCATCTCTGCCGAGTGCTTCCACGTTCCCGCTGAAGCTGCTGAAACTGCCTCGCACCGATACACAACTATTTACGGAGTCGAGGGATCGGCTACAGCTGCCATGGACGGGCTGTTCAAGGCTGGTGTTGGCATGAGCCCGGACCTTGACCTGAGCACCATGGTCTTCGTGCCGCTCGTCGCCGCGGACGCGTCATAGCCACGAGCTCTGTCCAACGGACTCTCCCACCAGTGCGTGGAGGACAGTGACAATTACGTGATTGATCAAAGAGGCGGTGCCGCCGGGACCCAGGGTCCCGGCAGCACCGCCTCTTGTTTGTCTCAGGCTCTATGGATCAAGCAGCCCGGACTAGCCCCGCTGACTCAGGCAGACCAGGTACTTGGCCCACTCAAGGGCGTACCGGAGCCAGCCCCGGACATCCCACCAGTGCTGGGGCGGAACCGGAGCCTTGCAAACCGGGGCCGGCGGAACGGTCGGAGCAGCCTCCACCGTGACAGGAAGCGTCACCGTGGTACCGGACGGAGCCGCGGTGAGCACCAGGGTGCCCGAACCGGAAGCCGACGCCGGCAGGGTGACGTTCACAGTTGCCGTCCCGGTTGCCACAGGGGCTGTTCCCAGAGCGGTGGCGGTGCCGGCCGCATTCACCCAGCTGGCGGCCAGCCCGGTGTTCGCGGGGCTGCCCAGTGAGGTCAGATCCAAACCGGACACGGTGAAGGACGCCGCGGTTCCGGCCGTTGCAGTTGTCGGGGCGCCCTTGACGATGACGCCCTGGCGGGCAAAGTCCGGGGAGAGCGGGCTGTTGGCTTCGATGTAGCTGATCCAGGCATCACGGTCCACCAGTCCGGAGTCACGGGTGTCAGTGCCTTCGGAGAAGACGGTGAAGTTGTCGCCGCCCTGGGCCAGGAAGCTGAAGGTGCCCACCCGGTAGGCGCGGGACGGATCCATGGCGGCACCGTTGATGGTGACGGTCTGGATCCGGGAGCCGCGCGGCTGGTCCGGATCATAGGTGTAGGTGATGTTGTCGGACAGGCCCAGCGCCAGGAAGGCACGTGAGCTTCCGTCGGGCTGCCACTGCTGTTCCAGCATCGTTTTGAGCTGGGCACCGGTGAGCGTGGTGGTCCACAGGTTGTTGACGAACGGCAGCACTGCGTTGGCTTCGGCGTAAGTGATCACGCCGTCGTTTCCGTAGTACAGCTCGGCGCGCAGACCGCCGGGGTTGGTGACGCCGATTTCGGCGCCGCCGCGCTCGGCGGAGGACAGCGTGTTCAACAGGGAGTCTGCCACGAGGTTGCCCAGCGTGGATTCCGAGCTGCGGTCATCGCGGACGGTGCCGTTGAACGCCGTCGTAATGTCAGCCGTCACCGAACCGACCGGCTGGTTGCCGATCTCGGCAGCGGAGGCCAGCGCCGCATCCACGATGGACTTGACCTCTGCCACCGCGGGGTAGGCGGCAACGAGTGACTCAGCGCTCGCGGTGGTCCGCGGAACGTTGGTCGCCGTGTAGGACAGCACCTCATCCGTGGCCGGGTTGTAATCCAGGGTGATCTGGCCGACAAACTCGCCGTAGGAACCGGTCTGCAGCACCGGACGGGTCTTGCCGTCAGTGCCGGGAACGGGGGCATCCCAGGCGTACTGCTTGTGGGTGTGCCCGGTGTAGATGGCGTCCACCAGCGGGCTGGTGCCGTTCACGATCTCGGCAAACGCACCGCCGTCGGCCAGTTCATCGGCGAGGGAAGCGCCGTCGGGAGTGCCGCTGCCGGCGCCCTCGTGGTACTCGGCGATGATGACGTCAACATCGCCCTCAGCCTGCAGCTTTTCGGCTACGCGGTTGACGGCTTCCACGGGATCACCGAACTCCAGCGCGGCAATGCCGCCGGGCGTGACCAGCGTGGAGGTCTCTTCGGTGACGGCACCGATGACGGCCACGGAGACGCCGTTGACGTCCAGGACCGTGTATTCGTCCAGGGCCGGGGTGGTGGTGCCCTGGAGGTAGACGTTGGCCCCCAGGTACGGGAAGTCCGCAGCGGGATCAACCCGGTCCGTCAGGTCGGTGTAACCGGCGTCGAACTCGTGGTTGCCCACGGCCGAGGCCCGCAGTCCCAGGGCGTTCAGCACATCGATCGTCGGGACATCCTGCTGTACCGAGGAGGCGAACAGCGAAGCGCCGATGTTGTCGCCCGCAGAGAGGAACAGCGAGCTGCCCTCGGGTGCGGCGGCCTTGAGCTGTTCAACGGTTCCGGCGAAATTCACGGTGTTGTCATCAATGCGGCCGTGGAAATCGTTGATGTTCAGCAGGTTCAGTTCCTCGGTTTCGGTTCCGGCCGGGGTCAGGTCCAGGCCGACGAGGATGGGATCGTGGTCCGAGGAACGGTACGGATCCGGTGCGTAGTAGTTGGTGACGTTGGTGTTGTAGCGGCTGTATTCCAGCGCCACCGACTCCACCGAGTTGATGTTCCAGATGTCGGCACCGGTCACGGCTTCCGCTGCTTCCTCAGATGCCAGGATGTGGTCCAGGGAACCTACCATCCCGCTGAAGGCGTAGGAGTGCTTGCCGGTGGCCTTGCCCAGATTCACGTAGCCGGCCTCGGCCAGAACGTTCATCGGATCCTCGGCGGCGTAGGAGTTGAAGTCTCCCAGCAGGAAGACCTTTTCCGTGCCGGCGGCTTCGGCTGCGCTGTCGGCAAACGCCGCCAGTGCCTGGGCCTGCCGGACGCGGTCTGCGTTCCAGCCGCCCTGCCCGGTGTCGGCGTTTTCGCCGGTTGCCGGAGCCGATCCCTTGGATTTGAAGTGGTTACTCACGGCCAGGATGGTGGAGCTGTCGTCCCCGCCGGCAGGCTTGAAGGCCTGCGCCAGCGGTTCACGCGCGTTGGAGAAGACGGTTTCATCGTTGAGGATGACGGATTCACCCACCGGCTCGGCAACGGCCGTGCGGAAGATGAAGGCGGTGCGGATGACGTCTTCAGCGTCCGGCAGCGCTGCGGGGGAGCGGACATAATCCCAGGTTCCCGGTGCTGCCTCATTCAGGGCGGCGGTCAGGTTGGCCAGGGCTTCATCGCGGTCCTTGCCGAACACTGCGGAATTCTCCACCTCCATCAGGGACACGACGTCGGCGCCCAGGGCGTTGATGGCGGAAACGATCTTGGCCTGCTGCCGTTCCAGGTTTTCCGGGTTGGCAGCGCCTCGGGCGTCGCAGCCTCCGCGCACGGTCAGCGGGGCGCCGGCGCGGTCGTTGTAGTAGGTGCACCCGGTGAGATCCGTGCCCGTGGTGCTGAAGTAGTTGAGCACGTTGAAGGAGGCGAGTTTGAGGTTTCCTCCCACGCTTTCCGGTGCGGCGGTGCGCGTGGCTTCGAACGACGCCGGGGCCACCTCTGCCGCATTGGCAGCGGTGAGCGCGGTGAGCGGCTGGAACTTCCAGGCACTGTTGCGGTAGTCCAGGATGATGCCCGTGGTGAACGTCGCGGCAGCGCCGATGCGCACCGGGTTGTCCAGGGTCAGGTAGGGAAGCGCGATGCCCTGATTGGCGGCGCTGAGGAAATTGATGCTGCTGCCGTCGTCCAGCTTCACGGCGCGGGCCGCGTTGTCGGCGACGACGGCGTCGTGCTCCGGGGTTCCTACGGCAGCCACGGCGGTGGGCTGGACCAGGGGCGAGTCGCCGGCGGCCAGACCGATCTCCGCGTACTGGTTCAGGGAGTAATTGTCGGTCACCGTATAACTGCCCTGCGGTGCCAGCAGCATGCCCTCGAGGGCTTCACGCTCCGCGTCGGAGGCCGGCCAGGCAACAGCGGCAGGCTTGACCTCTTCGGCCGGTTCGTCGAGCTTGGTCATCTGGCCGGCAGCAACCGTGAGCTGGGTGAGGCCGAAGTATTCGCCCACGGCGCCGGTGACCTCAACATAGTCACCGGCTGCTACGGAGCCGACGGTGTCTGCGGAGAAGACGAAGATGCCGTCCGAAGCGGTGTGGGTGGCCGGATCCAGTGCGCCGCCGGTCCCGGGGGTCTGGAGGTAGTAGCCGTTGAACCCGCCGGTGGGATAGACACCGGTGACTTTTCCGCGGGTGGTGACGGTCTGGCCCACCAGCGGACTGGTGTCACCGGTCCCCTGGATCTGGGCAATGGGAATGGCGCCCGCAGGCGGTTCGACGGGCGTGGTGGGCGACGGCGTCGGAGTGGGGGTCGGAGTCGGCTCGGTGGGAACTGTTCCGCCGGTTCCGGTGGGAGTCACGGCTGCGCTGAGCACGAAATCCGCTGCGTTGTTGTTCGTGTCCGCGAATCCGGTCCGGTTCAGGGACTTGGGATCGCTGTTTCCCGCCGGTGCGGCGGCGGCGGAGGTTTCGAAGGTGTTCGAGGTGCCGTAGCCGAGCAGATCAACGACGCCGGCGGCGGCGGTGACCGAACCGGTGGGCAGGGGATCCACCCGGGTGGACTGGCTGGACAGGATCAGGGTGCCGCCCGAGCCGGAGAAGCTGGCGCCGATGTTCGCATCGGCTTCGGGCAGGGGTGCTCCGGTGGCGCCGTTGGAGGCGCCGGAGACCAGATAGTAGCCGCCGGCAGGAATGGTGCCGGACAGTGCGCCGATGCCGGTGGGTGCCGCCGTCGAGCCCGCGGCACGGTACTGGAGCGACCAGCCGTCAAGGCTGACGTCTTCCCCGGTCGGGTTGTACAGCTCCACGAACTTGTTGGCGAACGGCGCGTTGGCGCTGCCGCCGCTCAGGTACGCCTCGTTGATGATGACACCGGGGGAAACAGCAGCACTGCTGTCTTGTGCAAAGGCCGGCAGCGCCGTGATCGGTGCTGCCAGCAGGCCGGCTGTGAGGGTGGTTCCCAGCGCAGCCTTCCAGAATGGTCTTCTCATGCCTCTTGCTCCTTGGTCCGCTGGGGTGCCAGCCGACAGTAGTGACACCGCCGCGCGGCGCCAAGGGGGGTAACTGGAGTGACGCACGTAATACTATGTGGTCTGCGTTACGAACACATGACCTGCAGGAGACCAATCGAAGTTATTGCATGTGGGGGAGTCCCCGGATAACAAAAAAGCGGCCCCAATAGGGGACCGCTTTTCGGTTTTTGGCGGAAGGTAAGGGATTCGAACCCTTGGTACGGGGTTACCGCACACTGGTTTTCAAGACCAGCTCCATCGGCCGCTCGGACAACCTTCCTCACTAGTAGTCTGGCAGAAAGGTGCAAAACACCCAAAATTCGATCAAGCACCGCGGAGGTCAGAATGAGAGCAATTGTCATTAATTCGCCCGGAGGGCCGGAAGCCCTGCAGGTTCAAGAGGTGCCGGCGCCGGTGCCCGGCCCGGGGGAAGTCCTCATTGATGTGGCCGCTGCGGGCTTGAACCGGGCGGACGTGCTGCAGCGCCAGGGGCATTACCCGGTTCCGGCCGGCTCCTCCGAATACCCGGGTCTTGAGGTGTCGGGCCGGATAGCCGCAGTGGGAACCGGCGTCGAAGGACTCTCGGTGGGGGCCGACGTCGTCGCCCTGCTGACGGGCGGCGGTTACGCCGACCAGGTGAATGTCCCGGCGGGGCAGGTTCTGCCTGTCCCGGCCGGCCTTGACCTGGTGACGGCGGCAGCCTTGCCGGAAACCGCTGCCACTGTGTTTTCCAACCTGTTCATGGCCGCCGGGGTCACTGAGGGGGACCACGTCCTGATCCACGGGGGAGCCGGCGGAATTGGAACGATGGCCATCCAAATGGTCGCGGCGTTCGGTGCCGTCCCTATGGTCACCGCGGGATCACCGGAGAAACTGGAACTGGCGCGGTCACTGGGCGCCCAGGTCCTGATCAACTACAAGACCGAGGATTTCGTGGCTCGGGTGCGCGAAGTCACCGACGGCCGCGGAGCTGACGTCATCCTGGACGTCATCGGAGCGAAGTACCTGCAGCGCAACCTCGAGGCGCTGGCGGTATCCGGACGCCTGGTTATTATCGGCCTGCAGGGCGGCACCAAGGCGGAGATCGACCTCAACCTGCTGATGCGCAAGCGGCTGGCCGTCATCGGGACCACCCTGCGCGCCCGCCCGACTGAGGAAAAGGCCGCCATCATGCAGGCGGTCAAGCAGTATGTCTGGCCGCTGGTTGAGGCAGGAAAAATCCGTCCGCTGGTGGACAAGACCTTCCCCTTGGCCGAAGCCGCAGCAGCCCACGAGTACTTCGACTCCGGTGTCCACACAGGAAAAATCCTGCTGACAACCTAGTGCCGCCCGCAGGTTTTCCTGCCCCTGCGCCTACGGCCCGGCCGGTGACTGCTCCGGACAGTCACCGGCCTGTCTTGTGCCCGGGGTCACAGCGCACTGCTACCCTCTGTGGCAAGAGTCCGGAATCTTCCGGCTCCTGCCGGTTCCACTGCCGGCTTCCGCGCTTCATTACCGCAAGCAAAGGGACCCCTCCATGAGTGAGAATCGCCGGCGCCGGGCCGCTCCCGGAAAACCTGAGGACAGTGACGTCCTGGTGCAGGATCCGGACCTTCCGCCGGTGGCCCTGGACGCCGAAACGGCAGACGCCCAGGATCGGGAATGGACTCCGCTGAAGATCGCCATTTGGGCCGGCATTGCGCTGCTGGGCGGCGTGAGCTGGTACATGCTGGCGCTGGTCCGCGGGGAAACCGTCAACGCCATCTGGTTTGTGTTCGCCGCTGTCTGCACGTACTTCATCGCGTACCGCTTCTACTCCAAGTTCATTGAGCGCAAACTCCTTCGGCCCAATGACCTCCGGGCCACCCCGGCGGAGTACAAGGCGGACGGCAAGGATTATGCCGGCACGGACCGACGCGTCCTTTACGGGCACCACTTCGCGGCCATTGCAGGAGCGGGACCCCTGGTGGGGCCGGTCCTGGCTGCCCAGATGGGCTACCTGCCCGGCACCATCTGGATCATCATCGGCGTCGTCCTGGCCGGCGCCGTCCAGGATTATCTGGTCATGTTCTTCTCCATGCGCCGCGGCGGGCGCTCGCTGGGCCAGATGGCCCGCGAGGAACTGGGACGAGTGGGCGGCACCGCGGCCCTGATCGCCACCCTTGCCATCATGATCATCATCGTGGCCATCCTGGCCCTGGTGGTTGTCAATGCACTGGCCGAGAGCCCGTGGGGCGTCTTCTCCGTGGGGATGACCATCCCCATTGCCCTGTTCATGGGCGTGTACCTGCGGTTCCTGCGTCCGGGCAGAGTCACCGAAGTGTCCCTCATCGGTTTTGTCCTGCTGCTGCTGGCCATCATCGGCGGCGGCATGATCGCGGACACCGCGCTCGGCGACGCACTGACCCTGGACAAAACCGTCATCGCCTGGGGCATCATCATTTACGGGTTCATTGCCGCAGTGCTGCCCGTCTGGCTGCTGCTGGCACCCCGTGACTACCTGTCCACCTTCATGAAGGTGGGAACGATCGTGATGCTGGCGGTGGCCATCATCATCGTCCGGCCGGAAATCACCGTACCGGCCATCAGCGAATTCGCGTCAACGGACAACGGCCCGGTAGTGGCCGGCCCCCTGTTCCCGTTCCTCTTCGTCACCATCGCCTGCGGAGCCCTGTCCGGGTTCCATGCCCTGATCGCCTCCGGAACCACTCCGAAGATGATCGAGAAGGAACGGCAGACCCGCTTCATCGGCTACGGCGGCATGCTGATGGAATCCTTCGTGGCCATCATGGCCCTGGTCGCAGCCATCTCCATTGACCGCGGCATCTACTTCGCCATGAACTCCTCGGCCGCAGCCACCGGCGGCACCGTGGAAGGCGCCGTCGCCTTCGTCAACAGCCTGGGCCTGGCCGGCGTGAACCTGACTCCGGAAATGCTCACCAACATGGCCTCAAACGTGGGCGAGGAATCCATCGTGTCGCGCACCGGCGGTGCACCCACGCTGGCAGTCGGGCTCGCCCAGATCATGCAGAGCTTTATCGGCGGTTCCTCAATGATGGCGTTCTGGTACCACTTCGCCATCATGTTCGAAGCCCTGTTCATCCTCACCGCAGTGGACGCAGGCACCCGCGTGGCCCGGTTCATGCTGCAGGACTCCATCGGCAACTTCATTCCCAAGTTCCGTGACACCTCCTGGCGTACCGGAGCCTGGATCTGTACGGCCGTCATGGTGGGAGGTTGGGGCTCGATCCTGATCATGGGGGTCACGGATCCGCTGGGCGGCATCAATACCCTGTTCCCGCTCTTCGGCATCGCCAACCAGCTGCTGGCGGCAATAGCCCTGGCCATCTGCCTGGCCATTCTGGCGAAGAAGAACGTGTTCAAATACATCTGGATTGTGGTGCTGCCGCTGGCGTTCGCGTCCGTGGTGACCATCACCGCCTCCATGTACAAGATCTTCTCCACCGTTCCGGCCGTGGGTTACTGGGCGCAGCACAACGCCTTCAAGGGAGCCCTCGAGCGGGGCGAGACCAGCTTCGGAACGGCCAAGACGGTGGCAGCCATGGAAGCGGTGGTCCGGAACACCTTCATTCAGGGCACGCTGTCCATCGTGTTTGTCACCCTCGCCATCATCGTCATTGTCACGGCCATTCTCGCGAGCATCCGCTCGTACCGGTCCGGCGGTGCGCCCAGTGCCGAGGACCCCGCGGTTCCCTCGCGGATGTTCGCACCGTCGGGCTTCCTCGCCACGCCGGCGGAGAAGAAAATCCAGGCGCAGTGGGATGCCCTCCCCGAGGACCGTAAGGTCGTCCGGAAGGCCCATTCGTGACCCCGGCCGGTGCCCGGACGGCAGGGATGAGGGACGGGCTTCGAGGGTTCGTCCGGTTCTTCCGCGACGTCATGGGTGAAGACGCCTACCGGAAGTACGTGTCCTTCCACCGGGCCTCCGGATGCACTGGGCCGCTGCTCAGCGAACGTGAGTTCTGGAAGGACAAAATGGACCGCCAGGACGCAAACCCGGCGGGCCGCTGCTGCTGACGGATCCAGTTTCATGACGATGACGGCGGCACCAGCCCGGGTGCCGCCGTCATCGTTTGCGCGGCAGCTGCAGGCAACGGACCGGACAGCCCGAAGCATGTCGTTATGTTTCCCGGCCTTGAGCGTCCGCCGCGCATCGGCCTACCGTGAAGAATGGGACATCACCGGAATGCCGAGAACATGCCGCAGGACGAGCACCTGCGCGATGACATCAACCTCCCCGTCACAGATACGGCCGACAACGGGAATGAACACTTGGCCGAGGACATTAACCTGCCACGGGAATCAGGGGTGGGGCCCCGAATTTGATGACCGGCACTACACCGCCGGACAGCTCAATGCCGGCCAGCAGGTCGCGGGCCTGAGCCCGAGCGGGGAGTACGCGAAAATGCGGGAGGAAGAGCTCGAAAACTAGCTCGCCACCGGGTAATCAGGGTCAACCATGAGAGCATTAACGCATGACTGAAGAGAACGGATCCGCCGACCGCGGGACTGCGGCGCGTGCGCCCAAATCCGACGATTCATCACGTGCCGGGAAAGTCGGAGGTGTTGAGGCGCCGTCCAGCAACCCGCCGGTGGGCGTTCCGGGCGCCGGCGGCGGAGCACCCGGCAACGGTGCGGAAAACCCTGCCTCCGGCGGCGACAGCGTAGCCGGTCCGCCAAAGCTGCGCGATCTGGTGGACCAGCCCGCAAAGGTCATGCGGATCGGAACCATGGTCAAGCAGCTCCTGGAGGAGGTCCGGAACGCGCCGCTGGATGACGCAGCGCGCAACCGCCTGGCGGAAATCCATGAGCGGTCCCTCCATGAACTTGAGGACGGACTCGCGCCTGAACTGGTGGAAGAACTCCACCGCATTAACGTGCCTTTCGGAGATGACACCGTTCCCACCGACGCCGAACTTCGCATCGCCCAGGCCCAGCTGGTCGGGTGGCTGGAAGGACTGTTCCGGGGCATTCAAACCGCCATCGCAGCCCAGCAGACCGCCAACCAGCAAATGGCTTCACGTCTGCAGCTGCGCCAGCTCCCGCCCGGCACCGTCCTGGCCCCCGGCGTCATTATCGGCGAGAACGGTGAGCCGCGCCGTGCCGATTCATCGGCCCAGAGCCGCATCGGATCCACCAACCCCGAACCGCATGCCGGTCCCGGGCAATACCTGTAGGACCAATGGCACTTTTTGCAGCCGCCCGGCAGGGGCGGAAGGACGACACCCAACTCGGAAAAGGCGTGTGGCGACGGGCCCATGACCGCTTTACCCGCGGTTTGGACCGGTACCACCAGATGCTGGAGGGCGTGGAAGACGACGCCGTTTACAACGAGCTGGTGACGGTGGCCAACAGCTTGTCGGAGCTGCTGCCGCGGGTGCGGGAGGTGTGCATGGCTGCACAGCGCCGGCTGCCCAGCGACGGACAGGACATTCCGGGAGCCCTCATCGCCGTGCACCGCGCTCTCTCCCGCAGCGGCAACTCCCTGGCAGCCACCGCGGAGGCCGCGGCCATGTCCCGGCTTGAGGGCGAACGCTGGGGGTATGCCTCCGCCGGTCTGCAGAACGTTCACCGGCGGGCGCAGCTGGTCGCCGAAGACGTGCTGGAAGCTGAACGCGCACTGAAGGTCGCCGTCCCCGGACCCGCCGGCTCCAGAAAATAAATCCGCAAAACGGGAATAGGGCGGGTGCTTTTTTCGCGTCCAGCATAGAGGCGTCATTCAATGCCGGATACCGCCGGTCATTTGCGAAGATAGGCGAATGACTACATCACCGGTTTTGACTTTCAATGACGGCAACACCATCCCCCAGCTCGGCTACGGCGTGTGGCAGGTTGAGGATGAAGTTGCCGAAAAGGTAGTGGGACAGGCATTCGAGGTTGGCTACCGCCACATCGACACTGCCAAGATCTACGGCAACGAAGCCGGCGTTGGCCGTGCCATCGCTGCTACCTCTGTTCCCCGCGGGGACATGTTCATCACCACCAAGGTGTGGAACGCGGACCAGGGTTACGAAGAGACCCTGAAGGCCTTCGACGCTTCCATGGAACGCCTGGGCCTGGAAACCCTGGACCTGTACCTGATCCACTGGCTGCAGCCGAAGCAGAACAAGTACGTGGACACCTGGAAGGCCCTGATCGAACTGCAGAAGCAGGGTCGCGTCAAGTCCATCGGTGTCTGCAACTTCACCGTGGAGGCGCTGCAGGAAATCATCGACGCCACCGGCGTTGTCCCGGTCCTGAACCAGGTTGAAACCCACCCGTACCTGAACCAGTCCGAGCTGCGTGCCTTCGAAGCCAAGCACAACATCCTGCATGAGTCCTGGTCCCCGCTGGGCTCCGGCAAGGGTCTGCTGGAAGATCCCAAGCTGGTGGAGATTGCCGCGAAGTACGACGGCGCCACCCCGGCCCAGGTGGTCATCGCCTGGCACCTGGCGCTGGGCAACATCGTGATTCCGAAGTCCGTGACCGAGTCCCGGATCAAGGAAAACTGGGAGTCCCTGGACCTCAAGCTTTCGGATGAGGACATCGACGCCATCAATGCCCTCGACAACGGCACACGCTACGGAGCGGACCCGGCCACAGCCGACTTCGCCTAGGCCGCCGGTGGCCTCCGCCTCAGGATGCCACCGACGCGACACGCAAAAACCCCTGGAAACTGAGTTTCCAGGGGTTTTTCTGTGGAGCCTCCTGCCAGAATCGAACTGGCGACCTTCTCATTACGAGTGAGACGCTCTACCAACTGAGCTAAGGAGGCGGGCTTCACCTGTCCGCTAAGGGCCAGAATCCACAAGGAACAACTTTATATGCCACAGCCCGGCTGGTCAAAACGGGCGTCATTGGGCCGGAGTTTCCGGCACGGCATAGAACCGGGACCATTTTCGGGCGGCCCCTGTCACCTGGTAGTAAACGTTGGCGAACGTTATGAGTACCACGGTGGTGAGCGCGGACAGTGCGGCCGACAGCGAAGGCACGCTGTCGACGGGCAGCGTGTAGGCCATGAAGATGCGCAGCACGCAGTCGATGATCAGCGCGAGGCCCCATGCCACCGAGGTGACCCGCCAAACCCGGCGGAAACGGGGCACGCGCTCCCAGACAGCGTCCCAGTCGCCGGGCCACCCAAAACGGCCCTGCAGCAGCGGTCTGCTGAACAGGTAGACCAGCGGCCGCCGGGTAAAAGCACTGGCCAGGAACCATGCTCCCGCGAGACCAGTGGCCCATGCACCCCGGGCCAGCAGGAAACGCACGTCGCCGGCGATCAGAGAAACTCCCGTGCTGAAGACCATCAGGGTGATCACGAAGGCCGTCACCGGTCCGAGCGTCCGCCGGCGGACAACGTCGACGGCGGTTCCGGCCAGGGAAACAGCGGTTCCCGCCAGCAGGGCCAGGTAGGCGCTGACACCCATGGCGCGGAGCCCGTAGAACAGCGCCAAAGGCAACAGCAGGTCGGCGGCCAGCCGCAGGCCGCGCATCAGCCGCTTTAGAGCGGAACCGTGCTGTACTGCCGGACGTTTCACCTCGCTCCTCCTTACATTTCGCGCCGGGTGCCCAGCTCAAAAAGCATCGCCAGCTCGCGGGCATAGGCAGTGCAGTCCAGCTCCGGTTCCCGCTCCAGCAGGAACGGCAGCCCGTCCACGCAGCGCTGGACGGCGGCTGCCATCACCAGGGGGTCAAAGGGCCGGAACTCTCCGGCCTCCTGTCCCCGGCGCAGCAGTTGCTCCAGCGGCGCCCCGGCCCCGGCATCGTCGGCTGCCGAATAATTCAGGGCTCCCGCCAGGAGAATTTCTGTCAGGGCCTTCATGGGTGCACGGTTCTCCGCAATGAACTGCACGGTCGCTTCGATGTACGCCCGCAGCTGGGCGGCAGCACTGACATGGGACCGCATTTCCCCGCCGGTCCAGTTGCCGATGGCGGTGATGACGTCCGCCGCCACGGCGGCCATCAGGTCGGCTTTTCCGGCGAAATGGTAGGAAATCAGGCGCGTGCTGGAGATTCCGGCGCGCTCAGCGATGCGGGCGAACGACGCACGGTCGTACCCCTGTTCAGCGATGACTTTGATGGTGGCGTCAATGATCTGGGTCCGCCGTGCGGCCCCGGTGACCGTCACCGGTCTTACCTGCATGAGTAAAAAATACGCCGCCGAAGTAACGGCGGCCAGAGGCTTCCACAAAATAAAAAGAGCTGCCCTGCCTGGCCTGGATTCCAGACGCCGGCAGGGCAGCTCTTTACAAAGGGTTAGGAGCAGACCTTGTCCTCGCCGGGCACGGTGCCGTCAATGAAGTAGTCGTCCACCGTATCGGCGATGCAGTCATCCCCGCGTCCATAGGCCGTGTGTCCCTCGCCCTCCCAGGTCACCAGGGTGGCCGAATCCAGCTGTTCGGCCAGTGCCACCGACCACTGGTACGGGGTGGCCGGATCGCCGGTGGTGCCGATGACCAGCAGCTCAGCGGCGCCTTCGGCCTTGATCTCGTGCGGGGTGTTGACCGGTTCGTAGGGCCAGGACTCGCACGTGATGCCGCCGTAACCGAGGAATTTCCCGATCGTGGGGGAGGCTTCTTCGAGTTTCTTCGCGTCCAGGGCCATCTGTTCGTCGTCGGCCGTCATCGGATAGTCCAGGCAGTTGATGGCGCTGAAGGCCACCGTGGTGTTGGACCCGTAGGTGCCGTCCGGCTGGCGGTCGGCGTTGAGGTCTGCAAGGTACAGCATCGTGGACGGATCACCCTGGAGCGCTTCATCAAGCGCCTGCGTGAGGATCGGCCAGTTGTCCGAGTTGTACAACGGCACGATGAGGCCCGTGACAAAGGTGGACACGGTGACGGTCCGGCCGTCCTTGGCCGTCATGGGGCTGGCCTCGACCGAGGCGATCAGGTCCCGGATCGTCTGTACGGCCTCGTCGGTGCTGCCCGACAGGGGGCAGCTAGAGGAGGTCAAACAATCCTCTACGTAGGCACGGATGGCGTTTTCGAAGCCTTCCGCCTGCCCGAGAGTGATCTCTTCATTGCTGGCGGAAGGATCCAGGCCGCCGTCGAGAACCATGCGGCCCACTTTGTCGGGAAACAGTTCGGCGTAAGTGGCACCCAGGAAGGTGCCGTAGGAGAAGCCCAGGTAATTCAACTGCTTGTCACCGGCCACCGCGCGCAGGATGTCCATGTCCCGGGCCGCGCTGACAGTGTCCACGTGGCCCAGCAGTTCGCCGGTCTTCGCTTCGCATTTCGCCGCCAGTTCCCTTGCGTCCTCACGCGCGGCTTCCCGCCCGGCCGGTTCGGCCGGGTCGTAGTATTCTTCGCGAAGCGCGTCCAGCTCGGCATCGGTGAGGCATTCCACCGGGGTGGACCGTCCGACGCCGCGGGGGTCAAAGCCCAAGATGTTGAAGTTCTCCCGCAGCCGGTCCGTGGTTACGTAGTCCACGGACTCACGGACGGTGTCATAGCCGGAGCCCCCGGGACCGCCCGGATTCAGCAGGATGGTGCCCTGCGGCGTGTCATCGGACCGAGCCAGAATGGCGGCCAGTTCAATGCTCTCGCCCTCCGGATCCGCGTAGTCCAGCGGAACCTCCACCGTGGCGCACTGGAAGCTGCTTCTAAAACCCGTCTCGCATTCTTCCCAGGTCACTTCCTGGCTGTAAAACGGCAGCAGGTCCTCGGGAACGTCTCCGATCACGTCAGCCGAGGCTGCCGTAGGAGCAGCGCTGGCGGACGTTGACGGGGAGGCAGTGCCGGTTTCATCCGACGCAGTGTCCCCGGTACAGGCAGTGATGCCCGTCAGCAGGACGACGGCGGACGCTGCAGCCAGCGCGAGTCGGGGAAAGCGGCGGCTGGCTGGGGTCATCGTTGCTCCTGTAAGCGGTGGATGGTGCGATGGTTGTCAGCGGACTGGTGCTGGCCGTGCTGGCTGCGCGGGCTTATAACAGGCTAACCGCCATGGCTTCGATGGCCAGCAGCGGCGCCACGTTGGTGGATACCAGGCGCCTGCGCACCACGTTGATTTCCTCCATCCGCAGCAGTGTCTGCTCCGGAGAGCCCTGCGCGGCGTACTCGGTCAGCTCACGGCGCAGGGATTCATTGACGAGGGTGTCGGCGTTGCCCAGCTGGAGCATGAGCACGTCCCGGTAGAAGGACAGCAGATCGGTCAGAGCCCGGTCAAAGTAGTCGTTTTTCGACCGTTTGGCGCGGCGGACCTGGTCCTCCTCGAGGCGCTTTACCTGGCTTCGGATCGACGGCGGCAGCGTTCCGCTTTCCGGTGCGCCCAGGGAGGCCAGCAGCGACTGCCGCTCGGCGGCGTCTCGCTGCTCAAAGGAACTGGTGGCTTCGGCTTCGGCCAGGGCCACCAGATCGGCCGCCGCTTTCATGGCGCCGGAGACATTGCGCAGGGACAGGGGAAGCCGCACGATGGAGTCCCGGCGGCTGCGTGCGCCCTCATCCGTGGCCAGCCGTTTGGCAATGCCAATGTGGCTTTGGGCGGCACGTGCCGAGGCGCGGGCCACCTCGGGATCAATGCCGTCGCGGCGGATCAGGAGCTCAGCAACGTCCTCGACCGGCGGCAGACGCAGGCTGACGGCACGGCAGCGGGAACGGATGGTCACCAGGACGTCGCCGGGGCTGGGGGCGCAAAGCAGCCAGATGGTGCGCGGCGGCGGCTCCTCGATGGCTTTGAGGAGCACATTGGTGCTGCGCTCCTGCATGCGGTCGGCGTCTTCGACGATGATGACGCGCCAGCGGCCGGTGGAAGGCTTGTCCTGGGCCTTGCGGACCAGTTCCCGGGCTTCATCGATGCTGATGGTCACTTTCTCCGTGGTGACGGAAGTGACGTCCGCGTGTGAGCCAGCGAGTGCAGTCCGGCAGGCCTTGCATTCTCCGCAGCCTCGCAGGGCCGGGTCCTGCTGGTCGCACAGCAGGGCGGCGGCAAAGGCGCGGGCGGCATTGGAACGCCCGGACCCGGGCGGTCCGGTGAACAGCCAGGCGTGGTTGGGGGTTGCCTGGGCGGCCCCTCGGCGCAGCTGGTCAACCACGGGAGCCTGGCCCTGCAGATCGTCCCAGACACTCACGGCAGCAGCTCCTGCACCTTGGCCAGGATGGTGGCTGCCAGCTCTTCCACCGGCCGTCCGGCGTCGAGCACCAGATAGCGGTTCGGTTCGGTGCGGGCCTGTTCCAGGAAGGCCCGGCGGATGCGCAGGTGGAAGGTGTCCGGCTCGGATTCCAGCCGGTCCTCGGCGGCCTCGTTTGCCGTGCGCCGCAGACGGCCCTGCCCGGGATCAACGTCGAGCAGCACGGTGAGATCCGGGGTGAAGCCCTCCGTGGCCCAGATGTTCAGCTGCCGCACATCGTCCGTGCCCAGGGACCGCCCGGATCCCTGGTAGGCCACCGAGCTGTCGATGAACCGGTCGCAGACCACCACCTCGCCGCGTTCCACCGCCGGGCGGATTACCTGTGCCACGTGTGCGGCCCGCGAGGCCGCAAAGATCAAGGCTTCGGTGCGGGCGTCGATTTCGCCGTTGCCGTGCTCCAGCACCAGGGACCGCAGCTGTTCTCCCACCGGCGTTCCGCCGGGTTCACGCGTGCGGACCACGGTGTGCCCGGATGATTCGAGGGCCGCAGTGAGCTTGGCGGCCTGGGTCGACTTGCCGGCACCGTCGCCGCCCTCGAAGGTTATGAACAGGCCGGGCGTACCGGCTGGGACATCAGAAATACTCACCTGCCTAGCGTACCCAGTCCGGCTGGGAGGCAGCTGCCGGTCCATGGGTCCCTGCGTGAACGTAATGCGCGGACCTATCCCGAATCAGCGCATTAGGCTGGTCCCATGAGCCAAGCGCCGAACCACCACTGGACAGCGAACCTTTCACCGGACACCGTAGTGGTGTCCGCGGGGCGCCCGCCGCGTGAGCCGGATGCCCCGGTCAACCCGCCCATTGTGCTTTCTTCCACCTTCCACGGCGCAGGGACTCCGGCTCCCGGCGACCGGGTGTACGGGCGGTTTTCCAACCCCACCTGGGACCCCTTTGAAACGGTTCTGTCAGAGCTTGAAGGAGCAGCTTTGCCGGCCCTGGTCTTTTCCTCGGGCCTGGCTGCCGTGGCTGCCGCGTTGTCGCTGGTTCCCGCCGGCGGAATCCTGGTGATGCCGCAGCACAGCTATCAGGGTTCCCTGCTCCTCGCCGCGGAAGAGGCAGCCAACGGACGTTTCACCGTCCGGACCGTGGACATTGCGGATACGGAGCAGGTGCTGGCTGCCCTGCAGGGTTCATCGGGGGAATCCGGAACCTCCCGGCCGGCGGACATGCTGTGGATTGAAAGCCCCACGAATCCGATGCTTGAGGTGGCTGAGATCGACGTGCTGGCCCGCGCCGCGCATGACGCCGGTGCGCTCGTGGTCGCGGACAATACCTTTTCCACGCCGCTGGTAACCCGTCCGCTGGAGCTGGGCGCCGACGTCGTCCTCCACTCGGTCACCAAGTACCTTGCCGGGCACTCGGACGTAATCCTTGGAGCACTGGCCACCTCGGATGAGGACCTCCGCGCCCGGCTGCACAACCACCGCTCGCTGCACGGCGCTATCGCGGGACCCTTTGAGGTGTGGCTGGCGCTGCGCGGGCTGCGGACCCTGGCGCTCCGGATCGAAAGATCGCAGACCACGGCGGGCCTGCTGGCGGACCGGCTGCTCGGACATCCGGCAGTGGAGGCGGTCCGCTACCCGGGCCTGCCCGGGGACGCCGGATATGAACGCGCCGTCAAGCAGATGGACGGGTTCGGTTCCATCCTGTGCATCGAAGTTGCCGGCGGGGCCGAGGCTGCGGAAGCCGTGGCAGACAAGGTTCGTTTGTGGCTCCCGGCCACTTCGCTGGGCGGAGTGGAATCACTGATTGAGCGCCGGCGGCGCCAACCGGGGGAACCGCATTCGGTGCCGGAGAACCTGCTGCGGCTCTCGGTGGGCATCGAGAACGCCGAGGACCTCTGGTCGGACCTGTCCCAAGCGCTGGCAAGGTAGGCTGAAACGGTGATTGCCGTTCTGCTTCTTGAGCCCATCCTGTACCAAGTCCTCGGCTTGGCTACTCTGATCATTGCGCTGTGGGCCTTTTCGGACGCGCTGCGCCGCAAGCCGCAAATGTTCGAGGCTGCGGACAAGCGGACCAAGGGCTTTTGGCTGGGCATGACCGGTGCCTCTACGGCTGTCGGAGTGTTCAGCTCCCTTACCCCCGGCGCGCTGCTGCCCTTCACCCTGGCGGCACTGGTGGCAGCGTGCGTCTACTTGGCTGACGTCAAGCCTTCGGTCAGCGGTTCCGGCCGCGGAAACTCCGGCCCCTACGGGCGCTGGTAACAGCTCCATAAACGCTCAAACGGCGGGCTTGGCCGGCGTCCGGCGGAGCCGACCGGGACCCCGGCCGCTCAGCTCGGGGCGACGGCGTCCCATGCGACGGTGATTTCGCCCAGCCGCCAGCGGGCCGGGCCGGTCATCAGCGGCCAGCCGGAGGCACGCAGGTCCGCGCACATTGCCAGCCAGCGCTGCCGGTTGCCGTAGGAGGCCTGGGGTGCTGCCGTCAGCCACGCCTGGTCCATGGCCTGCAGCAGGGCATGGACTTTTTCGCCCGGGACGTTGCGGTGGATCAAAGCTTTGGGCAACCTCTCGGCCACGTCCGAGGGCAGCGTGAAAGCACCAAAGCGCAGGGAGATGCTCAGGGACACCGGCCCGTTGGAATCCAGTTCCACCCATGTGGAGCGCCGGCCAATCTCGTCACAGGTCCCGTCCACGAAGATGCCGCCGGGAGCGAGCCGCGAGAGAACCATGTCCCAGTGCGCCCGGTATTCGTCCTCCGAATACTGCCGGAGCACGTTAAACGCCCGGACCATGACCGGACGCCGTCCGTCCGCCGGCAGCTCGAAGCCGCCCTGCCGGAAGGAAAGACCGCTCCGTTCCAGCGGCTTCGCTGCGCGTACCCGGGCTGCGTCAATTTCAATACCCATGATCTCGACGTCGGGACGGACCCGCCCCAGGCGGGCATGAAGCTCGACGGCGGTGGTTGGGGCGGCCCCGTAACCGAGGTCAACAATCAGCGGGTCTGCCGCTCTGCGCAGCCGCCACCCCTGAGGGCCGGCCAACCAGCGGTCCACCCGTCGTAGTCTGTTGGGGTTTGTAGTGCCCCTGGTCACATTTCCTACGGGTTTCTGCAGTTTTTGCACTAAACAATGTTACTTGTCCGCAACCGGGTCCCCGGACCGCGTGCAGCGGACTAAGGCTGTGCCCCGGGAGGGTTCACGTCGCGCAGGCACCCAAAGTAAGCCGTAACGTTGGCCGCCAGGACGCAACCCTGCCCCCGGTGCGGTGTCCTCCGTTACGATGACATATATGACTTACAAACTGATCCTTCTGCGCCACGGCCAGAGCGAATGGAATGAAAAGAACCTGTTCACCGGCTGGGTGGACGTGGATCTGACGGACCTCGGCCGGGCCGAAGCGCTCCGCGGCGGCGAGCTGCTTGTGGAAGCGGACATCCTCCCCGACATCCTCTACACCTCGCGGCTGCAGCGTGCGATCAACACCGCCAACATTGCCCTGGGCGCGGCGGACCGCATCTGGATCGATGTAAAGCGCAGCTGGCGCCTGAATGAGCGGCACTACGGTGCCCTTCAGGGCAAGGACAAGGCCCAGACCCTGGCGGAATACGGCGAGGAGCAGTTCATGCTCTGGCGCCGGTCCTATGACACCCCGCCGCCGCCCCTGCCCGATGACAGCGATTTTTCGCAGGCACATGATCCGCGCTACGCCGATCTGTCGCAGGACGAGCTGCCGCGAACCGAGTGCCTCAAGGACGTCCTGGAGCGGTTCCTGCCGTACTGGGAGTCGGACATCTCCGCCGATATCAAGTCGGGCAAGACGGTCATGATCGCCGCGCACGGCAACTCGCTGCGTGCCCTGGTCAAGCATCTGGACGGCATCAGCGACGCGGATATCGCAGCCGTCAACATTCCCACGGGCATCCCGCTGGTTTATGAACTGGATGAAAACCTCAAGCCGGTCAAGGCCGGCGGCACGTACCTGGATCCGGAGGCCGCAGCGGCGTCCATCAAGGCCGTGGCCAACCAGGGCAAGAAGAAGTAAGCGTCTTTCCCGGCTTCTGCTGGGAACAACAGGAAAGGGCGGCCCCGCGGGGCCGCCCTTTCCTGTTGTTGTTCCTCGATGTTTAGCGGCTGGACTCGGACATCGGCTGCCACTCGCCGGTCACCAGGTAATTAACCTTCCGGGTGACCGAGACGCCGTGGTCCGCGAAGCGCTCAAAGTAGCGGCTGGCCAGGGTGAGGTCAACGGTGCTGACCGCGGACACGTTCCAGTCCGGCGAAGCAATGGCCTTGAAGACGCCGGCGTGGAGCTCGTTGATCCGGTTATTGCAGGCGTAGATGTCATTGCTCAGTTCCAGGTTCCGCGTCTCGAGCAGCTCAGTAAGCAGCTCGGAAATACGGATGTCCAGCCGCGCCATCTCGCTGAAGGTTTCCACCATGGGCTCGGGCACCACATGCTCGGGGTAGCGCAGGCGGGCCAGCTGGGCGATGTGCCGCGCCAGGTCACCCATCCGCTCCAGTGAGGCGCTCATCCGCAGGGAGCCCACGATCATGCGCAGGTCGCTGGCCACCGGCCCCTGCAGTGCGAGGACATCGATGGCCCGCTCATCGAGGTCATTCTGGAGGAAGTCGATGCGCGCGTCGGCGGCAATGACATCCTGCGCCAGTTCAGTGTCGGCGCCTTCGAAGGCTGCGGTGGCTTTCTGCATCGCTTCGGTGACGAGCTCGGAAATCTGGGTCAGCTCTTCGCCAATCTGATGAAGCTCGGCTTGAAAAACCTTACGCACTTCGGCGTCCTTTCGGTTGTGCAGCATCCTGCCCTGGTTGTCCGCAGCTGTTGATCGCGGCCATGCTGGCAGGATTTCAGTTAGCGGTTAACGGTTGGGCTTCTTTTGATGAACGTTAGTTTAACGGATCAGCTTATGCCACCGGAGAAGCCTCCCGCATTTCCGCGGTCAGCCTAAGCTAGGAGAGTGAATCCTGTATTGCTGGGCCTGATTGCCGGGGTCCTCGGCCTGGCTGTGGGCGTTTCCGGTGTGCTTGCGTATGTGTCCAGCCGGCGCCAGCGCCAAGAGCTTGCCGCAAACGATGACCCGGCCATCCCCAACGGAGCAGCGGAAGTGCTGGCCGCCATTGGCCGGGCTTACATCGTGGTGGACGCGGTCGACGGCGTGGTGCGGGCCAGTCCGGGCGCCTACGCTTTGGGACTGGTCCGGGGGCACACCCTCGTGCCTCCCGAACTGCTGGCTATGACCTCCCGGGTCCGGCGTGACGGAGTCATTGAGGAACGGCAGCTGGAGCTGCAGCGTGGACCGTTGGGCCAGGGCAGCACCATCCTGCAGGTTCGAGTGGCAACCGTGGGGGAGGAGTACATCCTCATCCTCGCGGACGACCACACCGAAATCGCCCGCACCGAAGAGGTGCGCAATGACTTTGTCGCCAACGTATCCCATGAGTTGAAGACCCCCGTGGGAGCAATCTCGCTCCTTTCCGAAGCTTTGGATGACGCCGCAGGTGACGAAGAAGCAGTGCGGCGCTTTGCGGCCAGAATGAGCAAGGAATCCGCGAGGCTCACGTCGCTGGTCCAGGACATCATCGAACTCTCACGCCTGCAAAGCACCGACATGGTGGACCGGGCCCGTGAGGTGGACCTGAACCAGCTCGTTGCCGAGGCGGTGGAAGCCAACCGGCTGCCGGCCGAGAACCGCAAGACAACCGTCGTCGTCGGCGGCTCCGTTGACGGCGCTGTCTATGGCGACGCGAAGATGCTGACCACGGCCTTCCGTAACCTGATCGACAACGCCATCCGATATTCGCCGGAGGGGAGCCGGGTGGGTATCGGCCTGCGGTCCCGCGACGGTATGGCGCAGGTTTCGGTTACCGACCAGGGGCCGGGGATCAACCCCGAGGACCAGGAACGGATTTTTGAGCGTTTTTACCGCATCGACAGTGCCCGGTCACGGCACACCGGCGGCACGGGCCTGGGTTTGAGCATCGTCAAGCACGTCGTCTCCAACCACGGCGGAGAGGTAAACCTCTGGTCCCAGCCGGGGCAGGGTTCCACCTTCACGGTCCGGCTGCCGGAGATGGAGTCCGCTGAGCCGTCTGCGGAGAAGCAGCAGCAATCGGACGCCGCCGGCGCCCGTGCACGGAAGGCAACCCCGCCGGCCGGCGGAGGAACGCGCGAACAAGGAGTCAGTGCTTGAGCAGGATCCTGATGGTTGAAGACGAAGAGTCCTTCAGCGACCCGCTGTCCTATCTTCTGGAACGGGAAGGTTTCGAGGTCCAGGTCGTGGACAACGGTAATGATGCCGTAACGGAATTCGACCGGCGCGGCGCGGACCTCGTGCTGCTGGACTTGATGCTTCCGGGCCAATCCGGCACTGAAGTCTGCCGGCAACTCCGCCAGCGATCCGACGTCCCCATCATCATGCTGACAGCGCTGGACGGAGAGATCGACAAAGTCGTGGGCCTGGAACTGGGGGCTGACGACTACGTCACCAAGCCCTACAGCTCCCGCGAACTGCTGGCCCGTGTCAGGGCAGTGCTGCGCCGCCGAAGCGACAGCGGGGAACTGTCCGGACCGTCCGTTGAGGCAGGACCCGTGCGCATGGATCTGGACCGCCACGTGGTCAGCGTCAACGGAGAGAACGTGCCGCTGCCGCTCAAGGAGTTTGAGCTGCTCGAGTTGCTTCTTCGCAATTCCGGCCGCGTTCTGACCCGCGGCCAGCTGATTGAACGGGTGTGGGGCGCGGACTACGTAGGTGACACCAAAACACTTGACGTGCACGTCAAGAGGCTGCGCGGGAAGATTGAACCGGATCCGTCGCTGCCGCGCCACCTGGTGACGGTGCGCGGGCTGGGCTACAAGTTCGAAGCCTGACCGGCTCACGGGTCCCGGAAGCCGTGGCCTGCCCGACACGGAAAATCCGTCTCACACAGAAAGCGTCGCACACGGAAAAAGGGACCAGGCCCGGTGGCCATGATCCCTTATCCCTGCCGGCATTGCGCCGGCACAAGCTGATGAACTAGTTGGACTGCACCGGCGCAGGCGTTTCAGCAACTCCGGTGTCAACGCCTGTGTCCTGCTCAGCGCCGGCCTCGTCGGAGGGAACCATGGTGGCAACGTCCGAGGGCACAGCCGACGGCGTCGGCAGGTACTCGCGGTAGTCAGCCAGGGTTCCGTCAACAACCGGGATATTCACTTCGACGGTCTCGGTGCCGTTGCTCGCGTCGCCGCGCAGTCCGGTTCCCGGCTTCACATCCACGTTCGGCACAGTCACCTCGGCGGCAGCTGCGTCTTCGAAGACCACTTTGTCTCCGGCTTCAATGTTCCAGGTAAGGGTGGTGCCGCCGGTGGCCAGCGAGAATTCAACGTCCTCGGAGGAGGCGTTCACTACTGTGCCCAGGAGGCGGCCCTCTTCGCCGTCGCCGTTGCTGACCATCAGGATGTTGCGCAGCTCCACGTCTCCGACGTTTTCGACGATTCCGTCAGACGGGGAGTACTCGCGCACCGTTGCCTGCTCGTTCACGGCGCTGCAGCTGGAGACTCCCAGTACGGCCAGCGCAATTACACCGGCGGCAGCTGCTCGCTGCGCCCGGTTCTTGGGTGTGAATCTCACAGCACAAACTCCTGGGGTATTGCGGTCTCTCGACCGGCGGCGTTTCTTTTGTGCCTAGCCTATCGGCAAACCCTCAAAATGTTGGATTTTGGCCCGTTGCGGGGGACGTAAAGCTGGGCCCGGGAAGACGTATCGCCGCAGGTGGGAATGGGAAATAGGGTCCGAATAATACTCAGCCTGATGACGATCGACTACCTGACCTGCGAAAACTCTACTCGGCGTATCGCACACATGGTAAACTAGAGGTTGGGAAAGGGGAAAGTCCACATGGTTTTTGAGGTTGGCGAAACAGTTGTTTACCCTCACCACGGTGCCGCGAAGATCGAAGAGATCAAGATGCGGACCATCAAGGGCGAAGAGAAAATGTATCTCAAGCTTAAGGTGGCACAGGGTGATCTGACCATAGAAGTACCGGCTGAGAACGTCGACCTCGTTGGGGTTCGGGACGTAGTGGGCAAAGAAGGTTTGGAGCATGTTTTTGACGTGCTGCGAGCCGAGCTCACTGAAGAACCCACCAACTGGTCGCGCCGCTACAAGGCGAACCTGGAGAAGTTGGCTTCCGGTGACGTGGTGAAGGTGGCAGAGGTCGTTCGTGACCTGTGGCGCCGCGACCACGACCGTGGGCTCTCCGCCGGGGAAAAGCGCATGCTCGCAAAAGCCCGCCAGATTCTGATTTCAGAACTTGCGCTGGCCGAAAAGACGGACGAGGATCAGGCCGCAGTTGTTCTGGACAAGGTCCTGGCAAGCTAAGCAGCAGCATCCAAGATAGAACGCAGCACCTACGGCACGCTGCCGGTCCTTTGGGACCGGCATTTTGTCGTTAAAGTGCGTCTTTCATGCCCGATCCCGGACGTGGCGCCCGAATACGCTGCCCGGCCGAGGGGCACTAGGCTGAAGGGGTGCCAACAACCACTTCATCCCGTCAACGCATCGGTGTCATTTTGGTGGCGGGCGGTTCCGGCCAAAGGCTGGGCTACGGGATCCCCAAAGCCCAGGTGCCGCTGTCCGGCGTCGCACTGTTGACCCGGGCACTGCGGGGTGTGGAAGCATCCGGGGTTGCCGCCGCGGTCAGCGTGGCAGTTCCATCAGGGGACACGGTTTTGCGTTCCCTCTGCGCTGAAGCCGGGATGAGCGTGCCGCTCGCCGTCGTTGACGGCGGGGAAACCCGTGCCCACTCTGTCCGGGCTGCCCTGCGGGCCCTTCCCGCGGACATCGACTCGGTCCTGGTCCATGACGCAGCCAGGCCACTCACTCCGCCTGAGGTGTTCCACCGGGTCGCGGCAGCCTTGGCCGCGGGCGCGGAGGCGGTCATCCCTGCCGTTCCCGTCACCGATACCATCAAGTCAACCGCGCCGACAGCACCCGGGCAGGCAGGCATCGCCTCACGGACTGTGACGGGCACCCCCGACCGTTCCGCGCTTAGAGCTGTGCAGACGCCCCAGGGTTTTGACGCCGCGCTGCTGTGCAGCGCGCATTCGGCAGCTGAAAGCTTCGACGCCGCACAGGCCGCAGCAGTCACCGACGACGCCATGCTCGTTGAATCCCTCGGAGCAGTGGTTTACGTTGTCGAAGGCTCTCAAACATCCCTCAAGATCACTACGCCGCTGGACCTGCTTCTGGCCGAAGCAGTCCTGGCTCAGGAACAGAATCGTCTGGAGGACTGACCATGCCCGCAGTGAACCTTCCCCGCACCGGCATCGGTGTGGACGTCCATGCGTTCGCTCCCGTCGACGCCCCGCGTCCCCTATGGGTGGCAGGACTGCTCTGGGACGGCGAGCGTGGACTTGCAGGCCATTCCGACGGCGATCCGGTGGCCCATGCGGCGGCGGACGCCCTGTTTTCCGCCGCCGGTCTCGGAGACCTGGGTACCCACTTCGGTACGGACCGGCCTGAATATGCGGGTGCCTCGGGGCTGACGCTGCTGGGCGAGGCCGCCCGGATTGTCCGCAGCGCCGGGTTTGAGATCGGAAACGTGGCGGTGCAGCTGATCGGTAACCGGCCCAAATTCTCCCCGCGCCGCGCAGAGGCTGAAGCAGTGCTCTCCGGTGCAGCCGGCGCACCGGTGAGCGTTTCCGCGACCACCACCGATGCTCTCGGGTTCACGGGACGCGGCGAGGGCATCGCAGCCGTGGCAACCGCCGTCGTCGTATTGGTGCATGAGTCCCTGCGCGACATCTAGATCGCCGCGGAGGCGCCACGGCGCGATAGCCTAGAGCGGTGAGCTTGAGATTCTATGACACCGCTTCCGCGCAGGTCCGTGACTTTGTTCCCTTGAAGGAGGGCGAGGTCAGCCTGTACTACTGCGGCGCCACTGTGCAGGGCCGGCCGCACGTGGGGCATATCCGCTCCGCCATTGCCTTTGACCAGCTCACCCGTTGGCTGCAGTTCCGCGGCTACCGGGTCACCACGGTCCGCAACGTGACGGACATTGATGACAAGATCCTGGCCAAATCCGCCGAATCCATGGGTGCCGAACCCTCCGCCGACGTCGTTCCCAACGAACCCTGGTGGGCGCTGGCCTACCGCTTCGAACAGGAATTCGCCAAGGCTTATGACACCCTCGGCGTCCAGCGGCCCACCTACGAACCCCGCGCCACCGGCCATATCCCGGAAATGCATGCGCTGATTGCACGGTTGATCGACGCCGGCCACGCCTATCCGGCGCTGGATGATTCCGGCGACGTCTACTTCGACGTCCGGTCCTGGAACAAGTACGGGTCGCTGACCCGGCAGAATATTGACGACATGCAGGCAGCGCCCGACGCCGGCCCCCGCGGCAAGCGCGATCCGCGCGACTTCGCACTGTGGAAAGGCTCCAAGGAGGGCGAGCCCCAGACGGCTGCCTGGGACAGCCCCTGGGGGAAGGGCCGGCCCGGCTGGCATCTGGAATGCTCGGCCATGGTCACCAAGTACCTTGGCCCGCAGTTCGATATTCACGGCGGCGGACTGGACCTGCGCTTCCCGCACCATGAGAACGAGATGGCCCAGTCGCAGGCAGCCGGCGACGGTTTCGCTAACTTCTGGATGCACAACGGCATGGTCACCTTCGAGGGCGAAAAAATGTCCAAGTCCATCGGCAACACGGTGAGCCCGGCGGACATGCTGGCCGAAGCAACACCCCGGGTAGTGCGGTATTACCTGGGCCAGGCACATTACCGGTCGGTGCTGGACTACCGGCCCACCTCTCTGCAGGAGGCAGCAGCCGCCGTGGAGCGGATCGACGGGTTTATCGCCAAGGCGCACGCCAAGGTCTACGGCGCCGGAAACTATGCCTTTGTCCTGAACACTGATGCCATGCCGGCGGCCTTCGCCGAAGCCATGGATGACGACCTCAACGTTCCGCAGGCGCTGGCAGCGCTGCACGATACCGTCCGTGCCGGAAACACCGCCCTGGCCGAGGGCAATACCGACGCCGTCCGTGAGGCGCTGCACGCGGTGCTGACCATGACGGGTGTTCTCGGCCTGGATGACGTCCGGCAGCCGCAAACAGGCACGGGCGCCGAACACCGGGCCCTGGACGCACTGGTCCAATCGCAGCTGGAAGAGCGGCGGGCCGCCCGCGCCGCCAAGGACTGGGCCCGCGCCGACGCCATTCGGGAGTCGCTCGCAGCCGCGGGCATCACCGTGGAAGACACCGCAGACGGCGCCAGCTGGAGTATGGCCCAGGGCTGATTCCGTCCAGAGGGTGAGCCTGGAATGTTTGCTTTCGGAGTACACTGCGGGGCGTGGAACACGCAGGGCCGTGAGCCTGCGTAAACTAGAAGTAATGCTTTCTTCTAGGTTTAAGGTGTAATCGATGGCCAACAACGGACGTCCCGGCGCAATGCGTAAAGCCAAAAAGGGCCCCAGCGGGGGCACCGGTGGATTGGGCCGCAAGGCTCTTGAGGGCAAGGGACCCACGCCCAAAGCCGAAGACCGCCCCTACCACAAGGCGTTTAAGAACAAGCAGCTCTCCGAGCGTTCGGCAGCCAAGCGCGGGGATTCCCGCGACAACCGTGCCGCCGGCGGCCGTAGCGGCACCAACGTCCGCGGCAAGGTGGCTGAAGAAGTCGTCACCGGCCGCAACTCAGTGGTGGAGGCCCTGCGCGCAGGCATTCCCGCCAAGGCGCTGCACGTCGCTGTGCGGATCGACATGGATGACCGCGTGCGTGAATCCCTCAAGATGGCGGCCGACCGCGGCCTGCCCGTGATGGAAACACACAAGCCCGAGCTGGACCGCATGACGAACGAGGCCGTGCACCAGGGCCTCGTGCTGCAGATCCCGCCGTATGAATACGCTGACCCCACGGATTTGGCAGCAGAAACCATCGAGGCCTGGAAGAAGGGCCACATCCGCAACGCACCGTTGTTTGTGGCGCTGGACGGCATTACCGATCCTCGTAACCTGGGTGCCATCATCCGCTCCGCGTCCGCCTTCAGCGCCCACGGCGTTGTTGTTCCGGAACGCCGCGCGGTGGGCATGACTGCGTCCGCATGGAAGACCAGCGCCGGTGCAGCCGTCCGCGTTCCGGTGGCCCGCGCAGGCAACCTGAACAACACCCTGAAGACCTTCAAGAAAATGGGCATCTTTGTCCTCGGCCTGGATGGCGACGGCGACGTGTCACTGCCGGACATCGTCCTGGCCAAGGACCCGGTCTGCATTGTCGTTGGTTCCGAGGGCAAGGGACTGTCCCGCCTGGTCCGCGAAAACTGCGACCAGATTGTGTCCATCCCCATTGATTCGGCCATGGAGTCGCTCAACGCCTCCATGGCGGTAGGCATCAGTTTGTACGAGATTTCACGGCAGCGTTCCGCCTGATCCAAGGCGGAGTCATCCCGGAGGCAGCATGGCAGACTTGACCAGCATTAAGCAGGGCCAAGCCGCCGCGCGGCGGGTTTCACGGCCCTTTCCCCTTGGCGTAAGGAATTCCGTTCCCGGTGTTGATGAGGTGCCGGGAACCGCCAATGTCTCTGTTTACGCACCCGGTCTCACCGGCGTCGAGATCCATTTTGAAAGGGCGCCGGGAGACTGGTCCTCGGCGCCCCTGGGTGAATCCGTTGCGGGAATCCACCACGGCCGCGTGAGCGGTCTGTCCTACGGCAGCCGTTACGGATTCTGGCCTGCGGGAAAGGAGCTGCCGGGCAGGCCCGGCAGCTTCCAGCTCCTGCTGGACCCCTACGGCCGCGGAATTGACGAAGTTCCGCATCCGGACGGCGTCCCCCTGTTCTTCTCCGTCCATGTGGATCCGTCCTTTGACTGGGGCGGCGCACGCCAGCCTCATATCCCGTGGCGCGACACCGTCATCTACGAGGCCCACGTCCGGGGACAGACGATGCTCCATCCGGACATCCCCGAGGAGCTGCGCGGCACCTACGCCGGCATGGGGCATCCCGTGATGGTCAATCACTTCAAAGAGCTTGGCATCACCGCGGTGGAGCTGCTGCCGGTGCACTTTCACACCGACGAAGCCCATCTGCGTGAGCTCAACCTGACCAACTACTGGGGCTACAACACCCTTGGCTTCTTCGCCCCGCACACCGCCTACGCCACCAAGGCAGCGCAGGCGGCAGGGCCCAAGGCTGTGCAGGACGAGGTCAAAACCATGATCAAATCCCTGCACGAGGCAGGCCTTGAGATCATCCTGGATGTTGTCTACAACCACACCGCCGAAGGCACCAAGGACCAGCCGGCGCTGAGCTGGCGGGGCCTGGGCGACAAACAGTATTACCGGCACGACGGCGAAGGCCGCTATCTGGATACCACCGGCTGCGGCAACACCTTGGATTTCAGTCAACCGCGGGTGATCCAAATGGCCCTGGACTCGCTGCGCCACTGGGTCCAGGACTATCAGGTGGACGGGTTCCGCTTTGACCTTGCCCCTGCGCTCTGCCGCGATGAAGACGGCCGTTTTGACCGCCGGCATCCGTTCCTGGTGGCAGTCGCGGCTGATCCCGTGCTCCAGGGGATCAAGCTCATCGCCGAGCCCTGGGACATTGGGCCCGACGGGTGGCAGACGGGAAACTTTCCGCCCGGCTGGGCCGAATGGAATGACCGGTTCCGTGACACCACCAGGGACTTTTGGCTCCGGGATCAAGCCGCGCTGGACGCCGGCGGCATGGGAAGCTCGGTGGCACGGATCGCCGGTTCGCTCGCAGGGTCGGCAGAGGTGTTCGCCGGCTCCGGACGCACCGCGCTGTCTTCAATCAACATGGTTACTGCCCATGACGGTTTCACCCTGGCGGACCTCACGTCCTACGAGCTCAAGCACAACGAGGCCAACGGTGAAGACAACCGGGACGGCAGCAGTGAGAACCGCAGTTACAACCACGGTGTCGAAGGCCCCACCCCGGACGGGGATGTCCTGGCCCGAAGGGCGCAGAGCGCCCGGAATATCATGGCGACCCTGCTGATGTCCCTGGGAATTCCCATGATCACGGCCGGCGATGAACTTGGGCGCACGCAGCAGGGCAACAACAACTCGTACTGCCAGGACAGCCCCCTCACGTGGCTGGACTGGAACCTGGACGAGGGCGGCCGCCGGATGCTGGCAACCACGCGCACATTGCTGCGCCTGCGCCATGAGTTCCTCGCCTCGCAGCCGTACCGTTTCCCGGCGGACGCCAACGAAGCATCGTTGCTGTGGTTCGATGTTTTCGGCCAGCCCATGGCGCTGGACAGGTGGGAGGATCCAAGCTCCCGGGTGGTCCAACTGCTGGTGAGCTCCCGGAACGGGATGCTGAAGGGCCTCATGGTCCTGAACGGCTCGCTGGAGGATACCGGATTCACCCTGCCCGAGGCTCAGGCCCTGGAGGGATCAGGTGCAGCCCGCGACGAAAACCACTCCTATGAACTGCTGCTGAGCACCGCCGCCGATGCGCAGGAGCGCACCGGCTTGCGGCTGCGCGGAGGGGAGAAGGACATCCTGCCGGCCAACTCAGTGAGCCTGTACCGGGCCTAGACGAGCTCGGGCCGGCATCTGGGTCTCTCCCAGCTGCCGGTCCGGGCTCGTCTAGGCGTTGGCCACCAGCCCCAGTTCCGCTTTGGAAGCCAGCCCTGCGTGCACCGGAAGCACCCTCACGGTGTACCCGAAGGGGCCGGCCTGCTCAATGCCGATCGTGCCGGAGAACATGTGGCGGCCAGAGCCGAGGTCCTCTGCCTGAACCAGCTCCTCGGTCCGCGGGTCCGCCAGCTGGTCATTTTCCAGGGCCTTGCCGTACGCCACTTCCACGCTAACGTCCTCCGGACGCAGGGAGCCCAGTGATACGTAGGCCTGCACTTTCAGCTGGTCACCGATTTGCGGGTCATCGGTGATGCCGATGGAATCCACATGTTCCACCGAGACAGCGGACCAGCCGTCGCGGATTCGGGTGATCCATTCCGCCAGTTCCTTCGCTGCTGCGTACCCGTTGGCGGAAGCAGCACGCCCGGACTGTCCGGCGGGGCGGTAGAGCTGGTTTACGTAGTCGCGCAGCATGCGGTTCGCCGACACCGCCGGACCCAGATCGGCCAGCGTGTGCTTGACCATTTCCAGCCATTCGCTTGGCAGGGAGCCTGTCGGTGCATCCGAAGGGCCGGCGGAACCAGCCTCCGCGGGCGGTTCCTTTCCGTAGAACATGGGCGTCACGGCGTTTTCCAGCAGGTCATACAGTGCTGCCGCTTCCAAATCATCGCGCTGGTCCGGTCCGTAAACCTCCCTCGTGCGCGCTCCCTGGGTCGGGTTGGCGGAGGGAATGGCCCAGCCGTTGCCGCCGTCGAACATCTCGTCCCACCAGCCGTCCAGGATCGAGAGGTTCAGTCCTCCGTTGATCGCAGACTTCATGCCCGAGGTGCCGGATGCCTCCAGCGGCCGCAGCGGGTTGTTCAGCCACACGTCGCAGCCGGGAAACAGCGTTCGTGCCATGGCGATGTCGTAGTTGGGGAGGAACACAATGCGGTGCCGGACCTCCGGATCATCGGTAAACCGGACGAGATCCTGGATCATGCGCTTGCCCTGCTCATCGGCGGGATGCGATTTGCCGGCAACCACCACCTGAAGCGGATGGGTGGGATGCAGCAGCAGGGCTTTCAGCCGGGCGGGATCCCGGAGCATAAGGGTCAGACGCTTGTAAGTGGGGACCCGCCGGGCGAACCCGATGGTAAGGATGTCCGGGTCCAACACGTTGTCGGTCCAGGCAAGCTCGGCATCAGTGGCACCGCGCTTGCGCCAGGCGGCACGCACCCGGCGGCGCACGTCATCGATCAGGTTGGAACGCAGTCGGCGCCGAAGGTCCCACAGATCTCTGTCGCTGATCTCGTAGGCCCGGCTCCAGTCGCGGTCGTGAACCGTGGCGACACCGAACTTCTCGCGGGCCAGTTTGGTGAGTTCCGGATCAACCCAGGAGGGCACGTGCACGCCGTTGGTCACCGAGGTGATGGGCACTTCGGAGATATCGAACCCGGGCCACAGGCCCGAGAACATTTCCCGGGACACCTTTCCGTGCAGCTTGGCTACGCCGTTGGCACGCTGGGCCAGGCGAAGACCCATTACTGCCATGTTGAACTTGCCGGGATCACCGCCGTCGTAGCTTTCAGCACCCAGGGCGAGGACCTTGTCCGTCGGGACCGACTGCGCCAGCCCGGCGCTGAAGAAATGCCGGATCTGGGACTGGTCAAAGCGGTCAATGCCCGCAGGGACGGGAGTATGAGTGGTGAAGACAGTGTTGGCACGGGTTGCGGTCAGGGCTTCTTCCCAGCCCATGCCGTTGTCCATCAGTTCGCGGATGCGTTCAACGCCCAGGAACCCGGCATGGCCTTCGTTGGTATGGAACACCTCAGGGGCCGCCGTGCCGGACAGGCGCTCGTAAACCCGCAGCGCCTTGACTCCGCCCATGCCCAGCAAAAGTTCCTGTTGCAGGCGGTGGTCTCCGCCGCCGCCGTAGAGCCGGTCCGTAATGCCGCGGGCGGCGTCGTCGTTGCCGGTAACGTCCGAGTCCAGCAGCAGCAGCGGAACGCGTCCGACGTCGGCACGCCAAATCTGCGCGGAAAGCCGGCGGTTATTGGGCAGCGGGAGGTTGACCCGGGCGGGGGTGCCGTCTTCTTCGCGCAGCAGTGTCAGCGGCAGGCCGTTGGGATCCAACACGGGGTAAGTTTCCAGCTGCCAGCCGTCGCGGGACAGCGCCTGCTTAAAGTACCCGGCCTGATAGAGCAGGCCGACCGCTATCAGGGGGACACCCAGATCCGAGGCCGACTTGAGGTGGTCGCCTGCAAGGATGCCCAGGCCGCCGGAGTACTGGGGCAGGACGGCACTGATGCCGTACTCGGGGGAGAAATAAGCCACGGCACGCGGTGCGTCTTCACCCAGTGTTTGATACCAGCGCGGGGCGGTCAGGTAGGCATCCAGATCGGCACCGAGATCCTGGATACGCTGAACGAGTCCAGCGTCCTGTGCCAGCCGTTCGAGGCTGCCGCGGCTCACTGACCCGAGGAACTTGACCGGGTCATGCCCGCTGGCCTTCCAAGCCGCCGGGTCAAGGTCGGCGAAGAGCCGGGTGGTGGGCTCATGCCAGGACCACCTCAGGTTTGAGGCCAGCTTACTCAGGGGAGCAATGCTGTCGGGGAGGACGGTTCGGACGGTAAACCTTCGAATTGCCTTCACCCGGGTTACGCTAGCGCAAAACGAACCCCGAATGGCATGGGTAGTGCTTGGAATCTGTTAGATTTCTGCCAATTAAGTCTCTGTGTCGGTGCTGCGCGAAAAACTCGCCAATACCCGCCGCCACCTGCGGCAAAACCCCAGAAAGTACGTTGGCTTAGCATTCTGCCCGGAATGTCGCTAACGTCTAGTCTGTGACCAGTTCCAGTGCGATGCCATCCAATGACCTGCCCGCTGAGGAACTCCGGTTCGGCCGGATTCCCATCATCAACGTGACCCCGGTGGTTGAATGCGGCCGCATTCCGGCCAAAGCCATACCGGGTGAGGACCTCGTCATCGGGGCCACGGTCTTCCGTGAAGGCCATGACCTCGTGGGCGTCAGCGCAGTGCTGTATGACCCTGAAGGCACCGAGATACAGCGGGTGCGGATGCACCCGGTGGGCATCGGCCTGGACCGGTGGGGCGGTTTGCTCCGGCCTGAAGGTACCGGCTCCTGGAGCTTCGCCGTCGAGGGCTGGGCTGACCTGTACTCCACCTGGCACCACAACGCTGAAGTGAAGATCAATGCCGGCGTGGACACAGACTTGATGCTCGCGGAAGGGGCTGCCCTGTTCCGGGATGCCGCGCAGGAGCGCACCGGTGACAGCGCACGGATTTTTGAGGCTGCGGCGGCAGCGCTCGCCGACACCGGTCTGCCCGTGGAGGACCGCCTGGCGGCAGCCGCTTCCGATGCTGTTCTTGCGGTCCTCGACCGGGAACCGATCCGCGACCTGGTGACCAGCAGCCCCCGTTTCCCCCTCCACGTTGAGCGTGAGCTTGCCGGCCGCGGTGCCTGGTACGAGTTCTTTCCGCGCTCCGAGGGCGCAAAACTGGATCCCGCAACCCGGGAGTGGACTTCCGGGACCTTCCGCAGTGCCGCGCGCAGTCTGCAGCGGGTAGCGGATATGGGCTTTGACGTGATCTACCTTCCGCCGGTGCATCCAATTGGCGTGACCCACCGGAAGGGGCCCAACAACACGCTTGTCGCCGGCCCCGGAGACCCCGGCTCCCCCTGGGCCATCGGTTCCGCTGAGGGCGGCCATGACGCCATTCATCCGGATCTCGGTACCTTCGAGGACTTCGACGCGTTCGTGGACACGGCCCGTGAACTGGGTCTGGAAGTGGCTATCGACCTTGCCCTGCAGGCGTCCCCGGACCATCCCTGGGTGACCAGCCATCCGGAATGGTTCACCACACGCGTGGACGGCACAATCGCTTACGCCGAAAACCCGCCGAAGAAGTACCAGGACATCTATCCCCTGAACTTCGACAACGACTTCACCGGCTTGTCGGAGGAGATCCTGCGGATCGTGCTGATGTGGATTGGCCACGGCGTCAAGATTTTCCGCGTGGACAATCCGCACACCAAGCCCCTGAGGTTCTGGGAATGGCTGATAAAGACGGTCAATGAAAAGCACCCGGAGGTCATCTTCCTGGCCGAGGCATTCACCCGCCCGCCCATGATGCATGCCTTGGGCATGGCCGGATTCCAGCAGTCCTACACGTACTTCACCTGGCGGAACACCCGCAAGGAACTGGAGGAGTACTTCACCGAGGTCTCGTCTGAGACTGCGGCATTCTTCCGGCCGAACTTCTTCGTAAACACTCCGGATATCCTGACCGAGTTCCTGCAGTACGGTGGACCGGCGGCCTTTAAGATCCGGGCCGTTCTGGCCTCCACAGCCAGTCCGCTCTGGGGCGTTTACGCCGGCTACGAGTTGTTTGAGCATGTGGCCCGTCCCGGTGCCGAAGAGTACATCGACAACGAAAAGTTCGAGTACAAGGAGCGTGACTTCGCTGCGGCGGAGGCGGAGGGCAGGAGCCTGGCCCCGTACATCACCCGGTTGAACGAAATCCGGCACACACATCCGGCGCTGGGGGATCTGCAGAACCTGACGGTGCATTCCAGCACGGACGAGTCAATCGTGGTGTACTCCAAGCACAAGGAGGTCCGCCCCGGGGACCCCGCCAGCAGGGACACCCTGATTATCGTGGTGAACACGGATCCGCACAGCGCCCGGGAATGTGGCGTGTCGCTGGACCTGGGGGCACTGCACCTTGATCCGAAGGACTTCAACGACGACGGAACCTTCTGGGTGGATGATCTTCTCAGCGGCCAGAGCTGGCGCTGGGGAGCTCACAACTATGTCCGGCTGGACGCCCATTTTGAACCTGCACACATCCTGTCAGTTCGGAGGAACTCCTAGTGCCCAACCCGTTTCAGCTGCACGCCCCAGGTCTCACGAATGACCCGCACTGGTACCGCAAAGCAGTTTTCTATGAAGTGCTCGTGCGCGGCTTCGCGGATGCCAACGGGGACGGGTCCGGCGACTTCACCGGCCTGATCGACAAACTCGACTATCTGCAGTGGCTCGGCGTTGACTGCCTCTGGCTTCCCCCGTTCTTTAAATCCCCTCTTCGGGACGGCGGATACGACATCTCTGATTACTACGATGTCCTGGACGAATTCGGAACCATCAGCGACTTCAAGCGGCTGGTGGCTGAAGCCCACGCCCGCGGCGTGCGCGTGATCATTGACCTTCCGCTGAACCACACCTCGGACAAGCATCCGTGGTTCGAAGAATCCCGCAGCGATCCGGACGGCCCTTACGGCGACTTCTATGTCTGGTCCGACACGGACCAGAAGTATGAAGACGCACGCATCATCTTCGTGGACACCGAAGAGTCCAACTGGGCCTTTGACCCCGTGCGGCGGCAGTTCTACTGGCACCGTTTCTTCAGCCACCAGCCGGATCTCAACTTCGAGAATCCCAAGGTGGTTGAGGCGATCTTCGACGTCGTCCGGTTCTGGCTCGACCAGGGCATTGACGGGTTCCGCGCCGATGCCATTCCTTACCTGTTTGAGGAGGACGGCACCAACTGCGAGAATCTTCCGGCGACGCACCGCTTCCTCAAGGACCTGCGCACCATGGTGGATGAAAACTACCCCGGACGCGTCATCGTGGCGGAGGCCAACCAGATGCCGCATGAGGTCGTGGAGTACTTCGGCGACGAAACCGGGCCCGAATGCCACATGGCGTTCCACTTCCCGATCATGCCCCGCCTCTTCTACGCGCTGCGCGACCAGAAGGCTGCGCCCATTGTGCAGACGATGGAGGAAACCCCGGACATTCCGGCGGGTGCCCAATGGGGAACCTTCCTGCGCAACCATGATGAGCTCACCTTGGAAATGGTCACCAACGAGGAGCGCCAGGCAATGCTCGGCTGGTACGCACCGGATTCACGCATGCGGGCCAACGTCGGTATCCGCCGGCGGCTCTCGCCGCTTCTGGACAACTCCCGTTCGGAAGTGGAACTGATCCATGCGCTGCTGCTTTCGCTTCCCGGCAGCCCGTTCCTCTACTACGGCGACGAAATCGGGATGGGCGACAACATCTGGCTTGAGGACCGGGACGCCTCGCGAACCCCCATGCAGTGGAACCCGGACCGCAACGCCGGCTTCTCCACCGCCGATCCCGGAAAGCTGTACCTGCCCGTGGTGCAGTCGTTGGTCTACCACTACAACCACGTGAACGTGGAAGCCCAGCTGGCGAGTTCCAGCTCGCTCCTGCACTGGATCCGCCAGATGATCATGGTCCGCAGGACCCACCCCGCGTTCGGGCTCGGTTCCTACCGGAATGTGCCCACCGAGGCGGAGTCCGTCCTGGCGTTCCTGCGCGAACTGCCGGCGGATAATCCCGAAGGCGAGGTGGGAGAAGTCATGTTCTGCATTTTCAACCTCTCCCAGCACCCGGTTTCGGCCACGGTGAGCCTGCCCGAGTTTGCCGGGCGCGGGTTGCGTGACGCCTTTGGCGGTACCCCGTTCCCGGCCTTCGGGGCGGACGGTTCCGTCACCCTGACCCTGGGCAGCCACGATTTCTACTGGCTGCGCCTGCGCTCTCCGAAATCAAACACTTCCTCGCCCCTGACCGAAGCGATTCCCCTCATTCCCATTTCGGAGGCCGTGAAGAAATGAGCCAGTTGACTCCGTCGCTGCCTGAACTCCTGACCGCCTGGCTGCCGCAGCAGCGCTGGTTCCCCGCGAAGGGCCGCGAAATTTCCCTGGACAGGGTGGGCGGCATCCGCTTGGAAGACCCGGCGGGGGCTGTGGAACTGGAAGTCCATCTCATCGCCGTGAGCTCGGGTCATCGAACGGACGTCATCAACGTCCCCGTCAGCTACCACAGCACCCCGGTGCCCGAATTGGCCGATTCGCTGCTGGGACGTGCCCAGCATGCCGAGCTGGGAGAGCGCTGGCTCTATGACGGTACTGCTGATCCGGTATTCGTTACGGCGTGGCTGGAACTGATGCGTTCGCAGTCGTCCTCGGTGGACGGCCACACCCACGGCATCGCGTTGGCCGGATTTGCCGAGTGGCCGCCCTTTGACAGCGTGGTGGATGCCAAGCTGATGAAGGGCGAGCAATCCAACACTTCCGTGGTGGTGCCCGCCCGGCCCAACCAGCTGATTATCAAGTTCTATCGGGTCCTCGCTGCCGGAGAAAGCCCCGATGTACAGGTCAGCGCCAAGCTCACTGCCATGGGTTCCGCCGACGTGCCGACAACTTTTGGCTGGGTGACGGGGAGCTGGCGGGATCCGCTGGCCGACGACGGCGCCTGGGTCGCCGGGGACCTCAGTGTCCTGCGCGAGTTCATCCCCAACAGCGAAGATGCCTGGCGCCCCGCTTCGGCTGCCGCCCTGGCGAATTCCGATTTCACCGCCGAGGCTGAAGAGCTGGGGGCAGTCACCGGGCGCATCCACCAGCAGCTGGCACAGGCTTTCGGCAGCCAGCCTCCCAGCGCGGCGGAACGCTCCGATTTCCTCGAGTCTCTTGAAAACCGGATCCGCTGGGCCTGGAAAGAAGCCCGGAGCTATGTGGGGGAGTACGACGAACCGCTGGAGTACCTGCTCCGGCAGATCAGCAACCTCGAAAAGCTGCCCAACCTCCAGCGAATCCACTCTGATTACCACTTGGGCCAGGTGCTGAAATCAGGCACCCATGGCTGGATGGTGCTGGACTTTGAAGGAGAGCCGCTGCGGCCGGCCGCTGAGCGCAGCGTTCCGGATGTGCCGCTGCGCGACGTGGTGGGCATGCTCCGGTCCATTGACTACGCCGCCGGCGTGGCGCTCGTCGAAGGCCCCGGAAAAGGTGACGCTGCCGGTTCCAAGGATCAGCAGCGCCGCGGCTTGGAAGCCGCACGCTGGGCCGCTACGGCGTCCGAAGCTTTTCTCCGCGGCTATGAGAAGGAAACAGGCACACAGATCAACCGCAGCGATCCGCTGTACCTTGCCCTGTGGCTGGACAAGGCCCTTTACGAAGTTGTCTACGAAATACGCAACCGCCCCGACTGGGTCCGCGTGCCGGTCGCTGCCGTTCGGCAGATTCTGGAACAGGCACGCAGGCAGGTCCACGGAACGAGCAGCCAGGAAGAGAATTCAGTGACTAAGACTCCACCCTCCGCTCCTAAGGGGAACCGTCCTTCGGAATCCGCGCTGCCCGCGAAAGCGGACGACGTCGTCGTACCGGCCGCCGGCGAAGCTGCCGTGGTGCCCGCGCACCGCAACCCGCTGCCGGTTTCCACGGATGTGCTGCAGGCCGTGTCCGAGGGCCGGTATCACCAGCCGCACGCAGTGCTGGGCGCCCACGTGGATGACCAGGGCCTCGTGACGATCCGCACCCTGCGTCCCCTTGCCCAGCAGGTAGTCGCTGTGACTGCCGGCGCGCGTGTTGAGCTTCAGCACGAGTACAACGGCATTTGGGTTGGCACACTTCCTGCTGATCGTCCGGGCCAGGTTCCCGATTACCGGCTCGAAGTGACCTACGAGGGTCTTGGCGCGCAGCGCTTTGATGACCCGTACCGGTTCCTGCCGTCGCTGGGGGAGATTGATCTGCATCTCATCGGCGAAGGCCGGCACGAGAAGCTGTGGACGGTGCTTGGAGCGAACCTGCACCATTACAAATCTGTTCTCGGTGATATCGACGGCGTCAGCTTCGCCGTTTGGGCACCCAACGCACAGGCGGTGCGCGTCAAGGGCGATTTCAACGCCTGGGACGGCAGGATTCACGCCATGCGCTCCCTGGGCGGCTCCGGAGTCTGGGAATTGTTCATCCCCGACGTGGAACCCGGCGCGCGTTACAAGTATGAAATCCTCGGCAGCGACGGAATCTGGCGTGACAAAGCCGACCCCCTGGCCCAGGCCACGGAGGTTCCGCCGTTGACCGGTTCCCGGGTGGTGGAGTCCACCTACGTGTTCCAGGATGCGGAGTGGATGGAAGCCCGGGCGGCACGGGACCCGCACAATGCACCCATGAGCGTCTACGAAGTGCATCTCGGATCGTGGCGCCTCGGCCTGGACTACCGCCAGATGGCGGACCAGTTGGCGGAATACGTGAAGTGGCAGGGGTTCACCCACGTGGAGTTCATGCCAGTCGCTGAGCATCCGTTCGGCGGCTCGTGGGGTTACCAGATCACCTCCTACTTCGCTCCCACTGCGCGCTTCGGGCATCCGGACGACTTCCGTTACCTGGTGGACAAGCTGCATCAGGCGGGCATCGGCGTCATCCTGGACTGGGTGCCGGGACACTTCCCCAAGGACGAATGGGCGCTGGCCAAATTTGACGGGCAGACGCTGTACGAACACGGAGATCCGCTCCGCGGCGAACAGCCCGACTGGGGCACGCTCATTTTCGATTACGGCCGCCGGGAGGTCCGCAACTTCCTCGTCGCCAACGCGATCTACTGGCTTGAAGAGTTCCACATCGACGGCCTGCGAGTGGATGCCGTGGCCTCCATGCTGTACCTGGATTACTCCCGGCCCGCCGACCAGTGGCGTCCCAACGCCTTTGGCGGCCGGGAGAATCTCGAGGCGATCTCCTTCCTGCAGGAAGTCAACGCCACCGCGTACCGCCGTGTCCCCGGCATCGTGATGATTGCGGAAGAGTCCACCGCGTTCCCGGGCGTTACCCAGCCCACCAGCAGCGGAGGCCTGGGATTTGGCCTGAAATGGAACATGGGGTGGATGCACGACACCTTGGAGTACATGTCCGAGGACCCCATCAACCGGATGTACCACCATGCCAAGCTGACGTTCTCCCTGGTGTACGCCTATACGGAGAACTTCCTGTTGCCGATCAGCCATGACGAAGTTGTGCACGGCAAGGGTTCACTGCTGCGGAAGATGCCCGGCGACCGCTGGCAGCAGTTGGCCAACGTTCGGGCCTATCTGGCGTTCCAGTGGGCACACCCGGGTAAGCAGCTCATCTTCATGGGCACGGAATTCGCCCAGGAAGCGGAATGGTCGGAACAGTACGGTCTGGACTGGTTCCTCACCGACACCCCGCAGCATAAGGGCGTGCAGCTGCTGGTCCGCCAGCTCAACGAGATCTACCGGAATACACCGGCTCTTTTCGACCGCGACAACGAGCCGGCCGGATTCCAGTGGATCAACGAGAACGACGGCGCCCGCAACGCACTGTCCTTTATCCGGTACGACCATCAGGGCAACCCCCTGGTGTGCATCGCCAACTTTGCCGGCGCCCCGCATGAGAACTTCAGGCTCGGCCTGCCGTGGGCCGGCGAATGGGTGGAGGCATTGAATACGGATGCGGCCGAGTTCGGTGGATCCGGTGTGGGCAACCTGGGCGTTGTCACCGCTGAAGAGGGAGCCTGCAACGGACAGCCTGCCTCGGCGACGCTGACTGTACCGCCGTTGGGTGTGCTGTACCTGTTGCCCAAGGACGTCTAGGCCGGGCAATTTAGCGTGATCAGGCCCGGGGCGCAGCCGCTCCGGGCCTGGTTCACCGCAGCCGCAAAACCGTGCTAGAGTTAATACCCGCGCTGATCGAGGCAACGAGAACAGCTGAGCGTCACGGAGCCTAGGCTCCATCCGGTTCGCCGGAAGGGCGAACAGCCGTTTTGACAGACTCTGATCAGGGCGGTAAGATTGAAAAGTTGCTCCGGAGCGATGCAGAGCGGAAGATCCTTGGATCTGAGCCTGTTGGTGCCGGAAGCAGTCTGTTGTTTGAGAACTCAATAGTGTGCCAAGTTTATTGATACCAATTATTTTAATTGGTTGAACTGGTTGTTTCCGCCCACCCCGTGGGTTGGGAGCAGCTTTTTTAGCTGGTTTCGAATTTAGTGCAGGACTGTGCAGCCAATTTTCCTTGGCTCCGGTCTTGTGTCTGTAACACATTTACGGAGAGTTTGATCCTGGCTCAGGATGAACGCTGGCGGCGTGCTTAACACATGCAAGTCGAACGATGACTTTTGTGCTTGCACAAAATGATTAGTGGCGAACGGGTGAGTAACACGTGAGTAACCTGCCCTTAACTTCGGGATAAGCCTGGGAAACCGGGTCTAATACCGGATACGACGGATTCCCGCATGGGGGTCCGTGGAAAGCTTGATGCGGTTTTGGATGGACTCGCGGCCTATCAGCTAGTTGGTTGGGGTAATGGCCCACCAAGGCGACGACGGGTAGCCGGCCTGAGAGGGTGACCGGCCACACTGGGACTGAGACACGGCCCAGACTCCTACGGGAGGCAGCAGTGGGGAATATTGCACAATGGGCGAAAGCCTGATGCAGCGACGCCGCGTGAGGGACGAAGGCCTTCGGGTTGTAAACCTCTTTCAGCAGGGAAGAAGCGAAAGTGACGGTACCTGCAGAAGAAGCGCCGGCTAACTACGTGCCAGCAGCCGCGGTAATACGTAGGGCGCAAGCGTTATCCGGAATTATTGGGCGTAAAGAGCTCGTAGGCGGTTTGTCGCGTCTGCTGTGAAAGCCCGGGGCTCAACCCCGGGTCTGCAGTGGGTACGGGCAGACTAGAGTGCAGTAGGGGAGACTGGAATTCCTGGTGTAGCGGTGAAATGCGCAGATATCAGGAGGAACACCGATGGCGAAGGCAGGTCTCTGGGCTGTAACTGACGCTGAGGAGCGAAAGCATGGGGAGCGAACAGGATTAGATACCCTGGTAGTCCATGCCGTAAACGTTGGGCACTAGGTGTGGGGGACATTCCACGTTTTCCGCGCCGTAGCTAACGCATTAAGTGCCCCGCCTGGGGAGTACGGCCGCAAGGCTAAAACTCAAAGGAATTGACGGGGGCCCGCACAAGCGGCGGAGCATGCGGATTAATTCGATGCAACGCGAAGAACCTTACCAAGGCTTGACATGAACCGGAAAGGCCTGGAAACAGGTCCCCCACTTGTGGCCGGTTTACAGGTGGTGCATGGTTGTCGTCAGCTCGTGTCGTGAGATGTTGGGTTAAGTCCCGCAACGAGCGCAACCCTCGTTCTATGTTGCCAGCGGGTTATGCCGGGGACTCATAGGAGACTGCCGGGGTCAACTCGGAGGAAGGTGGGGACGACGTCAAATCATCATGCCCCTTATGTCTTGGGCTTCACGCATGCTACAATGGCCGGTACAAAGGGTTGCGATACTGTGAGGTGGAGCTAATCCCAAAAAGCCGGTCTCAGTTCGGATTGAGGTCTGCAACTCGACCTCATGAAGTTGGAGTCGCTAGTAATCGCAGATCAGCAACGCTGCGGTGAATACGTTCCCGGGCCTTGTACACACCGCCCGTCAAGTCACGAAAGTTGGTAACACCCGAAGCCGGTGGCCTAACCCCTTGTGGGAGGGAGCCGTCGAAGGTGGGACCGGCGATTGGGACTAAGTCGTAACAAGGTAGCCGTACCGGAAGGTGCGGCTGGATCACCTCCTTTCTAAGGAGCACCTCAAAGTTTTTCGTGTTCTTCCACAGTGTTGGATGCGGGCTTTGCAGGAGATGCCCATATCGGAAACATATGTTTTCCGGTGGGTGCTCAAGGGTGGAATATCAATAGGCAGGTGCCCGGCGTTGAGCCCGGCAGCACAGTACGTTCTTCCTTCGGGGAGGACTGGAAACGCTGCCGGTGTCTTCAAGTACCGGGTTTTTCCGTTTGGCACACTGTTGGGTCCTGAAATAACAGGACCGAAGAATTTCAAGCCTTCATTGGAGGGGTTGGAAGGGACACGGGTTCGTGTTGTTTCTGATTGTTCCTGCGCAGGCCCAAGACCGTCACGGTGAATACGTGGTGGTGGCGGGGTGTGACGGGGTTGTTGTTTGAGAACTACATAGTGGACGCGAGCATCTTAAAATTATTAAGTGCAATTTCAGATAAACCTGGTGACCGGTTTTTACCGGCCTCCATGGTTTTCTCGATAGCGATAATATTTATTGATCTTTGTGGTCAAGTTTTTAAGGGCACACGGTGGATGCCTTGGCATCAGGAGCCGAAGAAGGACGTAGGAATCTGCGATAAGCCTGGGGGAGTTGATAACCGAGCGTTGATCCCAGGATGTCCGAATGGGGAAACCCCGCCCGGCGCGCGAGTGACCGGGTGACCCGCATCTGAACACATAGGGTGCGTGGAGGGAACGTGGGGAAGTGAAACATCTCAGTACCCACAGGAAGAGAAAACAACAGTGATTCCGTTAGTAGTGGCGAGCGAACGCGGAAGAGGCTAAACCAGTGGTGTGTGATAGCCGGCGGGCGTTGCATCACTGGGGTTGCGGGACTTTCCGTACCGATTCTGCCGGATTGGTGAAGTGAGTGCAGATGCATAGGTGAACGGGTTTGAAAGCCCGGCCGTAGAGGGTGTTAGCCCGTAACCGGAATGTATGCTGCCGCTTGGAGAGGATCCCAAGTAGCACGGGGCCCGAGAAATCCCGTGCGAATCTGCCAGGACCACCTGGTAAGCCTAAATACTCCCTGATGACCGATAGCGGACAAGTACCGTGAGGGAAAGGTGAAAAGTACCCCGGGAGGGGAGTGAAACAGTACCTGAAACCGTGTGCCTACAATCCGTTGGAGCAGGGCAATGCCACTTGTGGTGTTGTGCTTGTGACAGCGTGCCTTTTGAAGAATGAGCCTGCGAGTTAGTGTTACGTCGCGAGGTTAACCCGTGAGGGGAAGCCGTAGCGAAAGCGAGTCTGAACAGGGCGATGCAGTGGCGTGATCTAGACCCGAAGCGGAGTGATCTACCCATGGCCAGGTTGAAGCGCGTGTAAGAGCGCGTGGAGGACCGAACCCACTTCAGTTGAAAATGGAGGGGATGAGCTGTGGGTAGGGGTGAAAGGCCAATCAAACTCCGTGATAGCTGGTTCTCCCCGAAATGCATTTAGGTGCAGCGTTGCGTGTTTCTTACCGGAGGTAGAGCTACTGGATGGCTAATGGGCCCTACAAGGTTACTGACGTCAGCCAAACTCCGAATGCCGGTAAGTGAGAGCGCAGCAGTGAGACTGTGGGGGATAAGCTTCATAGTCGAGAGGGAAACAGCCCAGACCACCAACTAAGGCCCCTAAGCGTGTGCTAAGTGGGAAAGGATGTGGAGTTGCTCAGACAACCAGGAGGTTGGCTTAGAAGCAGCCATCCTTGAAAGAGTGCGTAATAGCTCACTGGTCAAGTGATTCCGCGCCGACAATGTAGCGGGGCTCAAGTACACCGCCGAAGTTGTGGCATTCAAATATTAGCCAAGCGGATGGTTTATCCATTTTCGTTCAAGCGTTTGGATGGGTAGGGGAGCGTCGTGTGGGCAGTGAAGTCGCGGTGTAAACCAGCGGTGGAGCCTACACGAGTGAGAATGCAGGCATGAGTAGCGAAAGACGGGTGAGAAACCCGTCCGCCGAATGATCAAGGGTTCCAGGGTCAAGCTAATCTGCCCTGGGTAAGTCGGGACCTAAGGCGAGGCCGACAGGCGTAGTCGATGGACAACGGGTTGATATTCCCGTACCGGCGAAAAACCGCCAATACTGATCGGGGGATACTAACCGCCCAATACCTGACCGTTAGCCCTTGTGGCGACACGGTTTTTGGTGGAGCGCGGGACCTGATCCCGGGAGGTAAGCGTATTAACAGGTGTGACGCAGGAAGGTAGCCGGGCCGGGCGATGGTTGTCCTGGTCTAAGGATGTAGGGTCAGTGATAGGTAAATCCGTCACTGTGTCTTGAATGACGCACCTGAGATCTGACGGGACCCACTTTGGTGGGAATCCGGTGATCCTATGCTGCCTAGAAAAGCATCGGCGCGAGGTTTTAGCCGCCCGTACCCCAAACCGACACAGGTGATCAGGTAGAGAATACTAAGGCGATCGAGAGAATTATGGTTAAGGAACTCGGCAAAATGCCCCCGTAACTTCGGGAGAAGGGGGGCCCCAACCTTGATGGACACTTGCTGTCCGGAGGGGATCGGGCCGCAGAGACCAGGGGGAAGCGACTGTTTACTAAAAACACAGGTCCGTGCGAAGTCGCAAGACGATGTATACGGACTGACTCCTGCCCGGTGCTGGAAGGTTAAGAGGACCGGTTAGCCCTTACGGGCGAAGCTGGGAATTTAAGCCCCAGTAAACGGCGGTGGTAACTATAACCATCCTAAGGTAGCGAAATTCCTTGTCGGGTAAGTTCCGACCTGCACGAATGGAGTAACGACTTCCCCGCTGTCTCAACCATAAACTCGGCGAAATTGCAGTACGAGTAAAGATGCTCGTTACGCGCAGCAGGACGGAAAGACCCCGAGACCTTTACTATAGTTTGGTATTGGTGTTCGGTGTGGCTTGTGTAGGATAGGTGGGAGACTGTGAGACCCGGACGCCAGTTCGGGTGGAGTCATCGTTGAAATACCACTCTGGTCATACTGGATATCTAACTTCGGCCCGTAATCCGGGTCAGGGACAGTGCCTGATGGGTAGTTTAACTGGGGCGGTTGCCTCCTAAAGAGTAACGGAGGCGCCCAAAGGTTCCCTCAGCCTGGTTGGCAATCAGGTGGCGAGTGTAAGTGCACAAGGGAGCTTGACTGTGAGAGAGACATCTCGAGCAGGGACGAAAGTCGGGACTAGTGATCCGGCGGTACATTGTGGAATGGCCGTCGCTCAACGGATAAAAGGTACCTCGGGGATAACAGGCTGATCTTGCCCAAGAGTCCATATCGACGGCATGGTTTGGCACCTCGATGTCGGCTCGTCGCATCCTGGGGCTGGAGTAGGTCCCAAGGGTTGGGCTGTTCGCCCATTAAAGCGGTACGCGAGCTGGGTTTAGAACGTCGTGAGACAGTTCGGTCCCTATCCGCTGCGCGCGCAGGAAATTTGAGAAGGGCTGTCCTTAGTACGAGAGGACCGGGACGGACGAACCTCTGGTGTGTCAGTTGTACTGCCAAGTGCACCGCTGATTAGCTACGTTCGGATGGGATAACCGCTGAAAGCATCTAAGCGGGAAGCCCGCTTCGAGATGAGATTTCCATACACCTTGTGTGTGAGAGGCCCCCAGCCAGACCACTGGGTTGATAGGCCGGATGTGGAAGCGGGGACTAAAGACCCGTGAAGCTGACCGGTACTAATAGGCCGATAACTTACACCACACCACAGTCTGGGCAGGAAACGACTTCAAACGTTCCCGCCAAAGAAGGATTGTGTTGATCATGCTGCTTGCGTCCACTATGTGGTTCCCGGATAACAAACCCGTGTGTGGTTTGTCACCGTGGAACGAACCGCTGATTGTCCTTTCGGGGATGGTTGGGTGGTTTAGAATAAAAGAGAAGTGTTCATTCTTACGCGTGGATACTTTTTCATGACAGGCACTGTTGTTTGAGTGTTTGGTTGTGACCCATTGTTTTCCCCTCCACCAGGAGTAGTTGGCCGGTGGTGCGGGTGGTAGGGTTACGGCGGTCATAGCGTGGGGGAAACGCCCGGTCCCATTCCGAACCCGGAAGCTAAGACCCACTGCGCCGATGGTACTGCATCCGGGAGGGTGTGGGAGAGTAGGTCACCGCCGGACAATATTTCGGTAGAGAGAGTAAGGCCCCGCCATCGGCGGGGCCTTACTTGTTTAACCAGGATTCCTTCCCAGCCGGCGGTTTTGCCGGGTTACGGTTGCCCGGACGGGAGCCGTTGGCGCTGCCTTACCGCGCGGGATTGTCAAGCACATCTCAGCTATCACGCTTTTAACTTCAGTATCAGTAGATGATTCCTGCACTTCCCTTTGCACACGTTTCCCCACGAGGTAGCCTCACTGCTCACGGAGCCTCATATAAGTCTGTCCTCACCTGGGCTCTGCGGATGTCAAAGGGTCGAGCAGAAAGCGGGAAGCTAATGAGCGTGCGTCGCAGAACCGGCAGTGTCCGGAGGGGCAGTACCCCAGTATGGAGAGGCCGGGCCAGCGGCACGGGCATTGGGGTATTCGCCATCCTGTGTCTTCTGATGCAACTGGCATTGCCGGCACATGCCGTATTCAGCGGTGAATCCCCGGGCAACGAAGTCCCCTCGGACCTCACGGAGATCACAATGACCGGCACCGGACCGGGTCAGGGGGTGGCTGGCGGGCTGCCTCCTGCAGGTACGCCGTTCGACCCCACCACCGGGTATCCCACGGGCGTGCCGGCGGGCTATGAGACCCTCAATGAGGGGTTTGCCGGCATCATCACCACTGTTGACGCCGTCGGCAATACGCAGCAGATGTACTGCATCGACATTCGTACCTCCACCTACACCGGCCTGGGTTATGAGAGCGGCAGCTGGGACGAATCCAATGTGCCGAACATTGGTTACGTTAATCGGGTGCTGAACAGCTACTACCCGGATCAGCCGGGCCTGCCGGAGGCGCCGTCGGACAGCATTCGGGCAGCAGCGGTTCAGGCTGCTGTGTGGTTTTTCAGCGACGGCTACGTCCTAGCGGAAAACGATCCAGTCCGGCCGTACACGGCTCCGATTGTCGCCGCAGTACTCGCGGCAGGACCGCTGACCGAGCCGCCGGCCCCCAACGTAGCTATCGATCCGCCCACTGCGTCAGGCCCCACCGACGGAGTCACCGGGCCATTCACCATTACTTCCGATGCAGGCACCATCACCGTTGCGGTGCCGGAAGGCTACACCCTGTACACGGATCCGGCCGGTACGGCCCCGCTTGTTGGCACGACTGTCACCTCCGGCACTCAGCTGTGGGTGCGGAACGACAACCAAACCACGGATCCAGTTGATCTGACCGCCACAGCCGTGGTTCCTGTCCAGACAGGCAACGTCTACCTCTATGCCGGCAACAATCCCAGCGTCACCACTGCCCAGAAGCTCATCCTGGCAGCTGATGCGCAGATTGAGTCCAATGCACGGGCGACGGCCGAGTTCTTCGTTGCCGGCGACTTGACGGTCAGTAAGGCGTTTGCAGGTGAAGGAGCCGGGCTGCAGGGCGACATTTCCCTGGTGGTGGACTGCGGAGCATCCGGCGTCTTCACCTTCGAGATCCCCGCCGGCACGACTGAAACAGTGACTGAGACGGTCGCAGGACTTCCAGTAGGCACGGTCTGTTCAGTTACTGAACCCGTCACCGGATCAACGACGGAGGTAACAGTCACACCGGTGCTCCCGGAACCCGTGACCATCACTGACGGTGAGAACGTCCTTGCGGTTACCAACACGGTTCAGTACCTCCCGGGAGCGCTTAACGTCACCAAGACGATCGACGGGAACGCCGCAGGTCTGCAGTCGGAAATAGTTCTCGACGTTGTGTGCGGGTCCGTTCTGGACACCAGTGTTGTCATCCCGGCAGGCAGCGCGGCCGGGACCTACGGTGAAACCCTCACTGATATCCCGGCGGGGACGGAATGTACGGTGACGGAATCGAGCACTGGGGCGACGTCGGAGGTTACCGTGGAGGCCGGTGACCCGGTAACGGTCGTTATTGAGCCGGGAGCCACGGTAAGTGCAGGCCTGGCTAATACGGTGCAATATGCCAATGGATCTCTGCAAGTAACCAAAATCGTGGCCGGAAATGGCGCCGGAAAGCAGTCCGCGTCATACCTCAACGTGGTCTGCGGAAACGAGCTCGAGCAAGTGGTGCGGATCCCCGCTGAAACCCTGCCCGGTGAGTACGTGCAGGTCTTCGACGGCATCCCTGCCGGTACCGAGTGCACTGTCACCGAGCCCACGAACGGTGAGAACGGGAACGTCACTGTCGAGACGATTCTGCCCTACAGCGTCGTGATCGTGTCGGGTGAAACCGTAGACGCGACAGTCACTAATACCTACGCGGTTTTGGGTAAGGACACGCTGGCCAAGACCGGGGCAACCGCCACCGCACAGGTATCCCTTGCCGGAGCTGGCGCCGTCCTCATGGGCACACTGCTGGTGGCCGGGGCTGCACGACGGAGGAAGGAAATGGACTAGCAACAGGGGGCCACGTCTGAGTTCTTTATGCCGGCTATAGGCTGAAGAGCTGATGACCAGCCGGTAGAGCCCGTGGGCTCAACATTGTGGGTAGCTCTCCAAACCGGAGAGCTACCCACAGCTGTGTCATGGGAGAATAACCATGCGGCAGACAGCCAAGGGAAATTCCGAACAAAAGTGGCTTTGAAGGGCCGGAAAGCCGTTTGTTCACCGTGGTTGTTGGGACCCCGATCACAGCCCATGGGCCGATTTGCGGGTGGGTCAAAACCTGTGTAAAGTCTTCTAAGTCGCCGCGGCCGGGAGTTGGAAAACATCCCGAGCATGGCGGCCAAACCCCACCAAAAACATCCTGGTGATCCATCCTGCGCCTTACGGCCCGGGAGCGGAAAGCCGGAGCTTTTGCGCGGGGTCAGCCGGACAAAATGAAGCACACTTCGGGAATTACCCCGAATTGCCAAATACGGTCCGGATGAAATAGAATAAAGAAACACTGCAGCGAAGAGAAAAGAAAAACATTCTTTGTTTTTCCGAGTATTTCGGATGCATCTGTTGTTTGAGAACTCAATAGTGTGCCAAGTTTATTGATACCAATTATTTTAATTGGTTGAACTGGTTGTTTCCGCCCACCCCGTGGGTTGGGAGCAGCTTTTTTAGCTGGTTTCGAATTTAGTGCAGGACTGTGCAGCCAATTTTCCTTGGCTCCGGTCTTGTGTCTGTAACACATTTACGGAGAGTTTGATCCTGGCTCAGGATGAACGCTGGCGGCGTGCTTAACACATGCAAGTCGAACGATGACTTTTGTGCTTGCACAAAATGATTAGTGGCGAACGGGTGAGTAACACGTGAGTAACCTGCCCTTAACTTCGGGATAAGCCTGGGAAACCGGGTCTAATACCGGATACGACGGATTCCCGCATGGGGGTCCGTGGAAAGCTTGATGCGGTTTTGGATGGACTCGCGGCCTATCAGCTAGTTGGTTGGGGTAATGGCCCACCAAGGCGACGACGGGTAGCCGGCCTGAGAGGGTGACCGGCCACACTGGGACTGAGACACGGCCCAGACTCCTACGGGAGGCAGCAGTGGGGAATATTGCACAATGGGCGAAAGCCTGATGCAGCGACGCCGCGTGAGGGACGAAGGCCTTCGGGTTGTAAACCTCTTTCAGCAGGGAAGAAGCGAAAGTGACGGTACCTGCAGAAGAAGCGCCGGCTAACTACGTGCCAGCAGCCGCGGTAATACGTAGGGCGCAAGCGTTATCCGGAATTATTGGGCGTAAAGAGCTCGTAGGCGGTTTGTCGCGTCTGCTGTGAAAGCCCGGGGCTCAACCCCGGGTCTGCAGTGGGTACGGGCAGACTAGAGTGCAGTAGGGGAGACTGGAATTCCTGGTGTAGCGGTGAAATGCGCAGATATCAGGAGGAACACCGATGGCGAAGGCAGGTCTCTGGGCTGTAACTGACGCTGAGGAGCGAAAGCATGGGGAGCGAACAGGATTAGATACCCTGGTAGTCCATGCCGTAAACGTTGGGCACTAGGTGTGGGGGACATTCCACGTTTTCCGCGCCGTAGCTAACGCATTAAGTGCCCCCCTGGGGAGTACGGCCGCAAGGCTAAAACTCAAAGGAATTGACGGGGGCCCGCACAAGCGGCGGAGCATGCGGATTAATTCGATGCAACGCGAAGAACCTTACCAAGGCTTGACATGAACCGGAAAGGCCTGGAAACAGGTCCCCCACTTGTGGCCGGTTTACAGGTGGTGCATGGTTGTCGTCAGCTCGTGTCGTGAGATGTTGGGTTAAGTCCCGCAACGAGCGCAACCCTCGTTCTATGTTGCCAGCGGGTTATGCCGGGGACTCATAGGAGACTGCCGGGTCAACTCGGAGGAAGGTGGGGACGACGTCAAATCATCATGCCCCTTATGTCTTGGGCTTCACGCATGCTACAATGGCCGGTACAAAGGGTTGCGATACTGTGAGGTGGAGCTAATCCCAAAAAGCCGGTCTCAGTTCGGATTGAGGTCTGCAACTCGACCTCATGAAGTTGGAGTCGCTAGTAATCGCAGATCAGCAACGCTGCGGTGAATACGTTCCCGGGCCTTGTACACACCGCCCGTCAAGTCACGAAAGTTGGTAACACCCGAAGCCGGTGGCCTAACCCCTTGTGGGAGGGAGCCGTCGAAGGTGGGACCGGCGATTGGGACTAAGTCGTAACAAGGTAGCCGTACCGGAAGGTGCGGCTGGATCACCTCCTTTCTAAGGAGCACCTCAAAGTTTTTCGTGTTCTTCCACAGTGTTGGATGCGGGCTTTGCAGGAGATGCCCATATCGGAAACATATGTTTTCCGGTGGGTGCTCAAGGGTGGAATATCAATAGGCAGGTGCCCGGCGTTGAGCCCGGCAGCACAGTACGTTCTTCCTTCGGGGAGGACTGGAAACGCTGCCGGTGTCTTCAAGTACCGGGTTTTTCCGTTTGGCACACTGTTGGGTCCTGAAATAACAGGACCGAAGAATTTCAAGCCTTCATTGGAGGGGTTGGAAGGGACACGGGTTCGTGTTGTTTCTGATTGTTCCTGCGCAGGCCCAAGACCGTCACGGTGAATACGTGGTGGTGGCGGGGTGTGACGGGGTTGTTGTTAGAACTACATAGTGGACGCGAGCATCTTAAAATTATTAAGTGCAATTTTAAACCTGGTGACCGGTTTTTACCGGCCTCCATGGTTTTCTCGATAGCGATAATATTTATTGATCTTTGTGGTCAAGTTTTTAAGGGCACACGGTGGATGCCTTGGCATCAGGAGCCGAAGAAGGACGTAGGAATCTGCGATAAGCCTGGGGGAGTTGATAACCGAGCGTTGATCCCAGGATGTCCGAATGGGGAAACCCCGCCCGGCGCGCGAGTGACCGGGTGACCCGCATCTGAACACATAGGGTGCGTGGAGGGAACGTGGGGAAGTGAAACATCTCAGTACCCACAGGAAGAGAAAACAACAGTGATTCCGTTAGTAGTGGCGAGCGAACGCGGAAGAGGCTAAACCAGTGGTGTGTGATAGCCGGCGGGCGTTGCATCACTGGGGTTGCGGGACTTTCCGTACCGATTCTGCCGGATTGGTGAAGTGAGTGCAGATGCATAGGTGAACGGGTTTGAAAGCCCGGCCGTAGAGGGTGTTAGCCCCGTAACCGGAATGTATGCTGCCGCTTGGAGAGGATCCCAAGTAGCACGGGGCCCGAGAAATCCCGTGCGAATCTGCCAGGACCACCTGGTAAGCCTAAATACTCCCTGATGACCGATAGCGGACAAGTACCGTGAGGGAAAGGTGAAAAGTACCCCGGGAGGGGAGTGAAACAGTACCTGAAACCGTGTGCCTACAATCCGTTGGAGCAGGGCAATGCCACTTGTGGTGTTGTGCTTGTGACAGCGTGCCTTTTGAAGAATGAGCCTGCGAGTTAGTGTTACGTCGCGAGGTTAACCCGTGAGGGGAAGCCGTAGCGAAAGCGAGTCTGAACAGGGCGATGCAGTGGCGTGATCTAGACCCGAAGCGGAGTGATCTACCCATGGCCAGGTTGAAGCGCGTGTAAGAGCGCGTGGAGGACCGAACCCACTTCAGTTGAAAATGGAGGGGATGAGCTGTGGGTAGGGGTGAAAGGCCAATCAAACTCCGTGATAGCTGGTTCTCCCCGAAATGCATTTAGGTGCAGCGTTGCGTGTTTCTTACCGGAGGTAGAGCTACTGGATGGCTAATGGGCCCTACAAGGTTACTGACGTCAGCCAAACTCCGAATGCCGGTAAGTGAGAGCGCAGCAGTGACTGTGGGGGATAAGCTTCATAGTCGAGAGGGAAACAGCCCAGACCACCAACTAAGGCCCCTAAGCGTGTGCTAAGTGGGAAAGGATGTGGAGTTGCTCAGACAACCAGGAGGTTGGCTTAGAAGCAGCCATCCTTGAAAGAGTGCGTAATAGCTCACTGGTCAAGTGATTCCGCGCCGACAATGTAGCGGGGCTCAAGTACACCGCCGAAGTTGTGGCATTCAAATATTAGCCAAGCGGATGGTTTATCCATTTTCGTTCAAGCGTTTGGATGGGTAGGGGAGCGTCGTGTGGGCAGTGAAGTCGCGGTGTAAACCAGCGGTGGAGCCTACACGAGTGAGAATGCAGGCATGAGTAGCGAAAGACGGGTGAGAAACCCGTCCGCCGAATGATCAAGGGTTCCAGGGTCAAGCTAATCTGCCCTGGGTAAGTCGGGACCTAAGGCGAGGCCGACAGGCGTAGTCGATGGACAACGGGTTGATATTCCCGTACCGGCGAAAAACCGCCAATACTGATCGGGGGATACTAACCGCCCAATACCTGACCGTTAGCCCTTGTGGCGACACGGTTTTTGGTGGAGCGCGGGACCTGATCCCGGGAGGTAAGCGTATTAACAGGTGTGACGCAGGAAGGTAGCCGGGCCGGGCGATGGTTGTCCTGGTCTAAGGATGTAGGGTCAGTGATAGGTAAATCCGTCACTGTGTCTTGGATGACGCACCTGAGATCTGACGGGACCCACTTTGGTGGGAATCCGGTGATCCTATGCTGCCTAGAAAAGCATCGGCGCGAGGTTTTAGCCGCCCGTACCCCAAACCGACACAGGTGATCAGGTAGAGAATACTAAGGCGATCGAGAGAATTATGGTTAAGGAACTCGGCAAAATGCCCCCGTAACTTCGGGAGAAGGGGGGCCCCAACCTTGATGGACACTTGCTGTCCGGAGGGGATCGGGGCCGCAGAGACCAGGGGGAAGCGACTGTTTACTAAAAACACAGGTCCGTGCGAAGTCGCAAGACGATGTATACGGACTGACTCCTGCCCGGTGCTGGAAGGTTAAGAGGACCGGTTAGCCCTTACGGGCGAAGCTGGGAATTTAAGCCCCAGTAAACGGCGGTGGTAACTATAACCATCCTAAGGTAGCGAAATTCCTTGTCGGGTAAGTTCCGACCTGCACGAATGGAGTAACGACTTCCCCGCTGTCTCAACCATAAACTCGGCGAAATTGCAGTACGAGTAAAGATGCTCGTTACGCGCAGCAGGACGGAAAGACCCCGAGACCTTTACTATAGTTTGGTATTGGTGTTCGGTGTGGCTTGTGTAGGATAGGTGGGAGACTGTGAGACCCGGACGCCAGTTCGGGTGGAGTCATCGTTGAAATACCACTCTGGTCATACTGGATATCTAACTTCGGCCCGTAATCCGGGTCAGGGACAGTGCCTGATGGGTAGTTTAACTGGGGCGGTTGCCTCCTAAAGAGTAACGGAGGCGCCCAAAGGTTCCCTCAGCCTGGTTGGCAATCAGGTGGCGAGTGTAAGTGCACAAGGGAGCTTGACTGTGAGAGAGACATCTCGAGCAGGGACGAAAGTCGGGACTAGTGATCCGGCGGTACATTGTGGAATGGCCGTCGCTCAACGGATAAAAGGTACCTCGGGGATAACAGGCTGATCTTGCCCAAGAGTCCATATCGACGGCATGGTTTGGCACCTCGATGTCGGCTCGTCGCATCCTGGGGCTGGAGTAGGTCCCAAGGGTTGGGCTGTTCGCCCATTAAAGCGGTACGCGAGCTGGGTTTAGAACGTCGTGAGACAGTTCGGTCCCTATCCGCTGCGCGCGCAGGAAATTTGAGAAGGGCTGTCCTTAGTACGAGAGGACCGGGACGGACGAACCTCTGGTGTGTCAGTTGTACTGCCAAGTGCACCGCTGATTAGCTACGTTCGGATGGGATAACCGCTGAAAGCATCTAAGCGGGAAGCCCGCTTCGAGATGAGATTTCCATACACCTTGTGTGTGAGAGGCCCCCAGCCAGACCACTGGGTTGATAGGCCGGATGTGGAAGCGGGGACTAAAGACCCGTGAAGCTGACCGGTACTAATAGGCCGATAACTTACACCACACCACAGTCTGGGCAGGAAACGACTTCAAACGTTCCCGCCAAAGAAGGATTGTGTTGATCATGCTGCTTGCGTCCACTATGTGGTTCCCGGATAACAAACCCGTGTGTGGTTTGTCACCGTGGAACGAACCGCTGATTGTCCTTTCGGGGATGGTTGGGTGGTTTAGAATAAAAGAGAAGTGTTCATTCTTACGCGTGGATACTTTTTCATGACAGGCACTGTTGTTTGAGTGTTTGGTTGTGACCCATTGTTTTCCCCTCCACCAGGAGTAGTTGGCCGGTGGTGCGGGTAGAAGGGTTACGGCGGTCATAGCGTGGGGGAAACGCCCGGTCCCATTCCGAACCCGGAAGCTAAGACCCACTGCGCCGATGGTACTGCATCCGGGAGGGTGTGGGAGAGTAGGTCACCGCCGGACAATATTTCGGTAGAGAGGTTGAGGCCCGTATCTTTTGGTACGGGCCTCAACTGTTTAACAGGCCTGGTCTAACCCATCGACTATCTGACCCATCAACTGTCTAACCCATCGACTATCTGACAATGGCGTCCAGAGCCCTTGCCCACGGCGCTGAGCGGCGGTTGCCGGCCGGCGGCCGGCAGGGACATCGGCGCTAGGCTTGGATGATGAATTCCTCTCTCTTTTCACATGCTGAGCAGCCCGAGCCGGCAAAGGAAACTATTTCAGTGCCGGACATCGTCGTGGAACGGAGAGTTCCACGCGAATTGCACGAGGCCTTCAACGGTTTCACTGAATACGTACACCTGTGGTGGCCGGAGGAGCACACGCAATTTGGCGAAGGAACCCATCCGGAGTTCGAATCAGACGCCCTGACGGAAACCGGCCCAGCGGGAGAATCTGCCGTGTGGGCGACGGTGGCCAAAAGAGTGCAGGACTCTCAGCTTCTGCTGGGTTGGATGGGGCGGCATAGCCCGCAGACCCCAACCTCGGTGCAGATCAGCTTCAGTTCAGCAGACGGGACAAGCACCCTTGTCACCCTCACGCATTCCGGCTTCAACATGGTGGCGGATCCGGTGAAGACCCAGGATGAGTTCTCCGTATTCTGGCCGCAGGTTTTGGACCGTTACGCTCGCTTCATGGGTGCCCGGTAGCATCCTCGTATGACCGCAGACACGCTTCTTGACCTATCCCGCTCCCTGACCGGCATCGAGATGGACACCGCGCCTCAGACGCTGGCAGCCTATGGAAGCGATCAGGGACCGGTCCTGGAGTACGTCAACCCTTTGGCGGTTGTGTGGGCCCGCTCCGTTGAGCAGGTCCAGCAGATTCTGCGCTGGGCTTCGCGTACCGGCACCACAGTGGTTCCCCGCGGTGCCGGGACCGGGGTGTCCGGTGGGGCCCATGCCACGGCCGGATGCATTGTCCTCAGCCTGGAGCGGATGAACAGGATCCTCGAAATTCGGCCGGAGGATGAACTGGCCATAGTGGAACCGGGGGTCATCAACGCAGACCTCAACGCTGCTGCGGCCGAATTCGGGCTGATGTACGCACCTGATCCCGCAAGCTACCGCGTGTCCACCGTCGGCGGAAATGTTGCGACCAACGCCGGAGGGCTGCGCTGCGCTAAATACGGCGTGACACGGGACTCTGTCCTCTCCCTCGACGTCGTCCTGGCCGACGGAACGCTCATCAGCACGGGCCAGGAAACGTTTAAGGGGGTGGCCGGGTACGACTTGACCAGCCTTTTCACCGGCTCCGAAGGGACACTGGGAGTAGTGGTGGGGATAACCGTGCGGCTGCGCTACCTCCCCGTGGATGTCTGCACGATCGCCGGATTCTTCCCTGACATCGAAAGCGCTGCAGCCGGGGTGCTGGCGGTGGGCCGCGCGCGGGTGCAGCCGGCGATCATGGAACTGCTCGACGCCGAGACCATGGTGGCGCTGGACACCGCCCACGGCTCCAACCTGCGCTCCCGCGGCGCTGCTCTGCTCCTCATCCAGACGGACGGGTACGGCGCCGCGGCCGAGGCCGACGTCGTGCGTTCAGTGCTGGGCGAGCTGGGCGGGCAGATCAGCCTGGAGGGATCGGAGGAGGCACTGCAACTGGTTGACCTTCGCCGCCACAGCCGCGGAGACGCCATCCACACCGAACACCGGGTGGGGGAGGACGTTGCGGTGCCGCGCTCCCGGCTGGTCTCCTATATCGCCGAATTGAACCGCATGGCACGCGAGCATGAGGTGCGGCTGAAAGTGGTGGCACATGCGGGAGACGGAAATCTTCATCCCACCTTCTGGGTGGACAAAACCGAGGGCAGCGCCGGCCTTCAACGGCTGGACGCTGCCCTCGATGAATCCATAGCCCTTGCCCTGGCGATGGGAGGCACCATCACCGGTGAACACGGGGTGGGCCAGTTCAAGCTCCGCTGGCTGGCGCAGGAGCAGCAGGAACAAGTCCTGGAACTGCAGCGCCGCATCAAGGCGGTGTTTGACCCGGCGGGGATCCTCAACCCGGGGAAAGCGATCCTCACCAGCTGAGAGCATCCCCCCGGCAGTACCCTGTGTCTCCTGCGACACCTTAGGCCAGTCGAAGCCACACAGTGCAGTTCGGACGGATTTTGGTTCCTTCCAGAGCGGAAGCCGAACTCATGGCAAGCACCGGGAGCTCCGGCAGCTGGATTGGGTTGTCTCCCATGTTCATGGCGACCAGGACGTTTCCGTTGACGAAGGCCACCAGGCCTTCGGCGTCATGCTCCGGCCACCACGCGAGCGACCCGGCGCCCAGCGCCAGCTCACGGCGAATCTCCAGTGCCGTGCGGTACATGTTCAGCGACGAGAACTGGTCCCTGCGCTGGATGTCCCGTGAATGCCGGCCCCAGTAGCCCGGCTGCGGCAGCCAGGTTTGTCCTGAGGAGCTGAACCCGAAGGACGGTTCGTGTACTCGCCAGGGCAGAGGCACGCGGCTGCCGTCGCGGCCCACCCTAACCCCTGCTGTGCGGTGATAAGTGGGATCCTGCCGGAACTCGTCAGGCATCAAGGTATGGTCCGGGAGGCCGAGCTCCTCGCCCTGATACAGATACACTCCGCCGGGCAATGCCAGCATCAGCATGGTGGCAGCCCGTGCCCGCGCCGCACCCAGCTGATAGTGCGGCTGGGCGTCGTTGGGCCCGATGCCGTCACCGCTGCGCAGATTATTGGCTTCCAGGCCGAAGCGGGACACATGCCGGACGACGTCGTGGTTGGACAGCACCCAAGTGGTGGGAGCGCCTACCTTGTCGAAGGCCCGCAGTGAGGAATCGATAATCTCCCGCAACTTCTCGGGGTTCCACGGATGGGTCAGATACGCAAAGTTGAAGGCCTGCTGCATTTCATCCGAGCGGACCCAGTCCGTCAGCCGGTCCAGCGGGTCAACGTTGGCTTCGGCGCACAGGACACGGTCGCCGTCGTACTCGTCAAGGAGCTTCCGCCAGGACCTAAAGATGTCGTGGATGCCCGGCTGGCCAAACATGGGCGTGTCATATCCGGGGAAACCTTCGGAGGAGGCGCCGTCGGCCTTCCCGCCCCAGTCAGGCAGCCCGGATTTCTTGATCAGTGCATGCGCCACATCCACCCGGAAACCGCCCACGCCGCGATCTAGCCAGAACCGCAGGATGCGCTCAAACTCTTCCCTGACCGCAGGATTGTCCCAGTTAAAGTCCGGCTGGGAGGTGTCGAAGAGATGCAGATACCACTGGCCCGGGGTTCCGTCCGGGTTGGCGATCCGGGTCCACGCTGGTCCGCCAAAGTGGGACTGCCAGTTGTTGGGCGGATTTTCGCCGTTCTCGCCGGTTCCGTCCCGGAAGATAAACATGTCGCGCTCCGGCGACCCGGGCTCCGCGGCGAGTGCTGCTTGGAACAGGGGATGCTGGTCGGAGCAGTGGTTGGGTACCAGATCCACGATGACCCGTATGCCATACTCGCCGGCTTTGGCCACCAGGGCGTCGAAATCCTCCATGGTGCCGAAGATCGGGTCCACCGAGCAGTAATCTGCGACGTCGTAACCGGCATCCTTCTGTGGAGACCGATAGAAGGGTGAGAGCCAGATGGCATCGATCGCGAGTTCAGCCAGGGCCGGGATTTCCGCGGTAATGCCGGGCAGGTCGCCAACCCCGTCACCGCGCAGATCCCGGAAGGACCGTGGATAGATCTGGTAGATCACCGAGGAACGCCACCACTCGCTGCCAGGCTGGCCGTCATGGACCGGAACAGTCCTCAGCGCACCTCCCTGGGAAGGGAAAACTGCTGATGCGGACATCTCTGAGGAGGATCCTCCTGTCTCGGGAAGGTTTTTAATAAGTTCCATCGACACTATTAAACGCAACAGCTGCGCCTGCTGCCATGAACTGGGCCACAGGCCGCAACAACGATGCCGCGCGGGTGCCGCCCGACGTCAGTCCGGTGCGCCGCCGGCCTCAAGTATTTTCATGGTCCTGGTGTCAGTTGACAGCAAAATGGCTGCCTCGTCCCGGCGGTGGCGGAGCACGGTGTCCAGATAGGACTGCACGGCCTCTGCCATGGGGACGTTGCGGTTTTCCTTTTCCGACATGTACCACCGGTGCTCAAGCACCTCGTGCACCACTTCGGCCTGTTCCAGCTTGCTGCCAAGTTCCCGGGGCACGGACTTTACGATGGGTTCGAAGACCTGGGTGACCCACAGATGTGCACTGAGTTCCTCGTCCAGCTCCGGATGGTTGTCAGCCCGGTAGGAATCCATGTCATTGAGCAGGCGGCGCGCCTGGTTTTCCTGGGCATCCAGACCGGTCAGGCGCAGCAGGCGCCGCTGGTGGTGGCCGGCGTCGACCACCTTGGGCTGGAGCTGGACCTGGGTGCCGTCGGCGGTGGTGTTGATGGTGAGTTCGTCGACGTCGAACCCCAGGTCATTCAGGCGGCGGATGCGGGCATTGACCCGCCAGCGTTCGCCGAGTTCGAAGGATTCCTTCTCCGTGAGTTCTGCCCAGAGGTTCCGGTAGCTGTTCATGATGCGCTCGCTGGTGGCGAGCGGATCGACGCTTTCTTCGATCAGCCCGCCCTCTGCGAGGTCCATCAATTCGCCGGCGATGTTCACCCTGGCAATCTCCAGGTCGTATTCGCGCTGGCCCCGGGAGAGTTCCGGATAGAGCTCTCCGGTCTCGGCATCCACCAGGTAGGCGGCAAACGCTCCGGCATCTCGTCGGAACAGCGTGTTGGACAATGACACATCACCCCAGTAGAAGCCTGCCAGATGAAGCCGGACCAGCAGCAGGGCCTGGGCGTCGATGAGGCGGGTCAGGGTGACCTGGCGCAGCGTCTGGGAGAAGACGGCACGGTACGGCAGGGAAAAGCGCAGGTGCCTGGTGACGAGGACGGGCTGCAGTTCCTGGCCGTCTACATCGTAGCGGCCGGTGATGACAGCCACCGGTTCAACGCTCGGAACATTGAGCCTGCGCAGCTTGCGCAGCATGTGGTATTCCTGCCGGGCCACGTGCTCGCTGGTTTCCTTGATGGCGATCAGCGAGTCACTCATTCGCGCGAAGCGGACGACGTGGCGGGAAATGCCTCGGGGCAGTGCCGCAAGGTTATCCTTGGGCCACTCTTCGAGCGGCAAATGCCACGGCAGGTCCAGCAGCCCCGGGTCCATCGAAGCAGCGGTAATGTTCAGGGACGCGAGTGCCTTTTGAGGGGCCGAGAGATGAATCCGGGGCAGTTTGCCCTGCTGCTCCCAGTCTGTTGGTTCATCGCGCCATTTGGCACCTGCGGGTTCGGACATAAGCACACGCCTTCATCGAACGTTCTGCTGAAACGGAGATGTAGTTAAACAGAAAATGCGGTGGCCCCTTAAACGAGTCTAGAACAGTCGCATGGGCCACCGCATATTCGGCGGCGGAACTAGGCCTGGTCTGCCAGGCGCTCTCCATTGCTGGTGTCGAACAGGTGCACATGGCCCTGCTGCGGGCGGACGAACAGGGTGTCGCCCTTCATCGGGGGACGCCTGCCGTCAACACGGACCACCATGTCCCGGTCAGTTCCGTCGAGGGTGGTGTGCCCGTAAACGTAAGCATCGGCGCCAAGCTCCTCCACCACGTCAACTTCCACCTTCAGGCCGGAGCCGGAAGAGTCAACGATCTCCAGGTCCTCAGGCCGGACGCCGACGGTCACGGTGTTGCCTGCGGCCGCGCCCAGAACCGAGCTGGCGACCGGGTAGATGGCGCCGCCGAAGGCAACACCGCCGTCCACAACGGGCAGTTCCAGCAGGTTCATGGCAGGGGAGCCGATGAAGCCGGCCACAAAGACATTCTTGGGGTGGTCGTACAGGTTGCGCGGGGTGTCCACCTGCTGCAGGATGCCGTCCTTGAGCACAGCCACGCGGTCACCCATGGTCATGGCCTCAACCTGGTCGTGGGTCACGTAAACGGTGGTGACGCCCAGGCGGCGGGTCAGCGATGCGATCTGGGTGCGGGTCTGTACGCGCAGCTTGGCGTCCAGGTTGGACAGCGGTTCATCCATGAGGAAGACCTGCGGGTTACGGACAATGGCACGACCCATGGCGACGCGCTGGCGCTGGCCGCCGGAGAGTGCCTTTGGCTTGCGGTCCAGGTAGTCCTCGAGGTCCAGGAGCTTGGCGGCATCGCGGACACGTTCCATCCGCTCTTCCTTGCCGATGCCTGCGATCTTCAGGGCAAAGCCCATGTTGTCCGCTACGGACATGTGGGGATAGAGGGCGTAGTTCTGGAAAACCATGGCAATGTCACGGTCTTTGGGCGGGACATCCGTGACGTCGCGGTCACCGATAAGAATGCGGCCGGAGTTGACGTCTTCGAGTCCGGCGAGCATGCGCAGGGAGGTTGACTTGCCGCAGCCGGAAGGCCCAACGAGCACCAGGAATTCGCCGTCGGCGATCTCCAGGCTGAGATTGTCCACTGCGGGCCTGTCAGTGCCCGGGTACAGGCGAGTGGCCTGGTCAAACGTTACCGTTGCCATGATATTTCTCCTTCACGGGCAGGTACGTGCCCGACGATCCGTTGTGAAGTGCTTATGTAGTTGTACAGCAGGTGGCAGCGGTTGTGGCCGCGGTCACAGGGTCAGTATGCCACACCCGTCCCGCGGCGGATCATTTGTGTGCGCGGCGAAGTTCCAGCAGGTGCGCCAGGACCGAGCTGAAGGCAGCCGGGGAGCCCACCCGGAAGGCGGCACGGGTGTCCCCGGGGCCGATCTTGATGGCCAGGTCCCCGGATTCCAGGGCTGCAAAGCCGTGCTCGTCGGTGACGTCATCGCCGGCGAACAGCACCGCCGTCGCACCGGTGAGTTCGCGCAGGGCGCGGATTCCTTCCCCCTTGTTGGTATGGACAACGGAGGCTTCCAGGACCCGCTTGCCGTCCGTGAGCTGGACACCGTCCAGTGCGCCAAGTCCCCGCCGGGCTGCATCGGTTGCGGCTGAGGCGACATCATCCGGTGCGCTGCGGGTGTGGAGCACGACGCCGGCCGGCTTTGCTTCCAGCCAGGTGCCCGGATGGGACGAGGTCACCCTTTCCACCGCTTCGCGTGCCCGCGCCAGCAAGGCAACCTGCTCCGGTGTCAGACGCAGCGGTTCGGCGTTGGGTCCCGTCCAGGCCTCTGCGCCGTGGCTGCCAATCAGCAGGGTTTCCGGCTCGGGGGAGGCGGTCCGGCGCAGGCTGTCCAGGGCGCGTCCGGAGATCAAAGCGGTAAAGGTGTCCGGCAGTTCTCCCAGCCCGGCCACTGCCGCAGCCGATGCCGGAAGCGGACGGGCGTCGTCGGCGTGCTCCACCAGGGGCGCGAGAGTACCGTCGAAGTCCAGCGCCACCAGCAGCGTTTCCGTGTCCGCCACCCGTGCCAGCGCCTGCATCAGATCTTCGGGGAGGTTGTTCACTGTGCTGCCTCGTTTTCTCCCTGCTGCAGGGCACTGAGGAAGTTCTTCGACCAGCGTTCGACGTCGTTCTGCAGGACCTGCCGGCGCATCAGGCGCATGCGGCGCTGGGCCTCGCGCTCCGGCATGTTGATCGCCGTCAGGATGGACTCCTTGACCCCGTCGATGTCGTGCGGATTCATCAGTACCGCCTGCCGCAGCTGGTCAGCGGCGCCGGCGAACTCGCTCAGCACCAGCGCACCGGTGTTGTTGATACGGGCGGCCACATACTCCTTGGCCACCAGGTTCATGCCGTCGCGCAGAGCGGTGACGAGCATGACGTCGGCGGCGAGGTACAGCGCCACCATTTCCTCCACCGGGTAGCTGTGGTGCAGGTAGCGGATGGCGGTGTTGCCCATGGTGTCATAGGTGCCGTTAATCCGGCCCACTGTGCCCTCCACCTCTTCGCGCAGCAGCCGGTACTGTTCCACGCGCTCGCGGCTGGGGCTGGCGACCTGGATCAGCGAAGCATCCTCCACGTTGAGCTTGCCGTCCTGGAGGAGCTCCCCGTAGGCCTTGAGCCGGTGGCTGATGCCCTTGGTGTAGTCCAGCCGGTCCACGCCCAGCAGGACAGTCTTGGGATCACCGAGTTCCTTGCGGATCTGCTTGGACCGCTCGATGATGTCCTCGCGCTTGGCCAGCTCGGTGATCTGTTCAACGTCAATGGAAATCGGGAAGGACTCGGCCCGCGAAACGTAGGACACTCCGTCCTCATTGGTGACGTGCACCTGCTGCTGGCGGACCGTGTGTCCGGCGAAGCGGCGCACGCAGCGCAGGAAGTTGCTGGCATCGGAGGGACGCTGGAAGCCGATCAGATCCGCGCCGAGCAGGCCCTCAATGATGTTGCGGCGCCAGGGCAGCTGGGCAAAAATCTCCAGCGGCGGGAAGGGGATGTGGTTGAAGAAGCCGATCTTCAGGTCCGGACGGTCCCTGCGCAGCATCTGCGGCACCAGCTGCAGCTGGTAGTCCTGGACCCACACGGTTGCCCCCTTGGCGGCCATGGTGGCAGCGGCGTCGGCGAAGCGGCGGTTGACGGTCCGGTAGGAATCCCACCAGGTGCGGTGGAACTCCGGCGGCGCAATGACGTCGTGGTAGAGCGGCCACAGCGTGGCGTTGGAGAAGCCCTCGTAATACAGCTCCACTTCGGAAGCGCTCAGCGGAACCGGCAGCAGATGCATGTTGTCATGATCGAACTCGTCCAGCTCTTCGTCGGCAGCTCCGTGCCAGCCCACCCACGCGCCGTCGGCCTTGGCCATCACCGGGGCCAGCGCTGTGACGAGCCCGCCGGGGGAGCGCCGCCAGCTTTCGCCGTCGTCCGTATTTACCCGGTCCACCGGAAGTCGGTTGGAAACTACGATGAAATCGAAATCGCCATACCCGTCCGTGGCATTCTGTCCTGCGGAATCAGCGGCAGCAGCGTTCACGATATGCACCCCTTGTTTGGCTTATGTATTTAGGCCACTCTATCCAAGGCTGGAAACTTTATGCCTGTACAGGCCGTTGAAAGTAAGGGCGGACACCCCCGGTGGCCTAAACTGTTGCTGCCCGGCCGCATGCCCAAACGGGCAGGCGTGAGAGAGACATGAGGAACTATGACTGAGCGGAACCCCAAGCCCAGCAAGGCCGATCGCACGGCTGCTGCGCGCGAACAGGCGCGTGCCCTGCGTGAAGCCCAGAAGAAGAAGGAGCGGCGCAACAAGCTCCTGGTGCGCTGGGGCGTGGTGGTTGCCGTGGTGGCGGTCATCGTCATCGTGGCGCTGATCGTGATCAATTCCGTGCGCAGCGGCAACGGAGCGGACGCCCAGACCGGAGAATCTCCGGCCAACGCGAATGAATACGGCGGCATTACGGTGACGTCCACCACCTCGCTGGAGCCCACCGAGCCGTTCAGTGTTGATGTTGCCTCACTGCCGGAGGCTCCGTCCGACGCCAAGGAAGACGCACCCGTTCCCCCGGGCATTGAAGCAGCCGAAGCCGGCCAGCCGGTGCCAATCGTGGCTTACGTGGATGTGAACTGCGTGCACTGTGCCGACTTCGAGAAGGCCTACAACTCGCAGATCGCCACCTGGCTCGACGCCGGCGAGGTCACCTTTGAGTACCGCACCGTCGCGTTCCTGGACCGCGGATCACCCACGAATTACTCCTCGCGCGGCGCCAATGCCGCAGCCTGCGTGGCGGACACCAACCCGGAGTCCTACTGGGACTTCATGAGCGCCATCTTTGCCAACTACGACAACGGCGAGATCAAGAACGCGGAGCTGGCTGACATGGCCGAGTCCGTGGGTGCCGGCGATGCGTCCGACTGCATCCAGAATGACGGCTTCCGCGCCTTCGTGAACTATGCGGACCGCCTGGCCCGCGTGGACTACGTCAGCGGAACTCCCACCGTGTATGTCAACGGTGCGGAGAGCAACCCCAATGACTTCACTGCCGCTGTTGAAGCTGCCATCGAGGCCACCAAGTAACCTGTTCCGGTTTCCCCCGGTGCGTCCGTTTCGTGCGGAACCGCCTCCTGGTTTCGCGGGAACGGGCGCTCTGGGCTAACCTTGACTAGCGCAGTTGCCGTGTTTGGCTTTTGAAGCACGACGACGGCGGTTAGCCGGCTTAGGCCGGCGCCGCCCCCTTAGCTCAGCTGGCCAGAGCACCTGTCTTGTAAACAGGGGGTCGCCGGTTCGAATCCGGCAGGGGGCTCCACGAAACCCCTCCTGATCAGGCATAACGCTGATCGGGAGGGGTTTTTCTATGGCATTCGAAGGCTCACGACACGCTTACAACAGGGGCTGGCGTGATGCTTCTGAATCAGCCGGTGCCAGGGGTTCGGCTCGCTCTGTGCGGTACAGGCCGCGCAGGTAACCCTGATGCAGGAGGTCCCGCTGGGCCCATTGCAGGTACGAAACCCCCGGCTCAAGGTCGAGCCGCTGCCAGAGCTTGCCGGAGTAGAAGAAGGAACCGAGCAGGGTGCCGAGCAGCAGGACCAATCCGCCGAGGATGGTGACTTCCCAGATTCTTTGGATGGCAAGCACGGCTCCGATAGTCAGCAGGATCAGGCTAAGAAACGGAACCCACCGGATTTCCGGGATCCGGACCGTTGCCAAGAGCACGCCTAGGCACAGTCCCAGAATGGCGATGATGATCAACGGTGTTGCCTCCATGATGCTGACTCCTGCTCCTCTGGCGGTAAACTTCAGGCTGTCAACCCACCTGCCGGATTTCAACCTATCGGCAGTCATCGTCACTGTAGACCAGGCCGATGGGAGCCGGAACCGTGGCGATGAACAGGCACCTGCTTTGGTACGGCTCCGCCATCGAGTTCTAGGTGAATTGTTTTATGGGCAGCCGCTAAACCGGGCATGACAAGCCCCGGCCGAAACGGGGCAGAGCGTCACATCATTCCTTGCGGCGGGCTGTGCGCCTGACAGCGCGATGCGGCACACCTTTGCGTGCGACGTAGACGATCCCGAAGATCACCGCGGCAATCAGGAGAATCATGAGGAACACGGTCAATGTCCAGCCTGCGATAACACCCATTTCATTTGTCCTTCCGTCGAGCCATTAGCTATTCGGAGCAGGTCATGTACGCACACCGTAGCCCACGTTCAGCTGTACCCAGAACGTAAACGGAAGTGGGTCGCCGGTTCGAATCCGGCAGGGGGCCCACAAAAAACTCCTCCTGCTCAGGCATAGCACCTGAGCAGGAGGAGTTTTCTTTATCGCAGTGAGCGGCGGCCGGCGGGGTTAGACGGTGACCGGCCGGCCCGTTCCCGGGGACCCGGGCAGGGCAGCCGGGGACTCGCCGGGGAGGTTGGCGTCGCGCACCTCCTGGTACTGAGGCAGGTGGGTGTACAGCTCGTCGCGCAGCGGGTTGCGGTGCCGTTTGACGATGGTGAACACCTGGTAGACCGCGACGGCGATGTTGGCCGCCAGCGAGATGGCCGACACGACGAACAGCGCGGTCGGGTTGTGCGAGGACTCGACGGCGAACGGCGACGTGCTCACGAATGTGGGGACCGCCATCGTGAACATCATCCACAATGCCAGGGTGTGGGCGCGGTGCTGCAGCCATGCACCCTTCTTGAGGAAGAACGCGGGGATGGTGCAGGAGATGAGCAGTGCCGCACCGGCGTAGAACGAGTGGTCACCGACGCAGTTGTAAACGTAGGCGAAGTTCCACAGGTCGTACGCGATGATCCAGAACCACATCATGTCGGGCCAGATCATGTCCTTCGACTTGTCGCGGGAGACGATGATGCCCGTCCAGCCGCAGATGGTGAGCAGGTTCAGGATGCCGGCGATGGCGTTCATGTAGTTCCACGGACCGCCGACCATGAAAACGCCGTCGTGCATGCCCTGCAGGCCCGCCACCTCAACGTCTCGGATGACCGCCTCGGCGATGTTGATCGCAAGGATCAGTGCAGGGAACATCAGCATCCAGCGGTTCTTCGCCAGGCGCGGGACATACCGGATGAGCATGAAGCCCAGGCACCCGAGGAGTGCCGAGTACACCTTCACCCAGTGGAACCACGTTCCTGTGGACGACCCTTCTCCGGCCGTCGTGGGCCACACGAACACGGTCAGGAGGACGGGCAGCGCCACGAAGAAGGCCAGACCGGCCCACTTCCAGCGCCGCGTCACTTCGTTAAGCGCAATGAGGGCAACCAGGACGACGCCGAACATCGCCCAGGAATACCAGGGAATCGATTCGTACAAGAACATCTAGGGACCTCTCCTTATTGGCCCGCCGCATGCGTGCCGTCTGATTCCAAAGTAAAAAAGGCCGCCCCGCGCGGTCATTAGACACCTGTTGCGATGTGTCCAAAAGCGCCCGGTGCTACCGTCAGGCATGACCGATGAGGGCACCGACGCGCAGCGTCACGCGAGTGCGCGAGCGGCTTTGGCTGCCGCGCTCAAGGCCCGGCTGAACACCGAGCCACTGGACAAAGTGACGGTCACGGAACTAACACGCGACTGCGGACTGACGCGGCAGGCGTTCTACTACCACTTCACCGATGTGCGGGATCTCGCGGTCTGGGTGTTCGAGACCGAGGTTGCCCGCCGGGTCCGCGCTTTTGCGGCTGAGGTGGGATGGGCTGACGGACTTGTGCGGTTGATGCTGTACATGCGCGATAACCGCTCGTCGACGCTCGGTGTCCTCAACGGGGTGGGCCAGCCCGGGCTCGAACGTTTCCTGTTTCGGCAGATGCGACCGATCACCGAGGCCGTGATGGACCAGGACGGCGGCGGACCGGCGCGCCCGCAGGACCGGGTCCTGGTGGTCGACTTTTACACCTCGGCCGTGCTCGCCGTGGTCCTGCGATGGGTCGCGGACGGCATGGTCGACCACCCGTACAAGGTGGTGGGGGACCTGGAAATCATGCTGCACGGCGCCGTGCGGGAGTCCGTCCGCCGGCTCGACGCCAGGGCAGCTCCAGGAAACTAATAAACGTCATCTGATGTCTATTTGTGGGACCACTTCACCACAGCCTCAGCCGCGCGGCTGACCCGTGAGCTGGCTGCAGCCGCTTGAAGGGCTGAACCCGTTGCCAGCGACCTGGGCCGGCCGCCGGATGGTCCTGGGGGCTGATCACGCAGATCACGGGTTGCTCCGGCAGCGGTGTTGCTCATCCAGCAGTTCAGCCGGGACGGCGGACCTGCGGCACCAGTTCCAGCAGGTGCTCCTCCACATAGTCCAGGGCCAGGCGCAGGGCACCGGTTGGTACCAGCAGTTTGCCCATGTTGGAGACGGCCAGCCGCGGCGGCTCCGCCACATAGCCGGCAAGTTCCCGGGTCATGGCAGGCAGCAATGCCTCGGCCGATGCTGCCACGGCGCCGCCGATGACGATCAGGCGCGGGTCGAAGAAGGACGAAACAAGGGCCAGCACCCGGGCCATGCGCCGGGCGATACGGTCCAGGATTTCCTGTGCCACCGGATCGCCGTCGGCTGCTGCCTCGAAAACGTAGCGGGCCGACGCGCGGTTGGTTTTCGGCCCCACGAGGTCCCGGATCCGCCCGTCGTGCCCGTCTTTGAGGGCGGCACTGCCCCAGAGGCGGGCCAGTTTCGCGATGCCGTCCTCGTTGCCGACGCCCTGGACAAGTTCCAGCCCGCCCATCGCACCCGTTCCGCCGCGGGCGCCGTGCAGCAGCCTGCCGGCGTCGATAATTCCGCTGCCCAGGCGCTCGCCGGCGAGGATCACCGCGAGGTTTTTTTCACCCGCGCCAACACCGCGCCACCGTTCGGCAAGCGCCGCCAGCTTGGCATCATTCTCCACCAGCATCGGCCAGCCCCGGACCTCGCCGAATTCCCGCTGCAGGCCGAGGTCAAACAGGGGTGCCATGGGCTGGCCGGGAACGACGACGCCGTCGCCGGCCACCTGTGCGGCAACACCCGTCCCGACGCAGAACACCTTTGCCGAGGTGATGCCGGCGTCCTCAAGCGCCTTGTCCACCGCGTCCGTCAATATCCGCCGCCGGGCATCCGGCTGACCGCCGTGGCGGGGGAATTGGGCCTCCGCACCGCCGACGACGGTTCCGGCGAGGTCGGCAACCAGGACTCGGATAGTTGCGATGCCGACGTCGAGCCCCAGGACATAGCCGGCATTTTCATTGAACTCAAAGCGCCGTGCAGGCCGCCCCTTTTGTCCTTCCGCACGCGGGGAATCAGCTTCCCGGGCCCAGCCGCGGGCGACCAGGTCATCACACACGGCGATCACCGTGGCACGCGTCAGCCCGGTGGCTTCGATCAGGTCGGTGCCCGTCACGGACGAGGCTGACCGCAGCACTTCCAGCACCGCCCGGAGGTTGGTGCGGCGCAGAAGCTGGGGGGTATTTGCGGAGGGGTCCATGGGATGCCTTTTGACGTGTGGCGGTAATAACAGCATAATTGTAGAAGGTAATAAATTTAGTGTCTAAATCTAATCCTGATCGAGCCTGAGGAGGCCCCATGACGGTACGTGTCGGAATTAATGGTTTTGGTCGCATTGGCCGCAATTTCCTGCGGGCAGCACTGGAGCACGGCGAAGGCTTTGAGGTTGTTGCAGTCAACGACCTCGGCGATCCCGCCCAGCTGGCGCACCTGCTGAAGTACGACTCCGTTGCCGGACGCCTGAGCGAAAAGGTCTCCGTCGAGGAGGGCAACCTCGTGGTTGGCGGTCACACCATCAAGGTCCTGGCCGAGCGCGATCCCGCCAACCTGCCCTGGGGCGAACTCGGCGTTGACATCGTCATCGAGTCCACCGGCTTCTTCACCAACGCCGATGACGCCCGAAAGCACATCACCGCCGGCGCCAAGAAGGTCCTGGTCTCCGCACCCGCCAAGGGCGATGCGTTCACCGTGGTCATGGGCGTCAACGACGCAGACTACGATGCCGAGAACCACGACGTCATCTCCAACGCATCCTGCACCACCAACTGCCTGGGCCCGCTGGCCAAGGTCCTCAACGACGCCTTCGGCATCGAAAAGGGCCTCATGACCACGGTTCACGCCTACACTGCAGACCAGAACCTGCAGGACGGCCCGCACAAGGACCTGCGCCGTGCACGCGCCGCAGCCCTGAACATGGTGCCCACCTCCACGGGTGCTGCTAAGGCCATCGGCCTGGTCCTGCCGGAGCTCAAGGGCAAGCTGGACGGCTTCGCCATCCGCGTTCCCGTTCCCACCGGCTCGGTCACGGATCTGACCGTCACGCTGGAAAAGGAAGCCACGGTCGAAGAGATCAACGCCGCCTACGCCAAGGCCGCACAGGATCCGCGCTGGACCGGCATCCTCACCTACACCGAGGATCCGATTGTTTCCTCCGATATCGTGGGCGATCCGTCCTCCTGCATCTTCGACTCCGGTCTGACCCGCGTTATGGGCAACCAGGTCAAGATCGTCGGCTGGTACGACAACGAGTGGGGCTACTCCAACCGCCTGGTCGATCTGACCGGACTGGTTGCTTCCAAGCTCTAAAGCTGGCCGCTTCCTTCGGGAGATCAGCACAGAACAACGCACGACGGCGCCGCGCCGGACCGCTTTCAGGGTCCGGGCGGCGCCGTCGTGCGTTTAACGCCGTTGGCCCTTCAACCTCAGCAATGGCACGCGGGCCTGCGTGCGCTGCCCTTGTTCGCCCCGGGACCAACCGCGGACAATGAGTCGGATAGCTGCATAAACCGGAAGCACCAGTGGTGCGGGGCGGGCCACTGTCTAACTCGACAGGACGGACACCATGGAACTCGTTCCCAACAACACCCTTATCTGCGCAAGCCCCGAAGACGGGAGACGGCTTGCCCTCGGTCTGGCAATGCAGACCTCTTTCGCCATTCAGCCCGATGACCACGTGCAGAAAATTATCCGCGACGCCTATATGAACAACCCTGACGGCCTGATTGCCGCTGGTCATGTGGTGGCCATTGAGTTCGCCACCATTGCGGCCGCCAACAATTACTGGCGCTGACTACAGGCCTAACGGTCCTGGCTCAGCGATTGGGCGAGGAATTCCAGCGTGCGGGCCCAGGCGTCGTCGGCGGCGTCCGAGTCGTAAGCAAACCGGTTGGTGTCATTGAAGAACGCATGGCCGGTGCCCGGATAGACATCCGCGGTGAAGTCGATGCCTGCCTCGGTCATGGCTGCACCCAAATCGGGGAGCGTTTCCACAAGGTCGGTGTCCTGATCGCCGTAAAACGCCAGGACCGGGCAGCGGATGGCGGCCAGCTCGGCGACGGAATAATCGGCCCGGCCGTAGAAGGACACGCAGGCCTTCAGGCGCGGCTCCTGGACGGCGAGGGAGAGCGCGAAGGTTCCGCCCATGCAGAAGCCAACGACGCCGATTTGTCCGTGGACGCCGGGGGAGGACTCCAGATACTCAAAGCAGGAGGAAACCCGTGCCGAGGCCTGGGCTGAAAAGTCCGGACTGCGGAACGGCGACATCAGAGCCCGCAGCTTCGGCTGTGCCGCGTGCCGCTGCTCCGGATCCGGATTGAAGAGTTGCTCACCGAGTTCCGTGGCCACGTCATCAGTGATGCCGTTCTCGCCCAGCAGATCGGGGGCAACCGCAAGGTATCCCTGTTCGGCAAACCGGTCCGCCACGCTGCGGATCTGGCCAACCAGTCCCCACGCCTCGTGAATGACAATAACGCCGCCCCGAATATCTCCCTCCGGCCGGGAAACGTAGGAGTGAACCGCGGAGGAACCTGTGCCCATTTCAATCATTTCGCCCATGCCGACACCCTGCCACAGGGAAGGCACGCCGGGCTAGGGATGCTGTGAGAGCAAGAAACCTTTTCGCACAGCGCCAACGTGCGTGGACCTTGACCCTGATCACCCTCGGGAGAAGGCTTAACCGCACGTTGGCACTTACCCCGCACCCCTCAGGAGCCCCCATGCTGCGCATTCTCTCGATCGACGGCGGCGGGGTCCGCGGGATCATTCCGGTCATCTGGCTCACCCACTTGGAAAGGCGATCGGGGCAGCGGACTGCGGACCTCTTTGACCTCATAGTGGGCACCTCCGTCGGGGGCATGATTGCCCTGGCCCTGGCCTGCCCCCGCGACGGCGGGGCTCCGTACAGTGCAGCCGACCTCCGGCATCTGGATCTGGGCAGCGTCAAGAAGATCTTCCCCCGCCATACCGCAGCCCGCCCCAAGGCCGCACCCGGCACGGCGGCCTATTCCGCCGCACCGCTGCAGGAGTTTCTGCATAAGGTCATGGGTCACACCAAACTCTCCGAGGCTTACCGGCCAGTGGGCGTCGTGACGTGCGATCTCGTCCATACACAGGCTCTGCACTTCGCGGGCGGGGGATTGGACCAGTCACAGCTCGGTGATGCCGACATGGCGGTTGCTGCTCGGGCCACGGCATCGCTGCCGCGGTTTTTCCCGCCCGTCACCTTCACAGACCCCGGCGGGCAGGCGCGCGAGCTGGTGGACGGCGGGCTGGCCGCTGATGATCCGGCACTGGTGGCCTACACGCTGGGCCGGTCCCTGGCTGGGGCCGACGACGGCGTGTTGTTGGTTTCGCTGGGCACCGGAACCAGCCAAACCTCCTCGGGCCTGCTGCTGAGCTCGGAACAAACCAGCAGCACCGCAGACGTGCAGGGGATGGAACGGGACTTTTCCATGGTCTACGAAGGGCCGGGACAGCTGGTCCGTGAGAGCCTGCGCCAGCTTCTGGGCGAGGACTACGTCCGGATCCAGACCAGCCTCCTTCCAGGCACGCATCACGCTTCCGACGACGCGAGCCCCAAAAACATCCTGGGACTGCTGGCTACCGCCGAGAAGATGGTTCTGGAGACTTCCTCCGAGCTGGAGCGGCTGGCGGAACTGCTGCAGGGCAGGTAACCCGGCGCTGCTCCCGATCTCGCTGGCCCCGGTGCGGGCCTCCCTGCTGTCACAAATGCGGGCTGTCACAAATCCGGCCCGTCCGGTGTCCTATGTGTGAGCCGGCCGCGAGCCGGAGCGGCAGGTTTCAGGGACAGGAGAAGGACATGGGAACCACAGCAGTTGTCCTGGGCGGCGGATACGCGGGAGTCATGGCAGCCAATCGGCTCGCCGCCGCAGCACGGCCCGGACTCGACGTCGTGCTGGTAAGCCCGGGAGAGCGCTTCGTGGAGCGGATCCGGCTGCATGAGTATGCCGCCGGAGTCCGCAGTGATGCCACCGCCTCCTTTGAATCCGTGCTGCATCCGGCCATCCGACGGGTGCGGGACACGGCGGTGCGCATCGATGCTGCCGGCCGGTGTGTGCGGCTAGCCGGCGGCCGGCTGCTGAACTACGACTATTTGGTCTACGCAGTGGGATCAGGGGCCCTGAAGGTTCCGGAAGGTGCGCTCACCGTCCAACAGCTGGAGGGAGCCGAAGACACCCGCACGGCACTCGAGGCGCTGGCCCCGGGCGGCCGGGTTGCGGTGGTTGGCGCCGGGTTGACCGCCGTCGAAACGGCGGCGGAAATTGCCGCCCACCGAGGAGACCTGCACGTGCGCCTGCACACGGACGGTAATCCCCTCCCACAGGTGACAGCGGCCGCCCGCCGTGGTCTGGAACGGAGCCTTCGCCGCACAGCAGTGAAACTGCAGTCCGGCGTGCGGGTATCCGGGTCCGGTGATCCGCATCTGCGGCTTCAGGCCGACGTCGTGCTCTGGTGCACGGGTTTTGGAGTTCCGGATCTCGCCTCGGCCAGTGGGCTGCCGGTTGATCAGGAAGGCCGTCTGCTGCTGGACCCGAATCTGCAGGTGCCCGGGGAGGAACGGATTTACGGGGCCGGTGACGCCGCCGTGATTGCCAGCCCGGAGTACGCCTACCTGCGGATGAGCTGCGCGGCGGCGATGCCCATGGGTGCTGACGCGGCGGGAAACATCCTGCGCGGAATGGATGGGGCACCCGGCATCCGGCATGACAGCGGTTTCGGCGGCCAGTGCGTTAGTCTGGGCCGCAGCGACGGGCTGGTCCAGTTTGTCCGGGCGGATGACACCCCGGTCCGCGTTCACCTGCACGGCAGGTTGGCGGCGGTCCAGAAGGAGATTATCTGCCGGATGACGCTGCGCTGGATCCGCAGCGAAATCAAACGGAGCGGAGCATACACATGGCCCAAAGGTCTGCGGATGACGACGGCGGAGCAGACTCAGGCGCCGGCCGGACGGTGAGCCGCGACGCCGATTTCCTCGCCCACCGCGGCATGGTGTTCACCATCGCCTATGACGTCCTCGGGACCGTGGCGGATGCCGAGGACGTTGTCCAGGAAACCTATCTCCGGTGGCGGACGGTCCCCGATCCGGTACGCAACCCCCGGGCCTATCTGGCGCGGATCGCCACCCGGCAGGCGCTGAACACCGTCCGCTCCGCAGCCCGGCGGCGTGAGGACTATCCGGGGGAGTGGCTCCCCGAGCCGCTCCGCACCGGCGCCGGCGCAGACGGCCCCGCCACTCCGGAAACCGCTGCCCTGACCGCAGCCGAAGTTTCCACCGCCATGCTGGTGGTCCTGCAGACGCTGAGCGGACCGGAACGCGCGGGGTTCATCCTGCATGACGTGTTTGGGTTTGGTTATCCGGAAATTGCAGAGGCGTTGGAGTCCGGGCAGCCTGCTGTCCGGCAACTGGTGCACCGGGCACGGGAGCGGGTGGAGCGGGGCACACCGAAGACCCAGCCCGATCCCGCCGAGCACCGGGCCGCCGTCGGACGCTTCCTGGAAGCCACCATGACCGGATCGCTGCAGGCGCTGCTGGATGTGCTGGCCCCGGAGGTGGTGCTGCGTTCGGACGGCGGAGGCAAAGCCAGCGCCGCACTAAAGCCGGTGTCCGGACCGGAGAAGGTTGCGCGGCTGATGCTTGGGCTGGCCTCAAAGTATGCGGCCGGTGTCCTGCCGGAGTTCGTGGAACTGAACGGGCTGCCCGCCGTCGCCTTCCGGGAGGACGGAAGCGTCACCACCGTGTTCCAGCTAAGCCTGGTGAACGGACAGGTCCAGGAGATCTACGCAATGCGGAACCCGGACAAACTCGGGCAGCTGCAGGGGCCGCCTGTAGGCTGAATCGGGTGACTATTTCCTCGACTCCCAACCGCCGCTGGTCCGAAGACGCCATCCGGCGCATCGAGGCCGACAGCAACCGCTCTGCCGACACCCACCTGTTTGAGATTCCTGTTCCGGCGGGCTGGTCAGTGAAGGTGTACCTCAAGGACGAGTCCACCCACCGCACCGGAAGCCTCAAGCACCGGCTCGCGAGGTCACTGTTCCTCTTTGGACTGGTCAACGGCTGGATCACCCGGGGCATGCCCATCGTGGAGGCCTCCAGCGGGTCCACCGCCGTGTCCGAAGCCTACTTCGCCCAGCTGCTGGACCTTCCGTTTGTGGCCGTCATGCCGCGCAGCACCAGTGCTGAGAAAATCGCGTTGATCGAGCAGTACAAGGGCACCTGCCACTTCGTGGATGATCCGTCGCAGGTGTATGCGGCTGCCGAAGAGATTGCCCGCAGCACCGGCGGCCATTACATGGACCAGTTCACCTACGCCGAACGTGCCACCGACTGGCGCGGCAACAACAACATCGCCGAATCCATGTTTGGTCAGCTGAAACTCGAGGACTCCCCGGTGCCCGAGTGGATTGTGGTGGGCGCAGGAACCGGGGGCACCAGTGCGACGATCGGCCGCTACATCCGCTACCACCGCCATGGAACCCGGCTGGCCGTCGTGGACCCGGAGAACTCGGCGTTCTTCCCTGCCTGGCACAATCCGGGGGCTCCCGCCGTCGGCGGTCCGTCCCGGATCGAAGGCATCGGCAGGCCGCGGCTGGAACCCAGCTTCGTGCCCGCGGTCATTGACCACATGATCCAGGTGCCGGACGCCGCATCGGTTGCCGCGGCGCGGCACCTGCGGGAAACAGCAGGTCTCCACGCCGGCCCCTCGACCGGAACCAACCTCTGGGGAGTGTGGCAGCTGGGAGCGCAGATGGAGGCCGAAGGCCGGGCGGGGAGCATCGTTTCGCTGATGTGTGATTCGGGGGACCGGTATGCCGCCTCCTACGGCGACGACGAGTGGCTCGCTTCCCGGGGACTGGATCCGGCGCCCGCGGCGGCTTTGCTGACGAAGCTGTTTGAGGCCGGCCGCTGGCCCGCCTAAGAAGCCTGGGGTGCGCTCGCGCCGGGTTGGCCGCCCATGTCCTTCTCAGCGGTGCTTATCAGCTTTTCCTCATCGTCACGGACGTCAACCGGGCGCTTGCCCTGCAGGGAAGGGTTGGGGCTGTAGAACCACAGGGCAACCTGCTCGTCCTTCCAGCCGGCCCAACGCCCCATGCGGACTACGTCCTTGACCGCCGGGACGGTGCGGCCGCCGGGTTCGTCAAACTGGAAACCCGGATACAGGAATGTTCCACCGCGCTGCACTGCCAGGACCCGCCCTTTGCCGGTCAGCCGTCCGGCCCGGAGGTTGGGTCCGTAACCGAATCCGAGCCGTTCAGCGGCTTCGGAGATGGTGTAAAGGCCGTGTTCCTGCCGCATGGCTCGCCACAGCGCCTCGGCCTTCTTTCCTGAGGGGATCGAAGGGATGGCGCCGGTCGGATGGGAACTGTGCCGCCGGTGGGTGTCGCGGTCGCTCATAATTCAACGGTACAACCGCCGCGGGCCCTGAGGCAGAGCTCGCAGCTCCCGCAGGTCCGGCAGGAGGAAAGCTCTTTCATGAGCGCGGCTGAACAGCCAAATAGGTTCTGCCCGCCTCCAGCTGGGATTATGGAAACATGCGAACACTCAGCCACCAGGAAGCCACCCGACTTGCGGAGCAGACAGCGGCCGTGGCTGAGGCCCACATCCCCTACGGGTCCGGACTGGGTGCACCGGCATCCTTTACACTGGCCTGGCTGATGGCGGGCGCGGGCATTGAGGACATCCGCGTGGCCAGCGGTAGCTCAGGCATGGGGGACCACTTCTGGATTGAGACGGCCCAATGGCGGATCGATCCGACGTTGCGCCAGTTTTCCCATCTGAAGCACCGTTCGCTGGTGGAGCCGGTGACGGAGGCCGGGAGCTTCGAAGCGCTCAAGTACCACAACGTTCCGGCTTCCCGGGAGGAAGCGGTGCGCGAGGTCTCCTACGGTTTCCGGAACGCCGTTGAAACCGAGGCATTCGTCAATGAGATGACGGCGGCCGTCAGCTTCTGACGCCCTGCATCCCTAACCTGTGAAGCCGGCCTGCCGGATGCCGTAGCGCAGGAACACCACCCCGTTGCCGAACCGGCGCTCGTCGAGCAGTTCAAGGTCCAGCCGCAGTCCGTCCGGCAGGAAGGGCTTCCCGCCTCCGACGACGACGGGGGAGAGCAGCTGGTGCAGCTCGTCCACCAACCCTGCCTGCAGCGCCTGTGCCGCCAGGGTGGGGCCGCCGACTGTGAGATCCCGGTCGGCACTTTCTTTGAGCCGGCGTAGGGCCTCAGGGTCGAAGGTCCGCTCCAACCGGGTGTTGGAGGTGCTGATGGCGGGCAGCGTGCGGGAAAAGACGATCTTGTCCGCAGCCTTCCAGATGCCGGCGTAATCCTGAATCACGGCCGGCTCCCCGGCTACGGGCATGGTCTCCCACGCAGACATCACCTCGTACAGCTTTCGTCCGTAGAGCTGAGTTCCGATCCTCCGTTCCAAATCATTGACGAAGGCATGAACTTCTTCGTCCGGCATGCTCCAGTCGAACTGCCCGTCCTCATCAGCGACGTAGCCGTCAAGCGAAGTAATGCAGGTGTACACCAAACGTCCCATGCTGTGCCTCCCGACACCGGTGCCGATGTGTCAATGATTGAGGAAAGCCCGGCGGTGTACTAGCGTCGGGCGCACCACGGGCCGGGTCCGCCGTGGAACCCGTGGATCAAAGGAGAACCATGCGAGGGATAACCAAGACCGTGATTGCAGCCGCGGCAATAAGTTTGGCGCTGACCGGCTGCTCCGGAGACGATACAGCTGACGGCTCGCAGACCCTGAGGATCGTTTACAAGAACGCCGACGCGGCCCCTCTGGTAGCCCTGATGGAGAACGTCAAAGAGGAGTTTGAAGCGGCCAACGAGGGTGTAACGGTTGAGCTGGCGCCCATTGAGGGAAACGATGAGGACTATGCCACCAAACTGGCCTTGTCCCAGCGCTCACCTGACACCGCTCCCGATGTCTTTGTGGAGGATTCCTTCAAGCTCCGTGCTGACGTTGACGCGGGCTATGTGCTGCAGCTGGACGATTATCTGTCCGATTGGGAGGACTGGGACAGCTTCAACGAAACGGCCAAGCAGGCGGGCTTGGCCGACGACGGCGGCACCTATGCGATCCCGCTGGAAACGGACACCCGCGTGATTTGGTACAACAAGAATGTATTGGGTGCGGCGGGTATTGAGCTTCCGTGGCAGCCGGAAAGCTGGGATGACCTCCTGACCATGGCACGCACCGTGAAGGACTCCAACCCCGACGTCATCCCCTTCAGCATGTATGCCGGCACCATGCAGAGTTTCTATGAGCTCCTCTACGGGACTGAGGGTGGAACCCTCTATGACGCTGACGAGCAGAAATGGGTCACCGGGTCCCAGGGCTTCATCGATTCCCTTGCGTTTCTGAAGACCATTTATGACGAGGGGCTGGCGGTCACCCCGGCGCAGGCCCTGGATGCGAATATCTGGCAGCCCATCGTGGGAGAGATGCTTCCGCAGGACCGCATGGGTGCCACGGTGGAGGGCTCCTATGCGCCGCAGTTCTGGCAGCCGGGAGGACAGTTTGAATGGCCCGAGTACAGCGAGGTTATGGCCACGGCACCGTTTCCCACCCAGAACGGGCAGAAGCCCGGTGCAGTCAACATGTCCGGCGGGTGGACCCTGGCGGTGGGGGCCGGAACAGAAGAGCCGGAGCTGGCCGCTGATTTCGTAAAAATGGCCCTGAGCTACGAGAACTCCCTGGAGTACACCGTGGACAGTTCCAAGATTGCCGTACGGACCGACGTCGCAGAGGCCCCGGAATACCTGGACATGAATCCCTTTGCCTCCGAGGTCACGGAGGTGCTTGACGTCAGCAATTACCGCCCGGCAACGTCCGATTTCGCCGAGATCGATGCCGCTGTCCTCACAGCCACCCAGGAAGTGGTGGCCGGCGGCAAATCTCCGGAAGAGGCGGCGGCCGCCTATGACGAGACACTGACCAAGATAGTCGGTGACGAATTCGTGGTTGAGAAGTAGCTCGGGCATGTCCAGTACGTCTCTGGCCGGCCGCTCCCGCCCCGTGAGCGGCCGGCCGGATGCCCGCCGGGCCCGGCCGCCTTCAGCGCGCCGACAGCTCGGCAGACTGCTGCCCCTGCTGCCCGCGGTGGCCCTGCTGCTGGTTTTTCTGGGCGGCCCCATCCTCTGGGCCTTCTACGGTTCCTTTACGGACGCCGGTCTGACCGGTGCCAGCGCAAAGAATCCGGAGTGGATCGGGTTCGAAAACTACCGGACCCTTTTCACGGACCCGTTGTTTCCGCGCTCGCTGTGGCTCACTTTCCTGTTTGTGTTCGCCTCGGCCGTTATCGGACAGAACTGCTTGGGCCTGGCCCTTGCTCTTGTCATGCAGCGGGCCAATAAGGCCGTTGCCGGTTTCGTGGGTTCCTGTGTGGTGGCGGCTTGGGTTTTGCCCGAGATTGTTGCGGCCTTCATTGCGTATGCATTCTTTTTTCGGGACGGCATGCTGAACCAGATGACCGGGCTGCTGGGGATCCCTGCCGTGGACTGGTTGTACGAGTACCCCATGGCGGCGCTGATCCTGGCCAACATCTGGCGGGGGACCGCTTTTTCGATGATGAACTACCAGGCAGCCCTGAACGACGTCCCACCGGACATTACGGAGTCAGCCACTATTGACGGTGCCGGAGGGCTTGCCCGCCTGCGGTTCATCACTCTTCCCATGATCAAACGCAGCATCGCGACAAACCTCATGCTGATTACTCTCCTGACCCTGGGTACCTTCACCTTGATTTACGTTGTCACCCAGGGAGGACCGCTCAATGCGAGCACCACACTTCCGATCATGGCCTATGAGCAGGCCTTCCAGTACGGGGACATCGGTTACGGCACGGCCATCGCGGTGGTCATGCTCCTGATTGGTGCCGTTTTCTCCATTGCCTACATCCGCATGCTGCGCGAACGGAAGGAGTAGACATGGCGATCGTTTCGGTTTCCTCCGCCCGCAAGAGCTCCGGTGCGAAGATCTCCAACGCAGTGCTGCTGTTGCTGGCCGCGTGTTTCCTCCTGCCGCTGGCCTGGCTGCTGACCGCCTCCGTCAACGCCGACGCTACGTATGAGCTCACCGCCCCGGTGCTCACCCTGGGTAACTTCAGCGCCATCATGAACGCCCAGCAAACCTTCATTCCGCTGCTGAACAGCTTCATCCTGGCGGTCGGATCCGCCACGGTCACCGTGGTGGCCGCGGTGCTGGCTGCTTATCCGCTGTCGCGCTATCAGATGCGTTTCAAGCGACCCTTTATGTACACCGTCCTCTTCGGCACCTGCCTGCCCATCACCGCCATCATGGTTCCGGTGTACAGCCTCTTTGTACAGTTGAACCTGCTCGATTCCCTGGGCGGGACCATTCTGTTCATGGGAGCCACATTCCTGCCCATCGCCATCTGGATGACCAAGAACTTTATGGACTCCGTGCCCATCAGCTTGGAGGAAGCGGCCTGGATTGACGGCGCCTCCTCAATGAAGGCCCTGTACTACGTGGTGCTTCCGCTGATGCGTCCGGGTCTCGCCGTGGTGTTCATCTTTGTGTTCCTGGAGGGATGGGGAAACTTCTTTGTTCCCTTCATCCTGCTGTTCGCCGCGGACAAACAGCCTGCCTCTGTGAGCATTTTCCGTTTCTTCGACGAGTACGGCGGGGTGGCATACGGGGAACTCGCAGCCTTTTCCATCCTCTATTCCCTGCCGGTGATTGTCCTCTACATCCTCTCCCGTGCCATGGGCGGTTCCTTTGCGCTCAGCGGGGCAATGAAAGGGTAGGTGCCACGTGCACGACAACCGTGAACTGGTGGAAGCACGTATCAACAGGTTCCTCCGGGAACGGCTGCCCGGAAGCCTGTGGCGGGACCGGAGGCCGGCGGAGCTGGCAGTTTGGGAAGCACCGGGGGAGCCGGTTCCTTTTGCCCAGGCAATCAGCCAGGACTTTCTGCCCTTTGCAGCCGGTCAGGCGTGGGGCGCCCCTTGGGGAACCACCTGGTTCCGCATCTCCGGTACGGTTCCGCTGGAATGGCGGGGCCCCGGAGCAGGCCGGCCGGAACTGCTCATCGACCTGGGCTTCAGCGGCAACGGCCCCGGATTTGAGGCGGAAGCACTGGTGTACACGCCGTCCGGGGAGATTGTGAAGGCGGTGGAGCCGCGGAACCTGTACGTACCGCTGCGGCAGCTGCCGGGTGAGCCCTTCGAGTTCTACGTGGAAGCGGCATCCAATCCGAACATCATTTCCGGCTTCACCTACGCGCCAACACCGTTGGGCGATCCGGCGACCGCGGGCGGGAACCCGCTGTATGTTTTCCGCGGGGCGGACGCCGCCCTGCTGGACGTCGAGGCCTGGAACCTGGCGCAGGATTTCTGGACCCTCAACGGCCTGATGCATGAACTGCCGATGGACCTTCCCCGGCGATATGACATCCTCCGGGCCATGGAACGGGCGGTCACCGCCGTCGACCCGTCGGATGTGGCCGGAACCGCAACGGCAGCCAGGGCGGAGCTGGCCCAAGTGCTGTCCACACCCGCCAACGCCAGCGCACACCGCATCCACGCCGTCGGGCACGCCCACATCGACAGCGCCTGGCTGTGGCCGGTGCGGGAGACGGTGCGCAAGGTCGCACGCACCTTCGCAAATGTGCTGGACCTGATGGAACAGGATCCTGAGTTCGTTTTCACGGCGTCCTCCGCACAGCAGTACGCGTGGCTCAAGCAGTACTACCCGGACCTGTTCTCCCGGGTGGCGGAAAAGGCGGCCGAAGGACGTTTTGTGCCCGTCGGAGGAATGTGGGTCGAGGCAGACACCAATATGCCCGGAGGCGAGGCGCTGGCCCGCCAGTTCCTGGCCGGGAAAAGATTTTTCCTGGAGAACTTCGGGGTGGAATCAGAAGTGGTGTGGCTGCCGGACTCCTTCGGATACTCGGCGGCACTTCCACAGATCGCCAAGGCGGCCGGCTGCCGCTGGTTCCTGACCCAGAAGATCTCCTGGAATGAGACCAACGTGGTGCCGCACAGCACCTTCCGCTGGGAGGGCATTGACGGATCCACGCTGTTCACCCATTTCCCGCCGGTGGACACCTACAATTCCGAACTGTCCGGGCGGGAACTGGCCCGAGCCCAGCGGCAGTACAAGGAAAAGGGGTTTGCGAATACTTCCCTGGTCCCGTTTGGCTGGGGCGACGGCGGCGGCGGGCCAACGCGGGAGATGCTGGCTGCTGCCCGCCGAACCGCCTCGCTGGAAGGATCACCCACCGTAAAACTGTCCAGCCCGGTGCACTTTTTTGCCGTGGCCCAGGCCGAGCTGGCGGAGCCGGCCGTCTGGTCCGGAGAGCTGTATCTGGAGTTCCACCGCGGCACCTACACCAGCCAGGCCAACACCAAGAAGGGCAACCGCCGCAGCGAGCATCTGCTGCGCGAGGCAGAGCTGTGGGCAACAGCTGCCTTCTTGGCAACCGGCGCGGACTATCCCTACGACGCTTTGGAAGAGGCATGGCAGACCGTCCTGCTGCAGCAGTTCCACGACATTCTGCCCGGCTCCTCCATTGCCTGGGTCCATCAGGAGGCCGAGCGGAACTATGCACTGGTGTCGGCCGGGCTGGAGGCCCTGATCGAGGGCTCGGCGCGGGGGCTGCTGGGCGACGGCGACTCGGCGGCAGTGCTCAATGCCGGCCCGTTTTCCCAAGCCCGGGTGCCTGCCGGCGGCGCAGGACCGGTGCCGGAACCGGCCCCGTGGACCTGGCAGCGTTCCGCAGAGGGCTGGACTATCGGCAGCGACCGGCTGCGTCTCGTCGTGGACCGGGAGGGGCTGTTCCGTTCCCTTACGGACCTTCCCGGCGGCCGCGATGCCTTCCTGCCCGGGCGGCCGGGGAACCTGTTCCAGCTCTTCCGGGACACGCCCAACCAGTGGGATGCCTGGGACCTGGATGCCCATTACAAATACAGCACCACGGATTTGATGCAGCCCGATGCCATGGAGATCGAGGAGGTAAGCGGGGGCCGTACGCTTCGAATCACGCGGTCCTTCGGGAACTCGGCGGTCATCCAGCGGATCTCCCTCAGTCCCGACGGCACAGCCGTGGATCTGGAGGTGGAGGTGGACTGGCATGAACAGCAGAAGCTGCTCAAACTTGCCTTCCCACTGGACGTGCACGCAGCCCAGGCGGCTTCGGAAATCCAATTTGGCCATGTGTACCGCCCTACACACGCCAACACTTCCTGGGACGCGGCACGTTTCGAAACAGTGGCACACCGGTGGATTCATGTGGGGGAGCCCGGCTACGGGGTGGCGGTGGCTAATGATTCCACCTACGGCCATGACACCTTCCGTGACCTGGTGGGCAGCAAGAGCTGCACCACGGTCCGGCTTTCCCTGCTTCGGGCACCGCTGTTCCCGGATCCCTCGGCCGATCAGGGCCGGCACAGTTTCCGTTTTTCCCTGCGGCCGGCCGCAAGCATTGCGGACGCGCTCGCCGAGGGGTACCGCCTGAATCTTCCGCTCCGCGGGATCCGCGGGGTCTCACGGACGCGGACGGACCCGGTTGTTGCCGTGGACAACCCTGCAGTGGTGGTGGAAGCGGTCAAGCTTTCCGAAGACCGCAGCGGAGACGTCATCGTGCGGCTGTATGAGGCGCACGGCGGCCGTGCCGGTGCGGTGGTCCGCGTGGGGTTTGCCTATGACACCGTTGCTGCTGCGGATCTGCTGGAGCGTCCGCTGGCTCCCGGGTCACCGCTCACTGGCCGGACCGGAGCAGGGGAACCGGTAACGCTGATGCTTCGGCCGTTTGAAATCGTCACCCTGAGGTTCCGGCGCGGATAAGGAGGGTAGCGAAACACCTGTGCCGCAGCCGTGAAAAACTAAAGGCATGCAACCCAGTGACACCGTTCAGCCGATCGTTCTGCTCGTGGATAAGGAAGACCCCGCGGCCCACCTCGATGCAGTTGCCGCTGCAGCCGCGGCGAGCGTGAGCGCTTATGCCCGGCGGACGGAGGACGATGCCTGGGACAACTGGGTGTATGGCCGGTTTACGAAGTCGGTCCGCCGCGCAGGACCGAAGATGTTCGAGAAGATGGCGGCTTCCGCGCCGTCCGGAACCGTCGCCGTCGGCCGGGCGAAGGCAGCGGCCTTTGAACCGGTGAGCTATGAGGAGATGCCCAAGAAGCTGCGTGCTCTGCAGGTTTCGGGCACGCACCTGCCGGACGGCGAACCGGCGCCCGCCAGCCCGGGCACGCCGCTCATCATTGTGAACGCGGACTTGGAAATGTCCACCGGCAAGGCAGGCGCCCAGGCCGCGCATGCCCTGATGGCCTGGTACCTGACGCTGTCCGCGGAGGAACGCGTTGCTTGGTATGACGACGGCGCCGGCCGGGCCAGCGTCCGGCTGGCCGCGGGCGCCGAGTTCGAGACGCTGGCGAAAGCGCCGGGGGCCGGTCCGCTGATTGTAGACGCAGGGATGACGGAGATCGCACCCGATACGGCCACAGCGTTTGTCGCGGCCGCCGGATAAAATGGCGGCCGCGGCGCCGGCACTGGCGTCAGGGGTTAGGAGAGGCGGCTGCGGACGATCTCGCTGACTGCCTTGCCGTCGAAGCGGCCGGCAACCTTGGCGGTGACCGGCTTCATGACCGCACCCATCTGGCGCATGGTCAGTACCGTGCCGTCCGCCGTCAGCTCGGCCACGGCTTCGTCCACGATGGCTTCAACGTCAGCGGCGGTCAGCGGGGCGGGAAGGTAGGCTTCGATGATCTCGGCCTCGGCGATTTCAGCGGCGCCGCGTTCCTTTTCCCCGGCTTCCAGGTAGATGCCGGCGGTGTCACGGCGCTTGGCGGCTTCCTTCTGCAGCAGCGAAACCACCTGCGCATCGTCCAGTTCCACCGGTGTCTTGCCGGACTTTTCCCGGGTCTCAATTTCGCCGAGGACGTTGCGGACCGTCATGAGCGCCGTGCGGTTACCGGCTTTCATGTGGGTTTTCATATCGGACTGGAGCTGCTCTTTGAGTGTCATGCGGACTCATTTCCGGTGAAGATTGTTGAAGTGTGTTCTTCCCATGATCTCAGCAATGCGCTCTCAGCCGGGCGCGTTCCCCGCTGCGGCACAGGCCAGGCGGGTCCGTACGCCGAGGGACTGCAGATCACCGCCTGGCAAAAGGGCATCGCCCACCAGGGACCGTCCCAGGACAACCGCAGCGGCGCCGGCGGCCAGCCAGCCGGTGACGTCATCCAAAGCGATTCCGCCGCCGGGAATCACTGGGATGTCCGGCAGCGCCCGCCGAAGGGTTGCGAGGTAGCCAGGTCCCACGGGTGCGCCGGGAAACAGCTGCACGGCGGTGGCTCCCGTCCGCCAGCCAAGATGAACCTCGCTGGGCGTCATCGCTCCGGGGTAGCTGGCCAGTCCGCAGCCGCGGGCGGCATGGACCACGTCCGGCGCCACATGAGGGGACATGACAAAGCGTGCCCCGGCGTTGGCTGCCCGGACAACGCCCTCGGGCGCGAGCACCGCAGCGAGTCCCAGGTCCACGCCGTCCGGCAGCCTGCCGGCCAGATGCTCAAGTGCACTGAGAGTGTTCCCCGCCGGGGCAAGGGCCAGGCAGCGCACGCCGTTAGCCACCAGGGTGTCCGCAGCGGCCACAACCTGAGACAAATCCGGACGGTATTGCTCCGGTGCGGAATTGGTTGCAAGCACGGCCGCAATCCGGGTCTGCTGCAGCCCGGTGCCCATTGGCGCCCGGTTTGGCATGGGGCTGACTGGTTCCGTTGTCATGTGCAGGGCCAAATCATGGGCGGGGCCTTCCCAACTTTTAGGTCAGCGTTCCGGGGCCTTTTCGCCGGCCTCCACCGGTATGCCGATGATGTTACTGCCCACCGGCATGGGGCAGGTGCCGAACGCGGTGAAGGCGCTGGGATAGTTCACGGCACGGTTGAAGTCCACCGTGACGGCAGACGTGCCCGGTGCCGGCGCGTCGAAGACGACTTTGCGCCATCCGGCAGTGCTTTGGTTGTTGGTGGCATCGTGGAAGGTGAGGGCCAGCCGGCCGGTTCCCTCGGCACTGACCTGCAGCCGGTACTCGTGCTCCTCTCCGGGCAGCTGAACCACGAGTTCGCCCACGGTGAGGTGCACGCCGTCGACGGCGGGATGCGCGGTGCGGATCGGAACCTCCACCGGCTCGGGATAGGCCTCAAAGCGGCCCTGGACCACCAGATCGGGACGGTAGTCGAAAGTTGGCACGCCGTCGAAATCGGTGAACACGGCCGAGGCGGCGTCGCGGGTGCGGATGGCGTAGCGGCCGCCGCGCCGGGCCAGCTCCACGGCTATCCGCCGGCCGCCGGAACCGCCGAAATACACCCACAGAAGTGACTCCTCGTCCGCCAGGGATGCCATGACAGTGCCGTCCACCGGGGCGCCGGTTTCGGCGAGGGTCAGGCCGTCGTCGGCGGCGGCGGACAGGGTTGCCGCAGCATCGTCCGCAGCCCAAAGGCCCGGAAGATGCTCCACCGCCGCAGGCTCAACCGTCAGCCACTGCAGAGACGTCAGGGTCAGCCAGCCGTGCTGCTGCGCCAACTCGGCATCCCGCGCGCTGCGGAACCGGCGCCATTCCTCCAGGACTTCGGGCGTGGGCGTACTCATGGTTCCTCCTGATTGTCCGCCAGAATAATATTTGTCTCTCTGCAGGGAAGTGTAAGTGCGCAGTTTGTAGGATGAGGCCATGGAAACCAACGGTTCACTGCCTTCGCTCGACCAGCTGCGCCACCGCCAGACCGAGCTGGTGACTGCCCTTTCCGTCGAAACCAGCACCTCTTCCCTGGCCGCGTTGAGCACAGAGCTGGAAAGCATTCTGGAACAGATCCAGCAGCACGGCAGCCAACGGATGTAGGTCGTCCAGGCGGGGACCCCGCCGTCGTCGTCCCCTGCCGCCACTCGGATGAGGGCGGCATCGAAGTTGCCGGGTCTTAATTCGGTTACGCTGAATCGGCCGCCGCAGCCGCGGTGGTTGACCGCGAAGTGCTCACAGCAACTCGCAAAGTCTCAGGGGGACACCATGATCAATTTTTTCGATCCGTCATTTAAGAAGTTTTCGGCACCCATTCTGATCAAGCTGTATTACGGACTGTCCGTGGGCTTGCTGGCCCTGTTCTGGCTGGTTCTGCTCATCAGAGCTTTCGACGATGGTTTCCTGAGCGGCTTCCTGGTCCTGATCCTGGGCCCGGTGGTTGCCTTCTTCCTGCTGATAGCCACTCGGATTTCCTGCGAGTGGATTCTGGCCACCATCCAGGTTTCTCAGAACACTGCCAAGTTGGTTGATTTGATGGGCGGAACCTCTGCCCCGCTGGCCGGCGCAGCCGCGCCCGGAGGCACGTCCGGACGTCGTGGTGCAGGGCAGACGCCGTCCCGGCAGCCTGCGCCGATGCCGCCGGAACAGTAGACCGTGCCGGTTGCACCGCCCCGGCGGGCACCCGTCGGAGTGGTGCAACCAACGCGTAAATATGACCCACGCCTCACAACCGATAGTGTTGGTTGGTCCCATCTAAGAAAGGCCACCATGCACGACCGCATTCACCATGAAGGACTGCTTGAGCGCAGAATGTCCGCAGAACAGGCGGCCGCGCTCATCAAGCCGGGTATGACCGTGGCGATGAGCGGGTTTACCGGCGCCGGCTACCCCAAAGCCGTCCCGCAGGCGCTTGCCGTCCAAATGGAAGAAGCCCACGCCCGCGGCGAAGATTTCCAGATCAAAGTACTCACCGGTGCCTCCACCGCTCCCGAGCTCGACGGCGTGCTCGCAAAGGCCGGCGGCATGGAACTGCGTCTGCCGTACCAGTCGGATCCCACCCTGCGGAAGCGGATCAACGACGGCGAACTTGAGTACATTGATATCCACCTCGGGCACGTGGCTCAGTACACCTGGTTTGGCTTCTACGGCCACATTGACCTGGCGGTGATCGAGGTGGTGGGCATCAATGAAGACGGCTCCCTGATTCCGTCGTCGTCGGTTGGCAACAACAAGACGTGGATTGAGCAGGCAGACAAGATCATCCTGGAAGTGAATGTCCAGCAGGCCGCTGCCATGGACGGCATGCATGACGTTTACTACGGCACGGCGCTGCCTCCGCACCGCAAGCCCATCATGCTGGTCAATCCGGATGACCGGATCGGCGAGCCCTACCTGCGGCTGGATCCGGACAAGGTCCTCGCCGTCGTGGAAACCGATGCTCCGGACCGCATGACTCCTTTCGCTGCACCCGATGAAACCTCCACGCAGATCGCCGGGCACCTGATCGATTTCTTCGGGGACGAGATCAAAGCCGGCCGGCTGACCGACAAGCTCATGCCGCTGCAGTCCGGTGTAGGAAACATCGCCAATGCCGTCCTGGGCGGGCTGGCGACCTCGGGGTACACCGGGTTGACTGCCTACACGGAAGTCATTCAGGACGGGATGCTGCACCTGATCCGCGACGGGGTGATCCGCGTGGCGTCCGCGACGTCCTTCTCGCTGAGCCCTGCGGGAATCGAAGAGTTCAACTCCAACATCGAGTTCTACCGCAAGCGCATCATCCTGCGCACCCAGGAGATCTCCAACCACCCCGAACTCATCCGCCGGCTGGGCTGCATCGCCATGAACGGCATGATCGAGGCGGACATTTACGGCAACGTGAATTCCACCCACGTGGCCGGCACGGCCATGATGAACGGCATCGGCGGATCCGGTGACTTTGCCCGCAACGGCTTCCTGTCCGCGTTCCTCTCACCGAGCACAGCCAAGGGCGGGAAAATCTCCGGCATCGTGCCCATGGTCAGCCATGTGGACCATACGGAGCATGACACCATGCTGATCGTGACCGAGCAGGGCCTGGCGGACCTTCGCGGGCTGTCGCCCAAGCAGCGGGCCCGTACCATCATCGAGAAGTGTGCGCATCCGGACTTCCAGCCCCTGCTGCAGGATTACTTCGACCGGGCCAGCCGCGAGAGCTTCGGCAAGCACACTCCGCACCTGCTGGACGAGTCATTGTCCTGGCATCACCGGTTTGTGGAAACCGGTGACAGCCGCCCGGCGGTGGCTGCACAGGCGTAAGGGGCGTAAGGACACCCGCGGCACACAGCCGGCGTGCTGTTTTCCGGCAGACATGCTAGAAACGCTCAGATGAGCGAATTCGGCGGCCGGTCTGCAACCCAACGTAAAGGCACCGTGCCGCTGCCCCTGTGGCTGGCCGCCGTCGCCGTCATCCTGGTGGCAGTGAACCTGCGGCCGGGTGCGACGTCGGTGGGGCCGGTCCTCGCCGAGATCCAGGCGGGTCTTGGCATGGGATCGGTCCAGGCCGGGATTTTGACCGCGTTGCCGGGCCTCACCTTCGCGGTGGTGGGAGCCCTCGCCGTGACGGTCTCGCGCAGGGCCGGTGTCGCGTGGACCATCACCCTGGGGCTGGGGCTGGTTTCCGCCGGATTGCTGCTCCGGTCGATAGCGCTTTCCCCGGTGCTGTTCATGACTCTGACGGTGCTGGCGTTCGCCGGCATGGCGATGGGCAATATCCTGGTCCCGGCCTTTATCAAGAGCCACGGCGGGTCCCGAACTGCCCTGTTGAATTCGGTGTACGGCACAACCCTTGCGGCGGGAGCCACGCTTCCTCTGCTGGTGGCAGCGCCGCTGACCGCCTCGGATTCCGGGGGATGGCAGCTCAGCCTCAGGATATGGGGGCTGGCGGCCCTGACGGCGTTTGTTCCCTGGATCCTGGTCTCCGTGCGCAACCGCAGGACAGCAGTGCATATGGAGGATGCGTCGGCACCGAGGGACCGGCTGCGGATCACGTCTTCCCGGACCGCTGTGGCGCTGTGCGTGTACTTCGGTGTGCAGTCCATGCACGCCTACGTCCAGTTTGGCTGGGTGGCTCAGATTTACCGCGACGCCGGACTGGAGCAGGCTCAGGCCGGGTTGATGGCGGCCATCCTTGCATCCCTGGGAATAGCCGGGGGCCTAATCATGCCGGCGTTGGTGGCGCGGGCTCCGGGCCTGCACTTCTACATTGCAGGTCTGGCAGCAGCGGTGGCGGCCGGGTATCTGGGTTTGTTGCTGGCCCCCGCAACGGTGCCGTGGATGTGGGCGCTTCTGCTCGGAGTCGGCGGCTTTGCGTTCCCCACGGCGCTGGCCCTGATCACGGCGCGTTCACGGGATCCCCGGGTGACCGCGGAGCTGTCAGGGTTCTGCCAGCCGGTGGGCTATCTGCTGGCAGCGGCAGGCCCGTTTGCCATCGGTGCCCTGCACGAGGCTACGGGCAGCTGGACGGTTCCGCTGCTCATCCTCATTGCATCAGCTGCCGTCATGGCCGTAGCCGGAATTATTGCTGCAGCTCCGCGCTTTGTGGACGATCAATTGCGGCGGCATCCGGCCTGACCCGGCCCGATCCGGCCTGACCCGGCCCGACTCCGATCCGGTTCCGCTAACTTCCGCAGCCGTGTTTCGGCTCAGCGATCGCCGCGCAGCCGGTCGATTTCCCGGCGGTCTTTCTTGGTGGGACGTCCGGCGCCGCGGTCCCGAAGCGGAACACCCAGCGCGGGTCCCACCGGACGGGGAGGAGTGTGGTCGGTAAAGCAATGGGAAGCAGCCTCCGCACCCACCCGCTTGGCAATGAGCTGTCGGACTTCCAGGATCCGTTCATAACCGGGCTGGCGGACCCTGATGGTGTCTCCGGGCTGGACCGGCTGGGCGGCCTTGGCCGGGTTGCCGTTCAACCTGACATGGCCGGCGCGGCAGGCAGCGGTGGCGGCGGATCTGGTCTTGTAGGCACGGATGGCCCACAGCCAGGCGTCCACGCGGACTGATTTGGAGGTGCTGGCGGGAATGCTCATGGGGCTACCGATTCTACTGGGTGTCCTTGGGATGCAGGGACGTATCCCTGAGACGTGCAGCGTCAGCCTGGGCATCCAGCTGTTCCGGTGTGGGGACCGTGCCGGGAATGGAGTTGCGGAACGGCTGTGCACCCCTTGCCGAGGCCAGCATCTGCCGCAGTTCCGCCGGAGTGTATGGGTCGGGGGCGCCCCGGTGCGCAATGGCATGGCAGTTGGGGCACATCGGCACCAGATCGGATACCGGATCCAGAACATAATCAGGGCTGATGGCTGACGGCGGAACAATGTGGTGCACCTGGACGAAGGATGCTCCCGCCGGTCCGTACATCTGCTCCATTGACAGGCCGCAGGCAGCACACGATGTTCCGTGGAAAGCGACACACCGCTGCACCCCCTCGGGGTCATGCTCGCAGCGGTTCACCGCTACTTCGCGCAGGGTGTCCTGGGGAAGGCTTCCCGGCAGTGGAATGGTGGGGTCCACAGCCCCCAGCCAGCCCTCGGGGACCGGCCGCGACCTCAGATATGACGTCCATGCGGCACGCATCTGCCCTTCTGCGGGGGGCGGAACAACGGTTCCCGTACTGCGCACGGCGTTCCAGTTCAGGTCCGGCACACTCTCCTGCAGCAGCTCAGCCGGCAGGGCATCGCCCGGGGGCAGCAGCAGGTCAAAAACGACTCCGGCCAGTAATCCCAACCGGGCCGGCAGTGCCGCGCCCGGTTGGGGCGCGGCGGCCACCACCCCGTGACCCAGCAGCCCGCGGCCGTGCCGGCCCTGGGCGAACAGCCACACGTCGGTGCCGCGCGCCATCTGCTGTCCGCGTCCCACCCGCCAGCGGATCCCGAAGAGTCCCGTGCGGTCCACCGTCGCCGCAGCCATGGCATAGTCTGCGCGGCCGGGTCCGGCACCAAACGCAGTGGCCGGATTCCAGCCCAGCACGACGGCGGCCATGTGTTCTCCTTACCCGTTACGGATTGCGGTCCGGTTCGCTCAAAAAAGTGCCCTAGTTAATGCGCGCTTCGCGGCCTTCCCATTCCGAGGACCGCAGTTCATTCTTGCGGATTTTCCCGGTGGATGTCTTGGGCAGATCAATAATGAACTCCACGCTGCCCGGAGCCTTGTAGGAAGCAATCTGGGATTTAACGTGCTTCAGCAGGTCCGCTTCGGTCACGTCCCGGCCCGGGGCCAGCACCACAAAAGCCTTGGGCCGCTCACCCCAGCGTTCGTCGGGGATGCCGATCACGGCGACGTCGGCCACAGCCGGGTGGCTGGCCAGCGCCTGTTCCACCTCAATGGTGGAAATGTTCTCACCGCCGGACACCACCACGTCCTTGGAACGGTCCAGCAGTTGAACGTAGCCGTCCGGATGCATGACCCCCAGGTCTCCGGTGTGGAACCAGCCGCCGTAGAAAGCTGTTGCCGTCCCCTCGTCGTCGCGGTAGTACCCCTTCATCACAGAGTTCCCGCGCATCACGATCTCGCCCATCTCGACACCGTCCGCGGCCACGTCGGCCAGCCCGCCGTCGTCGTCAGGCATGTCGCGGACCACGCGCAGGCGCTCGGAAGTCAGCATGCCCACGCCCTGGCGTGCCATGTTCTTGGCCAGCGCGTCCGCGTCCAGGTCCGCCCAGGCGGCCTGCGGCTCGCACACCGCGTACGGGCCGTAGGACTCGGTGAGGCCGTAGACATGCACCACGGTGGCCTGCAGCTGATGGATTTTGTTGATGACGGTGGGGCTCGGGGGAGCGCCGGCGGTGACGATGGTCAGCGGGTGTTCCAGGGCGTGGGCTTCCTCCGCGGTGGCAATGGCGCTCAGTACGGTGGGTGCGCCAGCCAGATGGTCAATGCCGTGGGTGTCGATCAGCCGCCAGATCTCCGGCCCGCGTACGGCGCGCAGGCAGACGTGGGTACCGGATGCGGCGGTCAGCGCCCAGGTGGTGCACCAACCGTTGCAGTGGAACATGGGCAGCGTCCACAGGTAGGTAGTGTCTGCGTCGAAGCCCTGGTGGTGGACCTCGCCGAGCGAGTTTAGGTAGGCCCCGCGGTGCGTGTACATCACGCCCTTGGGCCGGCCGGTGGTGCCGGAGGTGTAATTGAGGCTGATGACAGTGTTTTCGTCTGCGACTTCCCAGGGGAGAGGAATGTCGGTTCCGCGGGACAGGAAATCGGCGTACGACGTCGTTCCCTCCACAGTGTCGGAGGTTCCGTCCTGGAGCGGGAAGGAGAAAGCTTCGGTGACCGTTTCCAGTTCCGGGGTGCCGAGTCCGCGCAGCAGGTCCGGGTCGCCGAAGAGCAGGGTGGCTCCGGAATGGTTGCAGATGTAGGCCACTTCGGGCGGGGACAGCCGGGTGTTCAGCGGCACGATGACGCCGCCGGCAAGGGGGACGGCGTAGTGGGCGATCAGCAGTTCTGCTGAGTTGGTGCCAAGGAATGCCGCGCGGCTGCCCTCCTCCAGACCGGATGCGCGAAGCGCGTGTGCCGTCTTCGTGACCGTCGCTGCGAGCTCCCGGTAGGTCAGGGTCCGGTCACCGTCTATTACAGCGATTTTTTCCGGGTGTACCTGAGCTGCGCGTTCGAGAAAGCGCAGAGGTGTCAAAGCAGTGTCCAAGCCGGGCATTGTTCTCCTTCAAGGCAGGTTGATGCCCACCAACGCTACAGGGTTTGTGAGGCTTGGGTCACATTCTGTGCAGCGCTCAAGGATTTGCGCCGGTGTTGTGGGTTCCTGCGTTGTTCAGTGGGGACGCCTGTCCGGCGGGGCTTATCCGGCCCAGTTGGAGGCCAGATGCCCGTTTGTCAGCGGGACTGATACGTCAAACAATCCGCCGACTCGGCTCCGGGGCCGACTTTGACATCATGGGCAGTGCACATCAGGTGGTCATTGTGTTGGCATTCGCTCCGCAGGCACGCGCCCACGGAGGCCAGAACTTTGGGCAGACCACCGGTTTCGGTGGTGTCAATGAAGGTGGAGCAGCTGGCATGGTCGGGGGCTCCGCCCACCGTGATGGCATAGGCAGTGCAGCCGTCGTGGTTGTAGTCGCAGCTGTGAACGGAGCAATCGCTGACGGGCGCTACGTGATCAGTCATGGTTCCTCCAAAGAAGGCGTAATGTCTGTCGGGTTCCGAACGTACCACCGGTGCACGCTAATAATTAGGGCGAATTTGTTGGACGTATTTACGGGTTCCGGAGGGTTTGTCGCTCCGCGGGAGCGTCCGGACAGGTCCGGGCCGTGCAGGTAATCCGACCCTGGCGCAGGTAGTCCACGTGAAAAGTCGAGTATTTGGAACGTCCCAAAGTGGCCTGTTTTGGGGTTTTTGGGGCTGTTTTCGGGACGGAAATGTCGGTGGCAGGTGAAAGCCTGAAGACATGGATCAGAACGGATCTTTTCGAGGCGGCGGCACCGGTGAAGCATCCGGTGCCGGGCAGGCTGCCGGCCCGAGCCTGTCGGTCTTCGCAGCTTCGCGCAGGGTCGATGATGCAGGTTCCAGCCAAGACGGTTTCCTTCCGGCCCCTGCCCATAGTCCGTCCTATCGGGACGGGCTTACCGGTTCGTTGGTCCTGCAGGGTGCGGAGGCCCTGACCCAGGACGAAGCCAGTGCGGTGTTGTCCCGATTGGATGCGCTGGTGCGGTGGGCCCAGGCCCAGCAAGCCAAAGTGCTGCACCGGATGCAAACCCTCTTCCGTGACGACCTGCTCGAAGACATCGGCCGGGAAGATCCGGCCCTGACCTTCAGCCTGGCCGCAGAGGAAGCCGCAGCCATCCTGCACCTGCCCACGAACACCGCGAAGATGCTGATGAGTGAGGCGGGACGGTTGTGCACCACCCACACCGCGACCCTGGCCCGGCTGGAAGACGGGAGCCTGGGTTACGGGCATGTGCAGACGGTGCTGGACCAATCCCAGAACGTCCCAGACTCCGAACTGGCCGGCTTCGAGGCTTCCCTGCTGGAGGCTGCTGGTGCGGGGCAGACATCGTCCCAGTTCCGGGTGAAGGCCAGAAGGTTGCGGGAGGGCCGGTATCCGGACACCATTCCGGTCCGGCACCAGAGTGCTTTTGAACGCCGGCGGGTCTGTTTGGCGCCGGATGAGGACGGGATGTCGTGGCTGTCGGCGTTATTGCCGGCAGCGAGGGCGCAGCTGGTTTATACGCAGCTGACCACGGCGGCGCGGGGTGAACAGGGTGCGGGGGATCCGCGGGGAGTGGATCAGTTGCGGGCGGACATTCTGGCTGACTTGCTCGACGGTGATGAGGATGCAATGGACAGTTATGACCTCGAACGAAGTGTGCCTGCCAGCGAGGTGATGGACGGCGGCGGCCTGGGTGGCCGTGCCCCAGATTCTGGACGCAACGAGGCCCGGGACAGCGGTAACAAGGATAACCAGGCCCGGACACGTGCCCGGGCCCGCACCGAAATCCTGGTCCTGATCACCGCCGAGACCCTGTTCGGTGCCGACGAACAGCCTGCCGAACTGCACGGATACGGGCCGATCAGCCCCGAAACTGCCCGCCGGCTGGCCCGGCAGGCAGCACACTGGACTCCGGTGGAACGAAACCCGGACACTGACGAGATACTGCGGGTCGGGCGGCGCCGGAAAGTACCTGCCGGACTGCAGCGCTGGCTGCGGGCACGGGACGGAACCTGCCGGTTCCCGGGATGCCGAACCAACGCCGCGATCGCCGAAATAGACCACACCAAACCGTGGTCCCACGGCGGGACCACCGATCACGACAACCTGGAGCACTTGTGCAGACGGCATCACATGTTCAAGTCGCGGGGCTTCTGGAAGGCACAACAACACAGTCCCGGAATTATTGAGTGGACCTCCCCGGGCGGTCGGACCTACCGCACGGATCCGCACCTCACCCTGGCCGCAGGACTTAGCGCAGGAGTCAGCGCGGGACCAGGCACAGGGCTAAGCACGGGACCCAGAGTGGAAGCCACGAAACCTGCTGTAAGCCGGATGTCGGGCTGGATCTCCGCCGACGAGCTCCGTGGCTATGGTGAGGATCCACCACCCTTCTGACCAGACAAGATGGCCGCAACTTGGGCCGAGTGCGCCGGTGGGGCCGAGCTACGCCGGGTGGGCTGGGTTGCATCAGGGTGGTGCCGAGCCGGCTAACCCAGCTCCTCAAGTTTGGTTTGTGCCTTTTCCACCGCTCGGCGTGCCGCCCGGGCTGTCCGGCGGGCGCCGTCTCGCGCCCGTTCCAGCGTGCCGGAGCGCCGATCGGTTGCTGCTACTTCGTGTTCCAGCTCGCGGATCCGGTCCCGCAGGTCGTCAATTTCATCAGTCAATTCGTCACGGCGGGCGGCGACGGCGTCGATCTCTTCTTGTGCAGCCCGCAGCGTTTCCTCGGCCTGCTCAGCATCGCGCTGGGCGTCCGCCAAGGACGTTTTGGCCGCCCGGAGCGCCCGTGCAGCCGCAGCACTAACAGCAGATTTCTTTTTGGCGGACTGGTTCCCGCTGGCACCGGCTCCAGTGTCGGGCTTGGACGCAGACCTGCGCTGCTGGCCGCCGCTGGCAGAGAGGGGCCGGACTGATGACGGATCCGCTACGGATCCGTCCACGTTCACAGGATCCCAACCGTTGGCTTCCAGCGCGCGCACCAGCTGGCCGCTGGCCGCAGCCGCGGCAGCATCGGCGTCGGTCATGGCCGCCCACAACGTTTGTTCCACCTCGGCACCCACAGCTGCGCTGACCGGGCGGCCAAGCTCCTCAGCAAGGCTGCGGGCCTCTCGGGCGGCAGAACGCAGCAGGCGCTGACGCTCCCCGCTGAGCCGCCGCAGCTGCTGCTGGTCCATGTCATCCTGGGCTTCGCGCAGCACAGCACCCAGCTCCAAGACTTCCGAGATGAGCTCAGAGCGGTGCAGGGCCAACATGTTGACCAGCCAAGCCCCGGCAGACGGCTTGGGCAATGACCGCAGCGCCTTGCCCAGCTCCTTGTTCCCCGCTTTTGCGGCTTCTGCAGCCAAATTGTTTCTGGCTGAGGTGAACGTATCGGGCATCAGTGCGTAAAGTTCCGCTACGGCCTGAGCCACGTCCGGCATGCCACTCCACCTACATCAATCAGTCAGTTCGTCACATCATTTGGTCCAACCGGCCCCACAACACAATTCCGGCCATTACCAGCAGGATAGCCGGAAGCACTGCGGTCTGCCGCTGGCCCTGCCTCAGGTGCATCAGCACCGCCAAGGTCATCAGCGCGGCCAAACAGCCTGCAGCTACGGCTGTCACAAGAGGAGACCACCCCAGTATCCCGGGAGCCAGGACACAGACGCCGGCAACAAGTTCCGCTGCCCCCAGGGCGCGGATGGTCCCCGGGGCATACCCGTCAGTCCAAGGCAGCTTCCTCAGACGGGACGCAGGGCGGGTCAGGCGCAGCCCTCCAATTCCCACGAACATGAGGGCCAGGACTATCTGCAGGATCCAGAGAAAAAGGGTCATGGGTGCGGCGGTATTCCTCGGGCAGCAGAACTGGGTTGGTTGACGCTCAAGTCAAGCACGGTTTTCACGGCATAACGAGGGTGGAACCCCAGGCGTCAAAGGAACCGCTCACTCAAAGGAACCGCTTGCTCAAAGCAACCGCTCAGCGGCGGAGCTCGGAGGGGACCGAGGTGCTGGAGCGGACAACGAAGTCGGTGGGGTAGAACCGCTGGATCCAGTCGGCTTCCAGCGGTTTCTTTGCCAACAGGGACAGCACCGCTGCGACGGCGGCGGCCCCCTGGCCCTTCGGATCCTGGCTGATGGTGGTCAAACCGAAAACCTCCCCCAGCTCGTGGCCGTCAATGCCGATGACGGATAAGTCCTCAGGAACACGCAGCCCAAGTCCCTTGGCGGCGAGGATAGCCCCGATGGCAAGTTCATCCGAGGCACAGAAGATGCCTGTGGGAGGGTTGTGGGGTGCCGCCAGGAGACTCTTTGCGGCCTCCACGCCGCTGGCCACTGAAAAGTCAGGACTATTGATGTGCAGGCATTCCAGCCCGGCCCGTGCCATTGCCCGCTCGTAGCCGTCCCGGCGGGTGCTCCCCAGCCGGAAGTCGCGTTCGAGTTCCTCACCGCCGCCGATGTGGGCAATCCGTGTGTGGCCCAGCGAAACCAGATGATCCGTGGCCAGCATGGAAATGCTGGCTTCATCCACCCGGATGGTGTGGGTCCCGGGCAGCGGGCCGCCAATGGCGACAATCGGCTTGCCAACAGCATGCAGCTGGGCGAGTTCCTCGTCGGTGAGTTTCAGGGCCACCGCTATGACGGCGTCGAGCCTCTTGCGGCGCAGCATCTCCGTCAACACGCTCTCGCGGTGACCCGGACCGTCGCTGGTGTTGTACAGCGTGAGATCGTAGCCGGCATCAATGAGCGCAGCAGCAGCACCTTCGAGAACCTGGGAGAAATACCAGCGACCCACGGTGGGCATGACAATTCCGATGTTGCGGCTTCGTCCCGAGGCCAGCGACGACGCGTTGTAGGACAGGACGTATCCCAGCTCATCGGCGGCTGCTTGGACCCTGCGGCGGGTGGATTCGGACACTTTGCCGTTGCCGCTGAGGGTGCGAGAGACCGTTGCCGATGAAACTCCGGCACGTGCGGCCACATCTTTGATGCCTGCCACGGTTCTCCTCGGATCGGCTTCTGCGGGGCTGGCGGCTTGGCCGGCCAGGTCAGACGGGCCGGCCGGAAGCCGGCAGTGAAACATTTTTGCGGCACCGGGCCAGGCCCGGTGCCGCAGGAATTAGCTTAGCCGGAGCCAGACGGCGTGGTTGGGCGCCAGGATTCCTCCGGCGGCAGCCCCCGCTTCGCTGGCGACCAGCACCTCGCCCGCAGGAAGGTCAACAGGCTCGCTGCCCATGTTGAGCACCACCAGGACATTGCCGTTGAGGAAGGCAACAACTGATTCGCCGTCGACGTCGGGCCACCACGCCAGCGAACCGGCGCCCAGGGCATACTCCCGGCGGACCGCCAGCGCACTGCGGTACAGGTTTAGCGTTGATGCCGGATCCTCACGCTGGGCGTCCCGGGCCAGCAAGGCCCAGTCGGCAGGCTGGGGGAGCCAGGCCGCGCCGGTGCTGCTGAAGCCGAAGCTGTCCGACGCCGCGTGCCACGGCAGCGGAACACGGCAGCCGTCGCGGCCCAGCCGAGCCCCGCCCGTGCGGTGATAGCTGGGGTCCTGGCGGAAGTCATGCGGCATGGTGGTGTGGTCCGGAAGGCCCAGTTCTTCACCCTGGTACAAATAAACGCCGCCGGGCAGGGCTAGCATCAGCAGCGATGCTGCGCGGGCACGGGACAGCCCGAGTTCGTAGTTGGGCTGCGGATCCTCCGGGCCCAGGCCGTCACCGGGACGCTCCTGGTGGCCTTCGATGCCGAACCGTGTGGCATGGCGGACGACATCGTGGTTGGACAGCACCCACGTGGTGGGCGCACCCACCTTGTCGAAGGCCTCCAGGGAGGAGCCGACGACGTGGCGCACGGCACCGGCGTTCCACTCGTGGTTGAGGTAAGCGAAGTTGAAGGTCTGATGCATCTCGTCGGAGCGTACCCAGTCGGAAAGACGGTCCAGCGGATCGATGGTGGCCTCGGCACACAGGACGCGTTCGCCGTCGTACTCGTCCAGCAGCTTGCGCCACGAACGGAAGATGTCGTGGACCTCCGGCTGGCCGAACATCGGAGCCTCGTGTCCCGGGAAACCTTCGGAGGAGCAGCCGTCAGCACGGCCGCCCCAGTCCGGGAGATCGGACTTCTTGATGAGGGCATGGGCAACGTCCACGCGGAAACCGCCGACGCCGCGGTCCAGCCAGAAGCGCAGCACGCGCTCAAACTCCGCGCGAACGGCAGGGTTGTCCCAGTTGAAGTCGGGCTGGCTGGAGTCAAAGAGGTGCAGGTACCACTGGCCGGGGGTACCGTCCGTGTTGTTGGTGCGGGTCCAGGCCGATCCGCCGAAATGGGACTGCCAGTTGTTGGGCGGAGCGTCACCGTTTTCACCGGCTCCGTCGCGGAAAATGAACATGTCACGCTCGGGGGAATTCGGCGGAGCCGCCAGCGCCGCTTGGAACAGGGCGTGTTCGTTGGAACAGTGGTTGGGCACCAGGTCCACGATGATCCGGATGCCGTGGCCGGAAGCCGCGTCAACAAGGGCATCGAAATCGTCCAGCGTTCCGAACAGGGGATCGACGGAGCAGTAGTCGGCGACGTCGTACCCGGCGTCATTCTGCGGAGACCGGTAGAACGGTGAAAGCCACAGCGCATCAATGTCCAGCTCGGCGAGCGACGCCATCTCGGCGGTGATGCCGGGCAGGTCGCCGATGCCGTCACCGCTCAGATCGCGGAAGGAGCGCGGATAGACCTGATAGATGACCGACGAGCGCCACCACTGGCGGTCATGCTCACTGGAGGCAGCGTGAAGGGGGACGAGGGCGGGGTTGGCATCGGGGCCAGGGCTGGAGATAACGTCGCTGAGCATGGGTGCCATCCTAGGGGCACGGACGGCGATAAATGAAAACGCTTACACAGTACGTTCCGACGCTAAGAGTGCTGATAATTCGAAGTAATTCTCCCGAACAGCGATGCGGAAACGGTTCCCCACCCGGTCATGCACTGTGATCCAAATCTGTGATTGGACGCACACGGTGTACGCGCTTACACTTTCTCCATACTTAGGTCCCGACGGAGACTCTCCGTTTGCTCCTGTTCCCTGCGCTGCACAGCTCAGGGAGGACTCGGGCGCTGCCTGAGACAGCCTGACACCATTGAAAATCTAGGAGAGGTACACCAATGAAGGTGCACACCACGGGTACGACGGCGTTTGGCCGCCGTTCCTTCGCTCTCGGGGCCGTTTCGGTCACCGCTGCCCTTGTCCTCAGCGCCTGCGGCGGCGGCGACGCTGCCGAAAGCTCGGACTCCACGGACCTGGCCAGCGCCGGCGCCACCACCCTCACCATGTGGGTTGACGCTGAGCGTTCTCCGGCCCTGACTGACGTCACTGCTCAGTTCAAGGAAGACACTGGCATCGAAATCAAGCTGGTGACCAAGGACTTCGAGCAGGTCTCTGATGACTTCATCACCCAGGTTCCCACCGGCAAGGGCCCGGACCTGATCGTCGGCCCGCACGACTGGCTGGGCAAGTTCGTCCAGAACGGCGTGATTGCGCCGATCGAGCTTGGCGACAAGGCGGCAGACTTCCAGGAATCCTCCGTCGCGGCCATGACGTATGAGGGCAGCACCTACGGCGTTCCCTACTCCATCGAAAACATTGGCCTGCTGCGCAACGCCGACCTGGTTCCCGAACCGGCAACCACCATGGACGAAGTCATCGCCAACGGCAAGGCTGCCGTCGAAAAGGGTGCCGAGTTCCCGTTCCTGGTGGGCATGGATCCCAAGCAGGGCGATCCGTACCACCTGTACCCGTTCCAGACTTCCATGGGCGTACCCGTCTTCGGAACTGACGAGACCGGCGGCTACGACGCCTCCAAGCTGGAGCTGGGCAACGAAAACGGCGCGGCCTTCGCCGCCAAGGTGAAGGAATGGGGTGAGGGCGGAGCAGGCATCCTGAACTCCAACATCACCGCAGACATCGCCAAGGAAAAGTTCAACGCCGGGGCCTCCCCGTACTTCCTGACCGGCCCGTGGAACGTGCCGCTGGCCCAGGAAGCCGGAATCAACGTCGTCGTCGACCCGCTTCCCACCACCGGTGACCAGCCCGCCCAGCCCTTCATTGGCGTCAACGGCTTCTTCATCAGCTCCAAGAGCCAGAACTCCCTGGCCGCCACTGAGTTTGCCTTGAACTATCTGACCACCGAGGCCGTGCAGGACGCCATGTTCGAAGGCGGCGGACGTCCGCCGGCCCTGACCGCATCGTTTGAGAAGGCTGCAGAAGATCCGATCGTCGAAGCCTTCGGCAAGATCGGCGCCGACGGCGTCCCCATGCCGGCCATTCCGGAAATGGGCGCCGTCTGGGCTGACTGGGGCGGCACTGAACTCGCCCTGATCAAGGGCCAGGGCGATCCCGCAGAATCCTGGGCAAAGATGGTCAGCAACGTCGAAGCCAAGATCGCCAAGTAGTCCGGCATCAGCCGCACCTGAGATAGACACGTCCGCCGGCGCCTTCGCCGGCGGACAAGGTATCCGGGCCGGGACGCCGCCAGTTTTCTGAGCGGCGTCCCGGCCCGAACCGGTTCAAGGAGAACCCCGATGGTTGACCAGCTGGACACCCCTGTCCGCTCCCGCACTCCCGCAGCGCAGAAGAAACCCCGCCGCAGCCCGGATTCAACAGCAGGCCTGCTCGCGAAAATCCTGCTCCTGGGCCTGACGGATGCGTTTGCCGTATACGTCCTTATGGCCCTGTTCATGAATGAGAAATGGCTGATTCTCGCCGTTGCCGCCGCCGTAACGGTGCTCATCAACTGGATCTACCTGCGCCGCGGCGGCCTGCCAGCCAAGTACCTGGCCCCCGGTGTTCTTTTCCTGCTCGTTTTTCAGGTCTTTGTGGTGGTGTACAGCGGTTACGTGGCGTTCACCAACTACGGCGACGGGCACAACAGCACCAAGGATGATGCCATTTCCTCCATTTCCATGAGCGCGCAGAAGCGCGTTCCGGATTCGCCGGCCTATCAGGTGTCAGTGGTGGAAAAGGATGACGTCCTGTCCCTGCTGGTCACCGATCCCGACGGCGGCGTGCGCATCGGCACCACCGGCGAACCCCTGGAAGACGTCGAGGACGCGCAAATGGGCGGCACCGGCAAAGCCGTGGGCGCGGACGGCTACCGGACCCTGAACTTCAACGAACTGCTGTCCGTCCAGCAGGACATCACCGCCATCAAGGTTCCGCTTTCGGAAGACCTCGACGACGGCATCCTGCAGACCGCCGACGGTTCCAACGCCTACGTCTTCAAGCCGGTCCTGGTTTACGACGAGGCGGCTGACACCTTCACTGACACCGAGACCGGCGTGGTCTACGCCGACGGCGGTGAAGGCTCCTATGTCTCGGACAACGGCGAACGCCTGGCCACCGGCTGGAAGGTGGGCGTGGGCTTCGACAATTTCAAGACGGCCTTCACCGATCCTGATCTGCGCGGCCCCCTTGTCAGCGTCATCCTCTGGACCTTCACCTTCGCCCTGGGATCGGTGCTGCTCTGCTTCGGACTGGGCCTGTTCCTGGCGCTGACGTTCAACCACCCGAACCTGCGCGGCAAGAAGATTTACCGCACCATCATGATCCTGCCCTACGCGTTCCCGGCGTTCCTTGCCGGACTGGTGTGGTCCGGAATGCTCAACCAGGAATTCGGCTTCATCAACGAAGCACTCTTCGGCGGAGCGGACATCCCCTGGCTGACCGATCCCTGGCTGGCCAAATTCAGCGTGTTGCTCGTGAACACCTGGCTCGGCTTCCCCTATATGTTCCTGGTCTGCACCGGGGCCCTGCAGTCACTGCCGGAGGACGTCAATGAAGCAGCACGCATGGACGGTGCTTCGGCCTGGCGGATCTTCCGTTCCATCAAGCTGCCGCTGCTGCTGGTTTCCACCGCTCCGCTGCTGATCTCCACCTTTGCCTTCAACTTCAACAACTTCAACGTGATCTTCATGCTCACCGGCGGCGGGCCGCGGTTCTCCGACACCAACATGGACATCGGCGCCACGGACCTGCTGATCACCCTGGTCTACAAGGTGGCGTTCGGGCAGGGCTCAGGGCGTGACTACGGCCTGGCCAGCGCCTTGGCGGTCATCATCTTCATCATCGTTGCAGTCATCTCAGCGGTCAGCTTCCGGCAGACCAAGGCGCTGGAGGAAGTGAACTCATGAGCAATTCGACTCTGACCCCGGCAGGCAAGGGCGCCGCGGAACGCACCGCAGGCACCGGCCCGGTTGGGCAGCCGCGCAAAAGCTTTGGACACTGGTTCCGGGACAAGGGCTGGCGCCACCTGGTGGGCGTGGTCATGGGCGTGTTTGCGCTCTTCCCGCTGGCCTACGTGCTCTCAGCCGCGCTGAGCCCCACGGGAACGCTGGTCTCGGCCAACGGCCTGTTCACCACCATCGCGTTCGACAACTTCATCGACCTGTTCTCGGATCCGCAGAAGCCCTTCGCCAAGTGGTTCATGAATACGCTCATCGTCGGGCTGATTACCAGCGCGGGGACCGTCTTCCTCGGCGCCCTGGCCGCTTACTCGTTCTCCCGGATGCGGTTCACCGGCCGCCGGTTCGGGCTGATGAGCCTGATGCTCCTGCAAATGTTCCCGCAGATGCTCGGCGTCGTGGCGATCTTCCTGCTGCTCAGCGGGATCTCCGACGTCGTGCCCTGGCTGGGCCTGGGCAGCCAGACCGGCCTGATCATGGTCTACCTTGGCGGAGCGCTGGGCGTGAACACCTATCTGATGTACGGGTTCTTCAATACTGTGCCGAAGTCCCTGGACGAGGCGGCGCGCATCGACGGCGCCAGCCACGTCCAGATCTTCTTCACGATCATCCTGCGGCTGGTCACTCCCATTCTGGCCATCGTGGGACTGCTGTCCTTCATCACGGCCACCGGCGAATTCCTGATCGCCTCCATTGTCCTGAACGATCCGGACGCCCAAACCCTGGCCGTGGGCCTCTACTCCTTCGTTGGGGACAGCCAGTCCCGCACCTGGGGCGTGTTCGCCGCCGGCGCGGTTCTTGCAGCGCTGCCCGTCATGGCACTGTTCCTGTTCCTGCAGCGGTTCATTTCCTCCGGGCTCACCGCCGGAGCCGTGAAGGGCTAGAACCCCACCACGGGGCGGGGAGTGTAGCCCTGCTCCAGCTCGTCCAGGTCCTCCGGCGAAAGCCGGAGGTCCAGGGCGGCCACCGCATCATCCACGTGCCCGACGTCGGAAGCACCAACCAGCGGCGCGCTCACCACCGGGTGGGCCAAGACCCACGCCAGGGCCACCCGTGCGCGTGGAACGCCGTGGCGCAGCGCCACCCGGAGGACAGCGTCAGCGACGGCCCGGTTGGCATCTTCGGAGCCCGCATAGAGCGAGTGGCCCCGTTCATCCTGCTGCTGCCGCCGGGTGACGTCATCCCACGGTCGTGCCAGCCTGCCCCGGGCCAACGGCGAGTAGGCCAGCACTCCGGTCCCTGTCGCAACGCACAGGGGCAGCATTTCCCGCTCCTCCTCGCGATAGACCAAGTTGTAGTGGGCCTGCATGGTGACGAACGGGGACCATCCGTGCGCCTGCTGCAGGGTCAGCGCCCGGGCAAACTGCCAGGCGTGCATGGTGGAGGCCCCCAGATAACGGACTTTTCCTACCCGCACCAGGCCGTCCAGAGTTTCCAGTGTTTCCTCGAGTGGAGTGGAAGCGTCCCAGCGGTGCACCTGGTAAAGATCGATGTAGTCGGTGCCCAGGCGTTTCAGGCTTTCATCCACCTGCCAGAGGATGTGCTTGCGGGAGAGCCCCCAACCGTTGGGACCGGGCGACATTTCTCCGTGCACCTTGGTGGCGATCACCACTTCTTCCCGCCGCACGTACTTCAGGACGGTGGCGCCGAGGGTGCGCTCGCTGTCCCCCGAGGAGTAGACATTGGCGGTGTCAAAGAAATTGATCCCCAGCTCCACCGCCCGGCGCAGGATGGCCCGGGACTCCGGTTCGTGAAGCGTCCAGCCGTGCATTCCGTGCTGCGGGTTGCCGAAGGTCATGCACCCCAGCCCAACCGCGGAGACCGTGGCTCCCGAGTTGCCCAGTTTCTTGTATCTCATGCCCGGCCCTCATGTTTGAAGATGCTCTGCAGGTTTGAAGCTGTTGCGCAGCCGTCCTGCCGCTGGTAACGGCGATGCTACCGGTGGCCCGCGGCCAAATAACAGGGGACTTGCCCTCCGGACCGCTGCACGGGCTCAACCCCCTGCCTAGGACCGCTTTCCCGGTCCTATACTGAGCCATGCCTACCGCTCAGGAGCCGGAAATCCAGGAGCACGAACCCCGATCCGGCACCACGAATAAGCCCACAACCACTTCCGAAGCGTCAGTATCCGCGCCTGCACAGGGAAAGCCTGCACAGGCGAAGTCCGGGCGCACGAAGCCGGGACAGCCGCGGTCCAGAACTACAAAGCCCGCCGCAGTAAAATCCGTTCCGAAGGAAGCTGCGCGGGCATCCAAGGCCGCGCAGTCTGCCGCGCAGATGGCCGTGCGAGTGGCTGCGAAACAGCCCGCATCGCCGAAGCCCGGCGGCCCTGTCGGGCTGCTTTTGCAGGCCTACCTGCACGGGCAGTTCCTCGCCATGCTGGCCGAGGATCCGAGGATGCGGGCCAACGAGGCGGATGCCGTCCACAAGATGCGGGTCACCACCAGACGGATGCGATCGGCCTTGGGCAGCTACCGCAGCTTTGTGGCCCCGGAGCCGGCGCGTGAAGTGCGGGACGAATTGAAATGGCTGGCGGGAATCCTGGGGGAAGCACGGGATGCGCAGGTGATGCGGTCACGGCTGGACGCTTTGGTGGCGGACCAGCCCGCTGAACTGGTGATGGGGCCGGTGCAGCAGCGCATCGATCAAGAACTGCACGGCGAGTACAAGTCAGCGCACACCGTCGCCATGAAGGCGCTCAACGGCGTCCGGTACCTCCGGCTGCTGGAACAACTGGAAACCCTGGTGACCGCCCCCGGATTCACCCCGAAAGCGGACAGGCCTGCTGCTTCGAGTGCCGGACGCATGCTGAAGCGGGACCGCAAGCGCCTTCATCAGGCGGTTCGGGAAGCCCGCAGGGCAGGCAGTGAGGAACAGCAGTCCGAGTTCCTGCACGAGGCGCGCAAGGACGCCAAACGCCTGCGCTATGCCGCTGAGGTTGCTCAGCCGGTGAGAACCAAGGGGTCCTCCGAACTGATCGCCGGTGCCGAACATCTGCAGAAGATTCTCGGGGAGCACCAGGACAGTGTGGTCAGCCGGGAGTATCTGAGCCGGTGGGGTGCGGGGAGTTCAGGCGCGGGACAGAACGGGTTCACGTACGGCTTGCTGCATGCGCTGGAGGAGAAACGCGGGGAGCGGGCACGGAAACGGTTCCGCAAGGCATGGGCGGGGTTTCCCCGCGTGGTCTGACCCGCTGCCGGCACCCGCACCCTATACCGTCCGGACGGAGGCGCTCTGATGGCTTCGGAATCACCGTGGGCGCCCCTGCGGCGCCGGGCGTTCCTCATCCTCTGGCTGGCGAATATCGGCTCCAGCGTCGGCACGTGGATACAGACGGTGGGAGCTCAGTGGTATCTGGTGGAAAACAGCTCCAATCCTGCGCTGGTGTCCCTGGTGCAGACCGCCAATCTGGCGCCGTCCCTGCTGCTTGGCCTGATCGCCGGTTTCCTTGCCGATGCCTTCAACCGCCGCCGCCTGATCCTCGGGGCAAATCTCTTTGCCGCCGGTGCCGCCAGTCTGCTGACCCTGGTGGCAGCCTTGGGACTGCTGGATGCTGATTCCCTCCTGCTGTACACCTTCCTCATCGGCTGCGGGGTGGCCCTGAGTCAGCCGGCATGGCAGGCCATCAATCCCGACCTGGTGCCACGGGAGGAAATCCGGGCGGCCTCAGCACTGAGCAGCATGGCAGTCAACGGGGCACGGGCGGTGGGTCCGGCGCTGGGCGGCGTGCTCATCTCCCTGTTCGGTCCGGCCTTTGTCTTCGGCCTCAATGCGGTCTCATTCCTGGGTACCGCAGTGGCTGTATATGTGTGGCGGGCGCCCCCGGAACCCGATGATCCCGAACGGATGGGGGAAGCGCTCGCCGCCGGCATGCGCTACATTCGGGCAGCGCCGCGCATCCGCCGCATCCTGCTCCGGACCGCTCTCTTCATGGCACCCGCGAGTGCACTGTACGCGCTGCTGCCGGTGGCCGCGAACGGGCACCTCCGGCTCGGGTCAACCGGTTACGGAGTGCTGCTGGGAGCGATCGGCATCGGCGCCGTCATGGGCGTGATTATGCTTCCCAGAGTGAAGGACCGGGTCCACGACAACCTGATGCTGGGCCTGTCCGCCGTTGTGTTTGGCGCGGCAATCATCGGCGCCGGTTTCCTGCCGGCAGTCCTGCTGGCCATCCTGCTGGTCCTTGCGGGAATTTCCTGGATCGCCACCTTCTCGATCCTCAACAGCGCCATGCAGCTCACGCTGCCCGAATGGGTGCGGGCACGCGGGCTGTCGGTCTACCTGATGGTGACCACCGGGTCCCAGGCCATCGGCGCCGCCGTTTGGGGCTCTTTCGCCACCGCGTTCGGCTACACCCCGGTGCTGGTGGCGGCCGGAACCCTGTTGGTGGCGGCAGGACTGAGCGTGGCCGTACTGCCGCTGCTGCCGCGCACCGGCCGGCTGGACCGGAGCGTCGCTGAGGCGGACCTGGGCATCGAAGCTGCTCAGGAACCCGCGCCCAACGACGGTCCGGTCACCATCCTCACGGCCTACGAGCTGGCCCCCGAAAAGGCTGCCGAGTTTGTGCAGCTGATGCATGAGGTGCGCCTGGCCAGGATGCGCACCGGTGCCCGGGACTGGGAGCTGGTGCATTCGGTGACGGATTCCCGGCAGTTCCGCGAGATTTACGACGTCGCCACGTGGCGGGAGTATCTGCGGCAGGAACAGGAACGCATCACGGGGGAGGACCGGAAGATCATGGACCAGGCGGCGCAGCTAGCCGAGGCAATACCCCGAACCCGCTGGTTCCTCCCGGCATCGGCTTAGCTTTCCGGTCAGTGTCAGCTTTTCGGTCAGCGTCAGTCCCGCGAATCCGTGGCCGCGAGCTGCTCGCGGACCAGCGGCGCAACTTCCGTGCCGTAAAGCCGGATGCAGTTCATCAGGTTTTCGTGCGGGAGGGTGCCCAGGCTGTACTTCATGTCGAAGCGGCTCAGGTCCAGTTCCTTGGCCACCCGGACAATCTTGGCGGCGACCGTTTCGGGGGAACCGATGAACAGTGCGCCGTCGGGGCCGGCGGAGGCCAGGTAGTCGCTGTGGGTGGTGGGGCTCCAGCCGCGCTCGCGGCCGATCCTGTTCTGCATGCGCTCGAAATGCGGCCAGGCTTCCTCCAGTGCCTGCTCGTCGCTGGCGGCAACGTAACCGGGGGAGTGGGCTCCCACCGGAAGCATCGGACGGCCGAACTGGGAAAGGGCCCGCTTGTACAGATCCACGAACGGGGCAAAGCGCGCCGGTTCACCGCCGATGATGGCGAGCATCAGGGGCAGTCCGTAATGGGCGGCCCGCACCACGGACTGTGGCGTGCCGCCGACGGCGATCCACGCCGGGAGTTCGCCTGACGCCGTAGGGGGATACACCCGCTGGTTCTGCAGGGGTGCCCGGGTGCTGCCATTCCAGGTCACTGGATTCTCGCTGCGCAGCCGGGTGAAGAGTTCCAGCTTTTCTTCGAAGAGCTCCTCGTACTGTGCCAGATCCAGCCCAAAGAGCGGAAAGGACTCCGTGAAGGAACCGCGGCCCAGGATCACTTCGGCTCGGCCGTTGGAGACTGCATCCAGAGTGGAAAAGCGCTGAAAGACACGGATCGGATCGTCGGAGCTCAGGACGGTGACCGCCGAACCCAGCCGGATCCGGCTGGTTTGTCCGGCAATGGCTGCCAGGACCACGTCCGGTGCTGAAACGGCAAAGTCCTCGCGGTGGTGTTCACCGACTCCGATGAAGTCAATGCCCACCGAATCCGCCAGGACGGCTTCGGCCACTACGTTGCGCAGCACCTGGTGCTGCGGAAGCCGCTCCCCGTCCGGGTCCGAGGTGACGTCACCAAAGGTATCCAGTCCCAGTTCCAGCTGCCGTCCCATATGAAGCCCGCCATTCCCTCAAAAGTTCATGTATTTGCATCTAGTCTAGCGGCACGGGCCATCCGGCCAAGCCATCTTGTTCCGGAAGGACCGGTGCTTCTTGGGAAAGTGATCTCACAGTGTCGAAGCCCCCGGATTTCATCCAGCCATGACACCAGCAGATAGACTGAGGGACGGTTCCCCGGGCGTTTTTCCGGAACCACTCCGGATCACCCGCAATGGTGCAAGCGATCAAGCGATCAAGCGATTAGTTGAGGTATTTTGCGAGACTTTAGTGCACGCCTGGCCACCGCCGACGAGATGGAAAAGTGGGACAGCCACGTGCAGTCCAACCCGTGCGGCGGGAACGTGCTGCAGTCCGCTTCCTACGCCGAGGTTAAGTCCCGCCATGGCTGGAATCCCATCCATCTGGTGTTCACGGGCCGCGGTTACACGACGTACAACCTGGCCATAGAGAAGAAGGTCCCCGGACTGGGCAGCCTCTGGTACCTCATCAAGGGCCCAGACGTCGCGGAGCCGGCCCACGTCCCCGAGGTCCTCGATGCGCTGCGCCGGTTTATCAAAGAAACCAAGAGGAACGTGTTCGCCGTCAAGGTGGAACCTGACATTGTGGACAGCCCCGAGGTGCGTGCCCAGTTCGAGGGTGCCGGCCTGGTGAAGACCTTCAACCTGCAGCCCAATGACTCCACGGCCCTTCTGGACACCACACCGGACACCGAGCAGCTGCTGAAAAACCTCTCCTCCCGCGGACGCAACGCGGTCCGCCGGGCCATTCGCGAGGGGGCCGACGTTCGGCGGGTCGAGCCGACCGAAGAGAATATGCGCATCATGTACCGGCTCATGAGCCACATCGAGGACCGTTCTTCGGCCCGGATGCGCTCCTATGAGTACTACCACCGCTTCTGGTCCAACTTCGTGGCGGCGGGCCAGGGCCGGTTCTACTTCGCGTTTGAAGAGGGCGAACCCACCGTCGGTGCATTTGTCATCGCCTACGGCAAGAAGGGAACCTACAAGGACGGCGGGTCCAAGCCCCGGCGTAACCAGTACGGAGACTCCCATCTGGTGCAGTGGACCGCGATCAACGAGCTGAAGGAAGACTTCGGCATTGAGCAGTATGACTTCTGCGGCACGCCCCCCAGCGACCAGCTGAAGAACAAGGAACATCCCCACCACGGCCTGGGCCTCTTCAAGACCAGTTTTTCCAAGACCGTCACGGACTTCGTGGGGTGTTATGACCTGGTCCTGGATCCGCTGCGGTACAAGATTTGGAACACCATCGGCGAACGCGTGGCGCGGCAGATTTACTGGCGCCGGCATCAGCAGCCGTTCTACTAAACAGGAAGCGCGCCTGAACGGAATCAGGCCAACAGAGGCGAAAGGGTGAGTCCTTTGGAGAACACGTCCGATGCAGACCGCCAAGAGCCTGCGCAGAATCCCGACCCACAGGTGGGACTGATCCCGGTCATTCGTCAGGGCGGACCTGCCGGGTCCGAACGGAAGAATCAGCCGGAACGCAAGAACCAGCCGGAACGCAAGAATCAGCCGGAGCGGCAGCCGGTACCAGGCAAAGCACCGAAGGCGCCGAAGGCACCCAAAGCGGCACCGAAAGGTGCCGCGGGTCTGCCCACAGGTCCTGCCGGCGTCGGCTTGCGCAGTACAAAGCCCAAACCCCCGCCCCCCACAACGTCCGTCATGCAGACGTCGCCGAAAGGGTCTTCAGGCGGGCTGAGCTCCGGACAGACCACGCCGGCAGGCCAGCCGCCGCGGAAGCCTCGGGCGCGCAAAACCGTTCCCGGCAGCCACCACCATCCCGGCAGCGCCAGCGCCCAGCGGCAGGACCGCTCATCGGCTGCTGCCAAAAGGATGCTGCGCCGCCTGGTCCAGGGTGAGACTCCGCCCACCCAGGCCATGTCCATTGTGGAGCGGCTGGCAGGCTCGCCGTATGCGAACCCCCTGGTGCGCACCGCCGGGCCGGATGCCTCCGCAAGGAAAACGCTTGATCTGGCGCTGGGGCTTGCCGAAACCATGTTCCGTTACGGTGCCGGCGCCCTGGAAGTGGAGACCGCCATCATCGCGGTCACCGCTGCCTTTGGCCTGGACAGCATCGAAGTGGACATCACCAACCAGTCCGTTCTGCTGAACTACTCGCCCAAGGACCAGACCCCCATTACCGTCATGCGGGTCGTGCGTTCCTGGACCAACAACTATGCCGGCCTCGGCCTGGTCCACCAGCTGGTCACGGACATTATCGACGGCGGTGTCTCCCGCGCCGAGGCGTCCAACCGGCTGAATGAGATCATGCACCGGCCAAAGCCGTTTCCGCGCTGGGCCGTGACCTTCTCCACCGGCGCCTTCGCGGCGGCGATTGTGGGATTCATCGGCGGCGGCCCGCTGGCCTCCCTAGTGGCTTTCGTCAGTACCTTCCTGGTCAGCTTGTTGCAGCGGGTGCTGGGGCGCTGGCGTGTTCCGGACTTCTTCACCACGGCCGCGAGCGGTTTCCTGGTCACGGCCCTTGCCATGCTCTTCTGGTCCATGGACGTGCCCATTTCGCCGGGCATCGTGGTTGCCGGAGGCATCCTTCTGCTCCTGCCCACCGGCCGCCTCGTCTCAGCTGTACAGGATGCGATCAACGGGTTCCCGGTCACCGCGTCGGGACGTTTCCTGTCCGCGTTCCTGACGTTCGGCGCGCTGGTGGCGGGCATCGCCGTCGCACTGGTGGTCGGGGCGCTGCTGGGTGTGCCGCGTCTGGATGTGACGCAGGTGGTGGGCTCCCAGTATCCGTTTGCAGTGACCCTGGTGCTGCTGGCCGTGGCGCTCGGGACCATCTGCGTGGTGGAGCAGTCGCCCATGAACTTGGTGCTCCCCACGGTCCTGACCGGGCTGGCCGGCTTCCTAGTATTCCAGCTCTCGGAGCTGGTGGGTGTGGGCCCCCGGCTGACACCGGCCGTTGCCGCGATCTTCATTGGCATGCTGGCACGGATGATTGCCCTGCGCATGGGTGCCCCGCAGCTGATCGTGGCTGTGCCGGCCGTGCTCTTCCTGTTCCCGGGGCTGTCCATCTTCCGGGCGATGTACGGGCTGAGCATCGGCTCCGACGACATCACCGTTGGTGCGGTGGGCATCTTCAACGCCCTTACGATTATCCTTGCGATCGCCGGCGGCGTGGTGTTTGGAGACAATCTGGCCCGCCCGCTGACCCGGAACCTCTCCGGCAACGACCGCCGGAACCGGCGCCGCTAGGCGTTAGACAGGCTGGACGTTAGACCGCCTGGACGTTAGGCAGGAAGAAAGAGCCCCGGACCGAGGGCCCCGGAAAGCAGGATCTAGAGGATCTTGCCGACCGGGGTCCTTTTTTCTGCCTGGAACGCGTCCTCTGTCCGGCCGGCCGCCCAATAGCCGGACAGAGAAACCTGCCGGCGCTCCAAGCCGCGGAGGCCAAAAAAGACATCCCGGAGGGCCTTCATCGCTTCGCGCTCACCGTGGGCAAAGACCTGCACATCGTTGCTGGTCCAGGGCGCATCGGCCACAGCGGCTGCCAGCAGGCCGGTGTTTCCTGCCGGGAGGTCGCCGCGGTACAGCCAAGTCACTGAGATACCTTCCGGCGTCTTCAGCGGCTGGCGGTCTTCGGGCCCGCCCACTTCCAGAAAGACCTGCCCGACGGCGGACGCGGGCAGCGATTCCAGCACGGCAGCCGTGGCCGGGAGCGCGGATTCATCGGCGGCGAAAAGGTACCAGCCGGCGTCGGGGTCTGGATTGAAGGCCCCGCCGGGACCAGTGAAGGAGAGGGTCTCACCGGCTGTGGCCCGGGCGGCCCAAGGTCCGGCGAGCCCCTCGTCTCCGTGGACCACAAAATCGATGGCGATCTCTGCGGCGGCGGAGTCGACGCTGCGGATGGTGTAAGTGCGCGACACCGGCCACTGTTCACGGGGAAACTGTTCCCGGAGTGCTTCGAGCTCCGCTGTTCCGTCCAGCGGCTTACCGTCCGGACCGAACCAGATCTTGCAGTATGAGTCGGCAAAACCATTGGCCGCAAATCGGGAGAAATTGGGTCCGCCGGCAATCACCCGAACCATGTGGGGAGTCAGCTGCTCCGTCCGCAGAACCTCCAGGACCAACAGCGGACGGGCCCGGCGGGGAACATCCTGCGCTGGCTTTGCGGCGGGCGCGGAAGGGTCAGGCATTTGGTTCTCCTAGATCAAAGGACGTTTTCTTTACCGTATCGCGCCGGCCGCCAGTCAATTGGCGAGGCGCCCTGTTGCTGCAACAGTTCGTTAACCCGGCTGAAGGGACGTGAGCCGAAGAATCCGCGCGAGGCGGAGAGCGGACTGGGATGGGCGGATTCGATCCTCGGGACATCATCGAGCAGCGGAACGATTGAACGGGCGTCGTTGCCCCATAACACGGCCACCAGCGGGGCCCGGCTCCCGTCAGCCAGGCGGCGGGCAACCACGCCCCGGACCGCGAGCTCGGTAATCTGCTCCCAGCCTCGTTTGCGGTGGGACCCTGCACTGCCGGCACGAACCGTCAGCACCCGGTTCAGCAGCAGCACCCCCTGGTCCGACCAGCAGCTAAGGTCACCGTGGACGCTGGGCGGTATCCCGAGGTCCGCGTGAAGTTCCTTATAGATATTGTTCAGGCTCCGCGGCAGCGGACGCACTGCAGGGTCCACGGAAAAGGACAGTCCCACGGCATGGCCGGGAGTGGGATACGGGTCCTGGCCGATCAGCAGGACTTTGACGTCTGCAAGGGGACGGGAAAACGCCCGGAGGATGTTCTCCGGCGCAGGCAGGACGGTGTGTCCGGACGCGCGCTCTTCCTGGAGTCCGGCAGCTATCCGGTGCAGGTCCTGGGCAGCGGGACCCAGTGCACAGGCCCAGTCCGGAGCCATGACATCACTGAGCGCTGCGGGGGCGGCGAACGGGAACGGTTTGTCGCCGGGCAGCTCGTGCGGCAGAGGAAAGAGCGTCGGGTCGCTTGAACTCACCCATCCAGCGTAGGCCGGATGCAGGGGAACGGGCTATTCCGGTAGGGCGGAAGACGCAAATGACAGAGCTGTTATTCACCAACTAACATGGGTGGTGAAACCGTCAACTATCTGGGAGCATTCTGTGGCCGAAACAACCGAAGCCTTCTCGCTTGACGGCGCGGTTGACCCCGACAGCCCGCTGGGGGAACAGGAACAGCAGATGCTGGCCTTGGAACGGGCCTGGTGGAAGTACGCCGGCGCGAAGGAACAAGCCATCCGCGAGCTGTTCGGCATGTCCGCCACACGCTACTACCAGGTCCTCAATGCGCTGATCGACACCGAGGACGCCCTGGCTCACGACCCTATGCTGGTCAAGAGACTGCGTAGACTACGAACAACCCGTCAGCGCGCGCGCACCGCCCGTCGTTCAGGCTCTGACGTCTAAACCGGCGCCACCTGAGACCAAGGACTGATACCTCACCATGAGCAATTACCCCCGGGATGAGTTCGACAAGGTTCCCGAAACGTCGTCGCGCCAGGGCGTTCACCGGGAACGGCTGATCCCTTCGCGCTCAAGCGGACTCGGCCTAATCATCACCGTTGGCGTACTCGCCCTGGTGCTTGGGGTGGCGGCTTACTTTGTCCTTCCCCGCCTGGGCATCGGAACGGACGACGGCGACAGGGCGCCTGCCGCAGATTCCTCCGCTTCCGTGGAATCCCCGGAACCGCAGGCCTCTGAACCCGGGCAAAGTACGGAACCAACCCCGTCCGCCACCGCTGCACCGAGTGCTGAACCCGCACCCACACCTTCCCCCACACCTTCACCCACGCCTGCCGCAGCGGACCGGAGCCAGCCCGTAGTGGTCTTGAACGGAAGCGGAATCGGCGGTTTGGGAGCCAGTGTGTCAGCCCGGCTGGGAGCCGATGGCTGGACTACGGCGCAGGTTGCCAACTGGGGCGGACAGCCGCTGCAGGGATCGATCATTTTCTACGGCACCGAGGACCAGCTGCCCAATGCCCAGGAGCTGTCGCAGCTGCTGGGGATTCCCACCGTCGTTCAGTCGCCGGACTTCACGCTGGTCACCGTGGTGCCCGGCCCGGGCTTCCAGTAGCAGCCAAACTGCCTCCTGCTGCGTAAATACTCCATAACAATCCTGCACAGCACCGGGCGCTCCGGCCTGCACTGGCTACAGTGAGTGCCAGCCGTACCGCGCAGGATCCGGAGCCGGCAGAAACAGCTCCGCGTTCCGGACTGCTCTGTGTGCCGCGGCCAGTTCCGCCATGATCACCGTGGCTGGACTTTCGCTCGCAAAAAAGGTGGGAGAAACGCACATGGCGCAGGGGATCGTCAAATGGTTCAACGGGGAAAAAGGCTACGGATTCATTACTGTGGACGAAGCTCAGACGGATGTTTTTGTGCACTGGTCGGCAATCCAGGCATCCGGATACCGCACCCTTGAAGAGGGCCAGCGCGTGGAGTTCGACATCGGCGAAGGCCAGAAGGGGCCGCAGGCTGAGGACGTCCGCACCGTGTAGCTGCCGGTGCCGGGCCGCCAATCCTATGACTGCCCTGCGGACACGGACACGGAACCCGTGGATGCTGTTGCCTGTGACGCGCCAAGCACCGAGCCGTGATCGCTTGCACTCAGTGTGCGGGAGTGCTAATTATTGACTTAGCACTCTTGCCGTATGACTGCTAAAAGCGGTCGGCGTTGAGTGAAAGAGCAAGCCACTGAGGTGAGGGCCTGCGGGAGCGTAAAGAGATCGCTCCTGTTGGCCCGTCCGTCGCGGGCACCGCAGTCTGGAATGCAACATCTAAGCACCCAGCATGACTGTTCCGGAAGGACGAAAGCCGTTATGGCCAAGATCATTGCATTTGACGAAGAGGCACGCCGCGGCCTCGAGCGCGGACTGAACATCCTCGCCGACGCCGTGAAGGTTACCCTCGGCCCGCGTGGCCGCAACGTTGTCCTTGAGAAGAAGTGGGGCGCCCCCACCATCACGAACGACGGCGTATCCATCGCCAAGGAGATCGAGCTCGACGATCCCTACGAAAAGATCGGCGCAGAGCTGGTCAAGGAAGTTGCCAAGAAGACTGATGACGTTGCCGGTGACGGTACCACCACGGCAACGGTCCTCGCCCAGGCACTGGTCAAGGAAGGCCTGCGCAACGTTGCTGCGGGCGCCGACCCGCTGAGCCTGAAGCGCGGCATCGAGAAGGCTGTCGAAGCTGTCACGGCCGAACTCCTCGCCTCCGCCAAGGAAATCGAGACCAAAGAGCAGATTGCTGCCACGGCTTCCATCTCCGCCGGTGACCAGCAGATCGGCGATCTGATCGCTGAGGCGCTGGACAAGGTTGGCAAGGAAGGTGTTATCACCGTCGAGGAGTCCAACACCTTTGGCCTGGAGCTTGAGCTCACCGAAGGCATGCGCTTCGACAAGGGCTACATCTCCGGTTACTTCGTCACCGACGCCGAGCGCCAGGAAACGGTCCTCGAGGATCCGTACATCCTGATCGTGAACTCCAAGATCTCCAACGTGAAGGACCTCGTTGCCGTTCTCGAGAAGGTCATGCAGTCCGGCAAGCCGCTGCTGATCATCGCCGAAGACGTCGAAGGCGAAGCCCTGGCAACCCTGGTGGTCAACAAGATCCGCGGCACCTTCAAGTCTGTTGCCGTCAAGGCTCCGGGCTTCGGCGACCGCCGCAAGGCCCAGCTGGCTGACATTGCCATCCTCACCGGTGGCCAGGTCATCGCCGAGGAAGTTGGCCTGAAGCTGGAGAACGCCACGCTGGACCTGCTGGGCAAGGCCCGCAAGGTGGTAGTCACCAAGGACGAGACCACGATCGTGGAAGGCGCCGGTGACCCCGAGGAAATCGCGGGCCGCGTCAACCAGATCCGTGCGGAAATCGAGAACTCCGATTCCGATTACGACCGCGAGAAGCTGCAGGAACGCCTGGCCAAGCTGGCCGGCGGCGTTGCAGTCATCAAGGCCGGCGCTGCAACTGAAGTTGAGCTCAAGGAGCGCAAGCACCGCATTGAGGACGCTGTCCGCAACGCAAAGGCTGCCGTTGAAGAAGGCATCGTCGCCGGTGGCGGCGTGGCCCTCATCCAGGCCGGCCTGAAGGCTTTCGCAAACCTGAACCTCGAGGGCGACGAAGCAACGGGCGCCAACATCGTCCGCGTTGCCATCGACGCTCCGCTGAAGCAGATCGCCTTCAACGCCGGCATGGAGCCGGGCGTCGTTGTCGACAAGGTCCGCGGCCTGCCCGAGGGCTGGGGCCTGAACGCTGCCACGGGCGAGTACGAAGACCTGCTGGCTGCCGGCGTCAACGACCCGGTAAAGGTAACCCGCTCTGCCCTGCAGAACGCGGCTTCCATCGCCGGTCTGTTCCTCACCACCGAAGCCGTTGTTGCCGACAAGCCTGAGAAGGCTGCTCCGGCAATGGGCGGCGGCGACGACATGGGCGGCATGGGCGGCATGGGCGGCTTCTAGCCCCCACGCCGATTCGTTCCCAAGGGCCGCCATGAGCCGGCGGGACGGATCACCATGACGCGGTTTTGAGAAGGCGCGGCACCTGCGGGTGCCGCGCCTTCCTGTTGTTGGGAACTGCCCGTCTCAGCGCTGATACAAGGCGTCTCAGTGCCGAAACAGGGCGACGTTTGCCGCTTCAGTTTCGGCGTACTGGGACGAGGCGTGTCCGAGTGCCAGATTGATGCTTGCCAGGGACTCTTCGACTTTTGCCTGTGTGCTCCGCCAATCGGCCACGAGCGATTGAAAGTTGGCCGAGGCCTGTCCCTGCCATGACTCGCTTAGAGCCTGCAGGCCGGACTGCATACGGTTGATGTCTGACTGGAGCCGGTCGATGGTTCCGCGCACCTCGGCGCTCTTGGCGTCCAGGATCTCGCTGTCCACTGATACCAGTGCCATGGTTGTCTCCGTTCAAAAGCTGTTCCGTTGGTCATTGAGCTTTTGACACTAGGCCGGTCGGGGAATTGAGGACGACCGCCCGCTGGAGACTGTGGGCAGCTTCGGCCCAGCCGCGCGCCGGCCCCGTCTGTGGAGGGGCCGGCAACCCGGACTAGGCGTTGTCCGCCCGCTCCCCGGCGTCGTCGTCGAACTCCTCCGGAGCGCGGTAGGGCAGGCGGATGGACATCGTGGCGCCGCCGCCCTCAGTTTCGGAAAGGCGGACAGTGCCGTCATGCTGCGCCACCAGCGCGGCCACAATAGCCAAACCAAGGCCGGTACCGCCGGTTTCGCGGTACCGGGAGGAATCGGCCCGGTAAAAGCGTTCAAAGACCCGTGCCGCATCTTCTTCCGAGATGCCCGGTCCGTGATCCCGAACCTCCAGCACGGCGTCGGAACGGTTGTGGATAACCGGAGCCACCCCCACGGCGATCTCGATGGGAGAACCGTCAGGGGTGTAGCGCAGCGCATTGGTCATCAGGTTTGCCACAACCTGTCGCAGACGGGCCTCGTCACCGATGGTGGGGGCCGGACGCGGCTGCTGTCCGTCCAGGCCCACCACACGGATGTCACGTCCCGGCGCGCTGGCGCGCGCGTCCATGGCCGCATCATTCCCAAGAAGCATCAGGTCCACGGGCGCGTATTCCAGCGGGCGCTGTTCATCAATTCGGGCCAGGGTAAGCAGGTCTTCGACCAGCTGCCCCATCCGCTTGGCCTCACTCTCGATGCGGCCCATGGCGGCGCCGATTTCCTCCGGTTTCTGCAGGGCTCCGTGGCGGTAGAGTTCGGAGAATCCGCGGATCGTCACCAGCGGGGTGCGCAGCTCGTGGGAGGCGTCCTGGACGAAACGGCGCATCTTTTGTTCCGACTTGGTTCGCGCAGCAAACGCCGTTTCAATATGGGCCAGCATGGCGTTGAGGGACCGCGAGAGCCTGCCGATTTCGGTTGCCGGGTTGCCCACATCCACGCGCCGGGACAGATCCCCGGCGGCAATGGCTGCCGCCGTCTTTTCGACCTGGCTGAGCGGGCGGAACTGGCGGGTTACTGCCCAGTACGCGATCCCAGTGGCACCCAGAGTGCCCAGCAGCCCCACCGAGAACACCAGCGATGCTGCTTCATCCACTGTGGTGGCAACGGAATCCAGCGACAGTGCCACCACAACGGATCCCGGAACATTCTCCAGCGCGAATACCTTCAACCGCCAGCCCTTGCTGCCCGGGGCGGTGCCGGGCACGGTCTTCCCCGCCTGTTCCAGCTCCAGGACTTCCTGAGCGGTGTAATGCGGCACATTGGGCCTGTCATCGTGGGGATCGCTGTGGGTTTCCGGGCCGTAACTGCCGTCATCGCGGAGGTAGAGTCCGTAGAACTGGAAGAGCGACGCGTCGCCGTTCTGGCCTTCCGAGACGAGATAGCGAGCAACGGCCGGCGCGTTGTCATCGATTTCCGCGTCCAGGCGCGTCACCAGGATTTGGCGCAGTACATAGATGGTGGCCAACCCCGTGATGGTGACGGTGATGACCATCAGGACTGCCATAATGGCTACGAGCTGGGTGCGCAGCGAGGCAGATTTCCAGCGGCGGAGCAAAGCTTAGCGCTTCTCCGACGTACGCAGCAGGTAACCCACCCCGCGCTTGGTCTGGATCAGGGCGGGCGCGTCCGGGCTGCGGTCAATCTTGCGGCGCAGGTACGAAATGTAGGACTCCACAATGGAGGCGTCGCCGTTGAAGTCGTACTCCCAGACATGGTCCAGAATCTGGGCTTTGGACAATACCCGGTTGGGATTAAGCATCAGGTAACGGAGCAGCTTGAACTCGGTGGGGGAGAGATCAATAGTGACCCCGCCGCGCCGGACTTCATGCGCGTCATCGTCAAGCTCGAGGTCATCGACGCGCAGGACGGCGTCGTCGTCGTCGAGGGGCTGGGTCCGCCGCAGCACAGCGCGGATGCGTGCCACGACTTCGTCGAGGCTGAACGGCTTGGTGACGTAGTCATCCCCGCCTACGGTCAGTCCGGTGACCTTGTCCTCGGTGTCGTCCCGGGCCGTCAGGAAAACCACCGGGAAATGCCGGCCGGCCGCCCGCAGGCGCCGGGTGAGCGTGAAACCGTCCATGTCCGGGAGCATGACGTCCAGGACGGCAAGGTCCGGGGCATGCTCCTCCACGGCGGCAAGGGCCTCCCGCCCGTTTCCGGCGGCTACTACGTCGAAACCGGCGAAGCGAAGGGAGGTGGAAAGGAGTTCGCGAATGTTGGGCTCGTCGTCAACGACCAGGAGACGGGCTTCAGGTCCGGATGATTTATTCACTCAATCAGTTTCTTACATTTAGCTGTGCGTTGTCTGTAGGTAGGCCCGACAGTTGCTGACTGCGAGCTGGTGTCTGGCGTCTAAACCGGCTTTTCGATGTCCGCCGCGTCGAGAATGGAGTAGGCGTAGCCCTGTTCAGCGAGGAAGCGCTGCCGTTTAGCCGCGAAGTCCTGGTCCAGGGTGTCCCGTGCCACCACCGTGTAGAAGTGCGCCGCCTTGCCGTCTGCCTTGGGGCGCAGCAGCCGGCCCAGCCGCTGGGCCTCTTCCTGCCGGGAACCGAAGGACCCGGACACCTGCACAGCCACTGACGCTTCCGGCAGATCGATGGAGAAGTTGGCAACTTTGGAAACCACCAGGGTGGTCAGCGTGCCGTCCCGAAACTCGTTGAACAGCCGCTGGCGTTCCTTCACCGGAGTGTCACCCTTGATGACCGGGGCATCCAGGCGCTCCGCCAGCTCATCCAGCTGGTCCAGATACTGCCCGATCACCAGGGTCTGCTCGCCGGCATGGCGGCGGACCAGCTGTTCGACGACGCCGGTCTTGGTTTCCGATGTCGAGCACAGGCGGTACTTGTCTGCGTCTTCTGCCATGGCGTAGGCCACCCGCTCATCGCGGGGCAGGTCCACCCGGACCTCGACGCATTCGGCCGGGGCAATGTAGCCCTGCGCCTCAATGTCCTTCCACGGCGCGTCGTAGCGCTTGGGGCCGATCAGCGAGAAGACTTCACCCTCGCGTCCGTCCTCGCGTACCAGTGTGGCGGTCAGCCCGAGGCGGCGGCGGGCCTGCAGATCCGCCGTCATCCGGAAAATCGGCGCCGGCAGCAGGTGCACCTCGTCATAGATAATCAGGCCCCAGTCATTGGCATCCAGCAGCTCGAGATGCTGATACAGTCCGCCGCGCTTCAGCGTGAGCACCTGGTAGGTGGCGATGGTGACCGGCCGGACTTCCTTCACCGCCCCGGAATATTCGCCAATCTCATCTTCGGTCAGCGACGTCCGCTTGAGCAGCTCGTCCTTCCACTGCCGGGCCGAGACCGTGTTGGTGACCAGGATCAGGGTGGTGGTTGAGCTGGTGGCCATGGCCGCGGCGCCCACCAGCGTCTTCCCCGCGCCGCAGGGCAGGACGACGACGCCGGATCCGCCGGCCCAGAAGTTCTCCGTGGCGAGCTTCTGGTACGGGCGCAGCGACCAGCCGTCTTCATTGAGCATGATCGGGTGCGGGGTGCCGTCCACATAACCGGCCAGGTCCTCGGCAGGCCAGCCAAGCTTCAGCAGCAGCTGCTTGAGCTGCCCGCGCATGGAGGACTGCACCACCACGGTCTCGCCGTCGATCCTCGGACCGAGCAGCGGCTGGATCTTCTTGGCGTGCATCACTTCTTCCAGCACCGGGTAGTCATTGGTGCGCAGCACCAAGCCGTGCTGGGGGTCCTTCTCCAGCCGCAGCCGCCCGTAGCGGGACATGGTTTCCTCAATGTCCACCAGCAGCGAGTGCGGCACCGGGAAGCGGGAGTAAGTCAGCAGGGTGTTAAGGACCTGCTCGGCGTCGAGCCCCGCGGCCCGGGCATTCCACAGGCCCAGCGGCGTCAGCCGGTAACTGTGGATGTGCTCAGGCGCCCTTTCAAGCTCGGCAAAGGCGGCGATGGCGTGCCGCGCCTCTGTCGATTGGGCATGATCCACCTCCAGCAGAATGGTTTTATCACTCTGGACAATCAACGGTCCGTCAGCCATGCGCCGGGGTATCCTCCACTATTTCGACATCCATGATTCGGTGCACCGACACCACTCTCTCCACGTCCCGGCGCGGATCAAAGACCCGCACCCGTCCGTCGGTGACTGATAAGGGAACGAAAATTTCCTGCCGCTGATTCCCCTGGCTGTCCACGACACCCATCCGGACCGAGCTGCGGGTGCGGATGGCTTCGCGGAGGATTTCCAACCCGATCAGGGGCTGGCTCTCGCTGCGTCCGGCGACGGGGGGTCCGGAGCCGCGCAGGGCTGCCAGCTGGTCCGCAATATCCTCGTCCGTCAGTTCCCAGGGATTGAGCCGGGTGCGCGACGACGCCGGTACGGTGATGGGCGGATGCGCGTGGGATCCGGCCACCGGGCGGGCACGGCCCTCCAGCGCGGGCGTGTATCCGAGCTCGCGCAGGGTATGGGAGAGCTCCTGCGGGCTTGCCACGGAGCCGATGACGGTGGGCGACAGCCGCACCAGACCCAGAGCTGCTGTGCCGGGATCGACCATCAGGCCGGAGAGCCCGTCCTCGTCGTCGCTTCGGAGGTAGGAAGCCATGGCACCGACCCGGAGCCGTCCGTAGCGGGCAGAGGTGTCTTCCACCAGATACCTTAACGGCTGGGGGACTTCCGTGGCTGAATGCCGGCGCAGGAAATCCAAGATGTCCGCGGCGCTCTGCCCGTCATCCAGGGCGCGGCGGATGGAGTCAGCGCTGAAGCGGTAGATGGTGGCAGGGCCCTGGCCCTCAGCCACAGCAATGGAAGCGAGCTTGCGGGCGACGCCGGGCTCCAGATATCCGGGAGCGACAGCCGTCAGGTCCGCCTGCAGCAGGAAGGAGTTCAGCGGTTCCGGGAGTGCATTGCGCAGGCGTTCCACCGCAGTGTCCCAGTCGCCGGCGGCAACGGCGGCGCCCAGACCGGTGAGGGCCCCCGATCCGAGCAACCCCAACTGGGCGGCTTCTTTGAGGATGCCGGGAACCAGCCGCGCAAAGCGGCGCTGAAGCCGGGGCTGGTGCCAGGTCAAGGCACCCACGAGGGATTCTCCGTCAAGGGCTCCGGTGGAACCTTCCTCAGCGGTGTCCTCCTCCAGCATGGCGGAAAGCATCTCCAGCGACCGCTTGCGCACCAGCGGTGCATCGGGACGGGATGCCTCGGCTGCCAGGGCGTTGACAGCGCCGCCGCCGGGCAGCGGACTGCCCACCAGGGACGGAGCACGGTCTGCCTCCAGCCATGCGCTCACGAGCTGCTTCCACTGCTCATGCCGGTCCAGGGTCAGCCAGGTCTCCTCAGTGATGCACCAGCGGGAGGTGGTGACGTCCAGAGACAACAGGCCGGCCAGTGCGGCCAGTTCCAGCAGCCAGGCGGTGGAGGGCACATCAACGCGCAGTGCTTCCGAAACCCGGCGCACCTCCCGCACTCCCACTCCGCCTGAGCGCAGTGTGCTGATCGGTGTTGACGCGGCAAGGGTCAGCAGCTCGGTGACCAGCCGCAGGGTTTCTGCCACTGCCCCGAAAGCGGCATTGTCCCGCACGTTGTTGGAGACGCGCCGGGTGGCCGGAACGGGAGGCGAAAGCTTGAAATCAGAAACAATGACGTGACCCCGGGAAGCCTGGCCCACGGGGCGGGGAAGCTCCACATGCAGCGCATCCAGTGGAACCAGGAGTCCGCGGGCTATCAGCCACTCCACGGGTGTGGGGGAAGGATTATCAAGCACGGCACGGCCCAGCGCGGCCTTTTTGGGGATGGTACCCACCGGGGAGTACTTGAACCGTCGAAGGAGGTCGAGGGTTTGCTGCGGCGCATCGGCCATCAGCATGCTCCAGCCGGCCGGATCCGAAACCAGGTGGTGCAGCGAGTGGGCCGCGGTGGCAGGGGTGTCTGCCCTTTCCATGGGAATGCCGCTTTGGCGCAGTCCCTCCACAATGCCCACGAGCCGCTGGCCGAATTCCGGTTGTTGGACTGCAAGCGTGGAATAGGGCCGGCCCAACCCCGCGGGGTAGGCGCCCAGCGCTTCGCCCAGCACTGAGACCGGCAAATAGAAGCGGCGTCCGGCGTCGGCCTTGGGCGCTCCGGGGTGCGGAGTGGCGCGGCGCAGCAGGGCAAGTGCGTGCAGGTGGTTAAGGATGGCGTCCAGGGCCTTGATGGTGGACCCGGCTATGGCGCTCTTCAGCCACGACGCCGTGGTGCTGAGGTGCGAGTTTTCATTGGTCGTCAGGTCCACGGCCTCCAGGACCTGCAACTCGGGGGAGGTGAGCTTTTCCAGCACGCGCTGGACGCTGATCCGTGTTGACGCACGGGCCGCAAGGGCTTGGAAATCAGGGACCGGAGGCAGGACCAGGTCTGGTCGGGCCGCAAGCAATTCACGCAGTTGGTCGTCACTGCGTGCAGCTAGATCTTCGGCTAAAGCTCGGATCGCGGACATCGTCTCCACGTTACCCGACCAGGAACCAAAACAAACGGCTTAGCCGCGTCGCCTGCGGCGGAGTCCGTCAATTATTAGGCCTGCCATCAGGAGGAATGCCGCCGGGAGCAAATAGATGGCCCCCGCGGCGAAGCCGGGCCAGACGCTCTCACCGCGAAGAGCGGAGAGGAGAACAACTCCCAGACAGAGCAGACCCAGGACAGCCAGCATCGCGGCAGTGCCCGAGAGCACCCGTCGAAAAATGGACTTCTGGGGGGCGGTGCGTTGCGGTGTCTCGCCGGGCGAAGGCGTGCGGGTGTCCATGGGCTTTAACGCTAACAGCGGAAACGGTGCCCTCCAAAGGTTGGGCACGGAGAAGGATTACCCGGGCGGGATATTCTAAAGGGAACAGACTTCCCCGTAGTATCTCTCCCGTAGTATCTGGCAGGCCCGCATTAAGTGGAAACAGTTGCCGCGCACCAGTGCTGCACGCGGACGAAATTACGGGATGCGGACAATGCGGCAGGCATCTGCTGCACTCAACAGCTAAGAACGAGGTAACCGAAGTGCCCATCGGCAAGGTCAAGTGGTTCGACACTGGTAAAGGTTTTGGGTTTCTGGCCACAGACGAGGGCCAGGAAGTATTTCTTCATGCCTCGGCGCTTCCGGCCGGTGTCACCGAGGTAAAGCCCGGTACCCGCATGGAGTTTGGTGTTGCCGACGGGCGGCGGGGGCCACAGGCCCTCTCGGCCCGGATTCTGGAAGCTCCGCCGTCGGTGGCCCGGGCCACGCGCAAGAGCGCGGATGACATGGCAATCATTACCGAAGACCTTATTAAACTGTTGGATGCAGTCTCGAACGGCCTGCGCAAGGGCCGGTATCCGGATAAGAAGCATGCCACCAAGGTGGCGGCCGTTCTGCGTGCCGTTGCCGATGACCTGGACGTATAAGGCGGACTCGCTGCATGAGCACTAGCGCAACAGAATCTTCCGAAACGGTTTCCGCGGCAGCTGCTGCCGACGGAACCCAGTCACCTGCCAAGGCCCCCCGCCGCGTACGCCGGCCATCGAAGCCGGACGCGGTTTTGGCAGCCGCCGTTGAAACGGCCCGTGCAGGACTTCTCGAAGTTGTCCCGGCTGAGCAGATCGGGTCCTACATCGGTGCGTTTCCCGACGCGGAGCGCCTGGTAACGCACCGTTTTGAGTCCCTGCGCCCCGGCTACAACGGCTGGCACTGGTATGCCACGGTGGCCCGGGTGCCGCGGGGCAAAGCGGCGACGGTGTGTGAGGTGGGCCTGCTGCCCTCGGAACATGCTGTTCTGGCTCCGGAATGGCTGCCGTGGTCGGAACGGCTGCGTCCGGAGGACGTTGCCGCTGAGGAAGCCGCCCGTGCGGCGCAGGAGCGCGAACAGCCCGACGGCGACGGCAACGCAGCAGACGATGCCGCAGACAGTGCCGGGGACGGCACCGGCCAGGACGGGGCAGCGCAGGAGGATCGTTAAACCAGTGGGTCCGGGGGAAATCATCAAGTCTTGTCTGGCCGGTGGTGAGCTGTGTTCCGGTCGCTGAGGTTCTTTAACTACCGCATCTGGTTCCTGGGTGCGCTGGTGTCCAATATCGGCACCTGGATGCAGCGGACCGCCCAGGACTGGCTCGTGTATGACATCCTCACGGATCAGGACGCCGCCGCGATGGGCATTGTCATGGCCCTGCAGCTCGGTCCCCAGCTGGTGCTGGCTCCCTGGGCCGGACTGATTGCCGACACTTACAACCGGCGCAAGGTGCTGGTCTTCACTCAAGTGGCCATGGCCGCTCTGGGCCTGGGGCTGGGGGTGCTGGTCCTTTCGGGCGCCGCCCAGCTGTGGCACGTCTACGCCTTTGCGCTTGCGCTGGGTGTGGTCTCCGCCGTGGACGCGCCGGCCCGCCAAAGCTTCGTTTCGGAAGTCGTGGGTGAATCAGACCTGCCCAACGCCGTTGCCCTGAACAGTGCCTCCTTCAACGGTGCCCGCATGGTCGGCCCCGCCGCAGCAGGACTGCTGACGGTTGCGGTAGGCCCGGGCTGGGTCTTCCTTATTAACACCCTCACTTTCGCAGCCATGGTCATCGCCCTGCTGAAGATGCGCAGCAGTGAACTGAGGGTCCTGCCCAAAGCGGCTCCGGGCAAGGGACGCATCAGGGCGGGTTTGCGGTACGTCCGGCTTCGCCCCGACCTGATGATGGTGCTTCTGGCCGTGTTTATCGTGGGGACCTTCGGGCTCAACTTCGCCGTTTTCATTGCCGCCATGGCGCGCACCGAGTTTGGCCAGGATGCCGGAGTCTTCGGTTTGCTGAACTCGGTCATGGCCATTGGATCGGTGTGCGGGGCGCTGCTCTCGGCACGGCGCGACAAACCGCGGCTGCGTTTTGTCTTCGGTGCGGCCGGGGCTTTTGGTGCAGCCTGCCTGGTGGCAGCCTCAGCGCCCACCCTGTTGTGGTTTGCCGTGTCCCTCATTCCGGTGGGGCTCTTTGCGCTCACCCTGATGACCAGCGCCAACGCCTATGTCCAGACGACCACCACCCCGGTGATGCGCGGGCGGGTGATGGCGCTGTACTTCGCCATCTTCATGGGCGGGACCCCTATTGGCGCTCCTCTGGTGGGCTGGGTTTCCAACAGTTTTGGGCCGCGCTGGAGCCTGGGCGTTGCCGCCGCTTCCGGGCTCATCACCGCCGTGGTGGGTTTCGTCTGGGCATGGCGGGCGCACCACCTGCGGATTCACTACGACCGCGCCCTTCCCCGGCGGCTCCATATGACCACCAGTGAGACAGAGCAGGACCCGGGCCTGGTCTAAAGGCCGGGTCCTGCTGGTTGGCTGTCTCGCTGTCCGGGGGAACTACCGGGTGTGTTCGATGACGTAGTCAATGCACTGCAGCAGCGCACTGACGTCGTCCGGCTCGATGGCCACGAACGTCGCGATCCGCAGCTGGTTGCGGCCGAGCTTGCGGTAAGGCTCCACATCGACGACGCCGTTTGCGCGCAGCGTCTTTGCGATTGCCGCCGCATCAATGCTGTCGTCGAAGTCAATCGTGGCAATGACATTGGAGCGGTCCTCGGGCCGGGCCACGAAGGGAGTGGCCAGAGGGGAAGCTTCCGCCCAGGCATAGATCCGGCCGGCGGAGTCCGCTGTGCGCGCGGTGGCGAAGTCCAGCCCGCCGTTCGCGTTCAGCCATTCGATTTGCGCGTTCAGCGTCACCAGGGTGGACAGCGACGGCGTGTTGTAGGTCTGGTTGAGCTTGGAATTGTCGATGGCCGTCTGCAGGTTCAGGAAATCGGGAATCCAGCGGTCCGTTGCATTGATCTGCGCTGCCCGTTCCAGTGCTGCGGGGGAAAACATGCCCAGCCACAGCCCTCCGTCGGAAGCGAAGTTCTTCTGCGGAGCAAAGTAGTACACATCGGACTCCGCCAGGTCCACATCCAAGCCACCGGCGGCAGAGGTCGCGTCGATGAGGACCAGTGAATCGGCGTCGGCGCCCTGAACCCGCCGGACCGGTGCGGCGACGCCCGTGGATGTTTCATTCTGGGGCCAGGCGTAAACGTCCACTCCGGCCTCAGCGACAGCCTCGGGACGGGTTCCCGGGTCAGCCTTGATGATGGAGGACTCCGCGAGGAACGGAGCCTTGTTGGTGGCCGCGGCGAACTTGGAACCGAACTCGCCGAAGGACAAATGCTGTGCTTTTTCCCGAACCAGGCCGAAGGACGCCACATCCCAGAATGCGGTGGAACCGCCTACCCCAAGTACCACCTCGTAGCCGTCCGGTGCGCGAAAAAGGCTGGAGAGTCCCTCCCGGACGCTCCCCACAAGATTCCGGACGGGTGCCTGGCGGTGGGAGGTGCCGAGCAGGTTTGAGCCGGCGCGGGACAGTGCTTCCATCTGTTCCGGGCGCACCTTGGAGGGGCCGGCACCGAACCGCCCGTCCCGGGGGAGTAGTTCGGCGGGAATCGTAAGCGCGGCGGTTTCGCCCATGGGGTATCGCTCCAAGCGGTAGGCAGGGTGCTCTGATATGCCCTTTTATTCTGCCCCACCGTGCCGTGTCCGGGCCATTTGTGAACTCGCTCAGCAAGGTGCCGGACACTGCTGGAATTATCCGCCCTGTGGGTCAATGAAGTAACGTATTGGCAGTAATCACCTGTGGCGGCGGCGTCCCGCCGTTGTTCTCCTGATCTTCCCTCGAATACATAGGAGCGGCCCTGCCATGACGGACCTCATTGATACCACTGAGATGTATCTGCGGACCATCCTGGAGCTTGAAGAGGAGAACATCGTTGCGCTCCGGGCGCGGATCGCAGAACGCCTGCGCCACTCCGGGCCCACGGTTTCCCAGACAATCGGCCGGATGGAACGGGACGGACTGGTGGTGGTGTCCGGGAACAGGCATCTCGAGCTGACCGAACTGGGCCGGCGCCGGGCAACGGAAGTGATGCGTAAGCACCGTCTGGCGGAACGGCTGCTCTCAGACGTGATCGGCTTGGACTGGGCGTATGTGCATGATGAAGCCTGCCGCTGGGAACACGTGATGAGCGAGCGGGTGGAGCGGCGCCTTTACGAATTGTTGGGCCGGCCCACGGAATCGCCGTATGGAAACCCCATCCCGGGCCTGGAAGAGATTGGCGGAGTAGCCGCCGAACTCTTCCACCACGGAGTCATCAACCTGGTTGCGGCGGTTGCCGCGACTGAGCCCGGAACCAAGCTGCAACTGGTTCGTCTTGCCGAGCCGGTCCAGGTGGAACCCGAGCTGCTCGTTCAGCTTGATGAGGCAGGGCTGCGCCCGGGAGCGGAACTTACCGCCGAGACGGTGGCCGGCTACATCTCCGTGCGCGTACCAGGAATTGAAGGGGCACTCGAGCTTCCTCCAGAGGTAGCCAACCACGTGTTTGTTTCCACCGCTGGATAACGGAATGGTCTCTTTTGGCTTCCTTAACCTATAGTGACTTACTGACGTTGAAATAACACCGTTATCCGGGCCTTACGCCGAACCCTGCCACTGGCCCGGAATTTCAGACTTTCAGGCAGGGGCGGAGGACCCATCAATCGGCAGCCAAGGCTGCCTCGGGGTGAAGCCTCCAGCATCAGCACAGCGGCCGCACCACTGGTGCGGCCGGTGGTGAGTGCGGGGCCGAGTTTCTCTACTCGAATCCGACAGCTAACTTCGCAGGCATATGAGAGAGGTATACCTTGTCGAAGCATGCTGCCCCGGGCAGACGCCGCGCGTCTGCTCCGGCCCCGGCTCCACGCCCCCGGAACGGCCAGACTTCCGGCCGCCGCCGCGCAGAAACCAAGAACCACACCCTAGGTGACACCGCACAAAAGGTAGCCATCACAGCGGCAACCTCCGGCCTGATCCTCACCGTTGCCATCCCCACCACCGCCGCCGTCAGCGAGCCCGTGCAGGAACTGCAGTCTGTTGCGGTTGAAGCCCCGGTGGTATCGGCTGACCCCGAAGCAACCGTCAGCTTTGAACGCGCCGCGCTCAGCAGCAAATTCGATCCCGAAGCCAAACTCCGACACGTGGTTGTTGCCTCGGGTTCGGAGGTCTCTGCAGGCGCGGCCAAGGGAACGCTCGCGAAGCCGCTGGCAGCGGACCTCGTTGAAACGTCGGGCTTCGGCTACCGTGTCAGCCCGATCACGGGCACCGCGGGCGAGATGCACCGCGGCCAGGACTTCTCGGCCGCCTGCGGCACTGACGTCACGGCAGCTGCGTCCGGGACCGTGACCTTCTCGGGCTGGCACGCCTACGGTGGCGGCAACCGCGTGGTCGTGGACCACGGCAACGGTGTTGAAACGACTTACAACCACATGTCCAGCCTTGCCGTTGCTGTGGGAGCCACCGTGGAGCGGGGAGACCTGGTGGGGGCCAGCGGTACCACCGGTGCTTCCACGGGCTGCCACCTGCACTTTGAGGTCATGGTGAACGGCGAAGTTGTTGACCCGCTGGGCTGGCTGTGACCGCAGGATAACCATTCCGTGACCTGAACGTGACATTGGCCAAATGTTGTTGTAAGGTCATCCTCGTGCCTGATCGACCTAAAGATCGGGCACCCTCTAACAGATCGCCGAGCTCTGCCACTGTCTGAGGTCCGTTCGCAACATCGCATGGCAGAGGCGGGGGAACCAAATTCGGGCTTCGCAAGAAGCCCTTGGGGTTAAGTTGCCAGGCTTCACAGCCGGCAACCGGGTGACTCCCATCCGAATCCGACAGCTCACCTCGCAGGCATTGGGAGAGGCAAACTTGTGTCATCAGTAGCTCACGGCCGCCGTCGCGCGGCCACCGTCCAGTCGAGCCCAATTTCAGCATTGTCCCGGGCCGTCACCTCCAATGTGGGAACCATCGGCCGCCAGGCAGCCGTCGTCGTCGCTGCTTCAGGACTCGTCCTGGCCGCTGGTCTTCCCGCCCAGGCAGCCGTCAGCACCGATCGTCAGGCACTCGAGGCCACGCCGCTCAGTGCCGTAACCACCACCGGCGCCGTTTCGGTCTCCGCACAGGCACCCTTCGAACTGGCCACCATTGAGCCGGTCTCCGCTGTGTCCGGCGCTGAATACCGTGCCCAGGTTGCTGCGGAAGAAGCAGCAGCGGCTGCCGCCGCCGTAGCCCAGGAGCAGGCAGCTCAGGCCCAGCAGGTTGCCGCCGTTCAGGCGCAGCAGGCCGTAGCCGTTCAGGCCCAGCCCGCAGCCCCGGCCGCCACCAACGCGGCACCGGCAGCGGCTCCGGCCGTCAACACCCCGGCTCCCGCAGCTGCTTCGGCTCCTGCTCCCGCAGCCAGCGGTATTGGCGCGGCCCTGGTGGCCTCCGCCTACTCGCAGATCGGCGTTGCCCAGGACTGCACCGCCATGGTGGAGAATGCACTGCGCTCGGTCGGCAAGTCGGTTGGCGACCTGGCTCCCGCACAGTTCTTCGCATACGGCTCTGTTGTCGGCTCGCCCGAGCCGGGCGACCTCGTCATCACCTCCGGCCACGTAGCAATCTACGTGGGCAACGGTCAGGTAATCAGCGGCGGCTTCGACGGTATGAACACCGTTCTGCACCCGCTGTCCTACCTCGGCGGCGCAAGCTTCGTCCGCGTCAGCTAAGCCCAGTTGCAGATAACGGAGACTTCACTCGCATGACTTCTACAACTGAGCGTGCCCGTCACCGGGCACCGGTGGAACGCACCGCCCCGCTGAGTGCACTTGCCCAGGCAGTGTCCGCCAACGCCGGAACCATGGGACGGCAGGCGGCTGTTGTTGTTGCCGCATCGGGCCTGGTTCTGGCTTCCGGTGTCGCAGCCAACGCGACAGGTTCCGATGTTGCCCGCGACGTTCAGACCAGCACGCTGGACCTGACCGCTGCCGCACAACTGACGGTTCCTTCCACTGCTTCCGTGAACTTTGACCGTCCGGCCGTTGCCGGTGTCATTACGGCTCCTGAAGCAGTGCAGCCTGAGATCGCCGTGCAGTCCCAGACTGCGCTGCAGACGCCGGCAGTGCAGTCTGAGGCAGGGCAGTCCGAGGCAGGGCAGCCCGCGGCAGAGCAGTCCCAGGCAGCCGCCCCGCTGCAGGATGCAACTCCTGCGGGCTACGGTGCGCAGCCTGCCGTCTCGGCCAGCCCCGCTCCGGTCCAGGACAGCGCTCCGGCGGCCTCCGGTACGGCTTCCATCATTGCAGCGGCTGCTTACGCCCAGCTGGGCGTGTCGCAGGACTGCACCATGCTGGTTACCAACTCACTGGCTGCTGCAGGAATCAGTTTTCACGACTGGCCTGCAGGCTACCTGTCCCTGGGCAGCACCGTCAGCGCCTCACAGGCTGTTCCGGGCGACCTGATCTACTACGCAGACGGCGGCATGGGTATGGCCCATATTGCTGTTTACGTGGGCAACGGCCAGGCCATCCACGGCGGCTTCAACGGAAACTCCACGGTAGTCGCTCCGGCCGAGCTCGGCTCGGGCGGCGTGTACATCCGGGTCCGCTAGAAGGCCTGTAAAACACTCTGCGCCCGCTCCGATACGCCGGAGTTGTCAAGGGTTCCTCCTTCGGGGGGAACCCTTGACGCGTTTAAACCTGCGGCTGGTGCCGGAAATGGCGAAGACCCGGATGGGGGCATACCCTTTCCATAGATCATCCGAAGTCCCTTCATCCGTCGACGGGTCTGGCCCCGCCGACGGACCGCAGGCGAAGAGGAAAACGTCTATGCGCACTCTCGTTCTGAATGCCGGGTATGAGCCGTTGGCTGTAGTGAGCTTCCGGCGGGCGCTGGTGCTGGTGTTGGCAGGAAAAGCAAGCGTTGTTGCAGAAGACGGCGAACCAGTGGTTGGGCCCACGGAAATCCTTCCTCGACCATCAGTGATCCTGCTGCACCGATATGTGAAAGTTCCGTATCGGGAAGGCACCGTTGCCACCCGGCGCGGAGTCCTGCGCCGTGATGGTCACCAATGTGCCTACTGCGGCAAGGCTGCGTCCACCGTGGACCACGTCCTTCCCCGGGCCAGGGGCGGGGCGGACAGTTGGGAAAACCTGGTTGCATGCTGCCTGCGGTGCAACAATGCAAAAGGCGACAGGACCCTCACCCAGCTGGGATGGCAGCTTAGGTTCCGGCCCCAGCCGCCGCGGGGAGCACGCTGGCAAATTCGCGAATTGGAACGGCCGGCACCGCAATGGAATCAGTTCCTCGATGCCGGCACCGCAGCCTGATGGAGCCCAATACCTGGGGGTTGGGCCATCTGGCCGGACACAATGCCATTATTCTTGCCGGCGGGAGATCCTCCAGGCTCGGCGGAACACCGAAAGCTCTGCTGGAGTCTTCCGGCCGCACGCTTCTGGCAGTTGCGCTGGAGGCTGCGTCCGGGGCACGCAGCTGCGCCGTAGCGGGGCCGCCGGAGCTGTCCGCTGCCGTGGAGGCATCCGGTGTTCCTGCGCAATTGGTCCGGGAGGACCCGCCGTTCTCGGGCCCGGCAGCCGCCGTAGCCGCAGCATGGACTGCGCTGGCGTCACGGGATGAGTTCACGGGGGCAACCCCGCCCGAATGGACGCTGGTCCTTGCCTGCGACATGCCGTTCATCTCTGCGGCAGTAACGGCGCTCCTCCTAGAAGCAGGCAACCCGGCAGACGACAGTCCTGAAGGGAGCCGACCGCCCCAATCCCTCCTCTGCGTTGACGAATCCGGAAGATCCCAGCCGTTGGCCGGACTGTATCGAACGGCTGCCCTGGGTGCCGCCGTCAGCTTCTTCGACAGGCCTGGCGGACTGGAAAACCTTTCAATGAAGCGGCTCCTTGCTAGGGTGCAATGGAGGAACGTTGCGGTGCCGCCCCACAGCACAGCGGACATTGACACCTGGGAGGACGCGGGCCGCTGGTCAGTGAAACCCGGAACCGCCGGGGACCCGGATGCGCCCGCGGCGTTGAACTAGCGTGCAGATATGCGCCGATAAAGGAGCAGGAAATGGCAAGCCAGGAAGAGGAACTCGAAGCGTGGTGCGGCAGACTGCTCACCTCCTTGGAGCTTGAAGACACCACAGTGGATGTTGGCGCAGTGTTGCAGCTGGCCTCCGTTGCAGCGCACACCGTAGTCCGCCCGGCTGCTCCGCTGACCACCTTCATCGCGGGATTCGCGGCAGGCCTGGCCGCCGGGAGCGGCCAGGCCGACGACACCGCCGCCATGGGCGCAGCGATGCGCGCGGCTGCCCGAGAATGCAAAAACTACGGTGAAACCGGAGATACTGATGACCACTGACAACTCAACGCCCGTCATACTTCCGCTGCAGCCGAACGCAGCGTGGGAACATGCCCGTAGCTCCGCATACTCCGCAGGACGGCCGCTTCCCTATGAAACAGTCCCGCTGGCCGAGGCACTGGGGCAAATCCTCGCGCTGGATACAACGGCGCTGCAACCGGTTCCCCACTATGCCTCCTCTGCGATGGACGGCTGGGCCGTATCCGGTCCGCCGCCCTGGCAGCTGGTGACCCACGAAGAACCCCGGGCGGAGCGCTGGCAGATCCACAAGGAATCAGGGCGCCGCCCGCTGCAGCCCGGACAGGCCGTGGCCATCCTCACCGGCGGAATGATTCCTGCCGGGGCAAGCAGTGTGCTTCGCTCCGAAAGCGGTGTTGTCTCCGGCGGTGACAAGCTCACCCTCAGCTCCAGCGCCCGAGGAGACGAACCCAGCGTCGGCGAGCACATCCGGCCGGCGGGGGAAGAGGCGGCGGCCGGCGAAGTCACCATTACACGGGGCACCGTGCTCAACCCGGCACACATTGCCCTGGCAGCTGTGTGCGGGCATGACACCTTGCCGGTGCTGCGCCCTCCCCGGGTGTCCCTCCTGCTGACCGGTGATGAAGTCATTGAGTACGGTCTTCCGGAAGCCGGCCAGGTGCGGGATACTTTCGGCCCCCAGCTGCCCCAGCTGGTGACCATGCTGGGCGGCCGCATGGATGTGGTGAGGCGTCTCTCGGACCGTTATGAAGACGTTGTGGCGGCATTGAGCTCCGACGCCACGGACGAGATGTCCATCGCGATGTCCTCCGGAGACGTGCTGATCACCACCGGAGGTACCGGCCGGTCTGAGGCCGACCACCTGCGCCAGGCGCTGGAGGACATGCAGGCTGAGATGCTGATCGACGGCATCGCCATGCGCCCCGGACACCCCACCATGCTGGCACGCCTTCCCGACGGACGTTTGCTTGTGGCGCTTCCCGGCAATCCGCTGGCTGCCATGATGGCGGTCTTCACCGTCCTCCAGCCGCTTCTGGACGGGCTCCGCGGCGCTCCGCTCCCGCCTGAACGGCATGTGCTCGCCGGAGTGGATATCGAGCCGCTGCCGGGACGGACGCGGCTTATTCCGTGCCGGATCGAGAACGGTAGGGCGGTGCCGTCGCCGTACTTCCGATCGGGAATGCTTCGGGGGATCGCGGACGCTGATGCGGTGATGGTGGTCCCCGAGGCAGGGTGCACCACTGACGAAGCCGTTACCGCGCTGCCGCTGCCCTGGACGGTAGAGCAGCCTCCGGCACGTTAGGGCAGGTGCGGCACACCGGACGGGCAGCCGCCACGGTGGAAGAGCAGGCAGTGGTTGGATAAACCGGTTGCTAAAAGCGGGTGTGTCTAAGGAGAGAGTATGGGACGGGTTACCAGACGCGGTCAGATTACGAAATTCCGGACGGACGGAACAGTCACCAAGCGCGAGGACGTACTGGCCGGCGAAGAGCCGTTGGAGATCAGGGTGGGCGGCCGTTCGTTCACCGTGACGATGAGGACGCCGGGCGACGATTTCGACCTGGTTGCAGGGTTCCTGGTTTCAGAAGGCATCATCTGGGAACCGGGACAGCTGGTCAGCCTGCGCTACTGCGCCGGCGTCGACGACTCCGGGCAGCAGACCTTCAACGTGGTGGATGTGCAGTTGCGGCCCGGCACCGCCCTGCCGGACACCACGATGGAGCGCCACGTCTACACCTCAAGTTCGTGCGGTATCTGCGGCACCGCCTCCATAGAAGCGGTTCGCAAGTCGTCCCATTTTTCGGTGGGCGACGACGACGTCCGGGTGCCGCTGCGGATCCTGGCCGGGCTGCCGGAACAGCTCCGGCAGAAACAGAAGGTCTTTGACCGCACCGGTGGCGTGCACGCCGCCGGATTGTTCACTGTCCAAGGTGAGCTGTTGTGCCTGCGTGAAGATGTTGGGCGCCACAACGCCGTCGACAAGGTGGTTGGCTGGGCCCTGCGTGCCGGAATGCTGCCGCTGCGCGGGACCGTGCTGCAGGTTTCCGGCCGGGCATCCTTTGAGCTGGTGCAGAAGGCGCAGCTGGCCGGGATTCCGGTGCTGGCGGCGGTGAGTGCGCCGTCGTCGTTGTCGGTGGAACTGGCCCAGGACGCCGGAATGACCGTGGTTGGTTTCAGCCGCGGATCGTCCTTGAACTGCTATTCGTATCCGGAACGGATTCTGGCCTGAGAAAGACCGGTCAGCAGGCGGGGATCTGGACCGTGACCGTAGTGCCGCGGCCCAGGGTTGAATCGATGTCCAGCTCCCCGCCGTGCTGGAGCACGATGTCCTGAACGATAGCCAGGCCAAGGCCGGTGCCGGGGATGGCGGCCGAGGTGGCGTTGGAGGCCCGGAAAAAGCGCCGAAACAGCTTGGGCAGGTCCGCTTCCGGGATGCCGATGCCGTTGTCCACAATTTGAACCCTGATCTGGCGTCCGGCGTCCATGGCCACCATTTTGCTGCACACGTTAACAGTCCCGCCGGGAAGGGTGAACTTCACGGCATTCGACAACAGGTTCGTAAAGACCTGTTCCAGCTGGGCTTTGTCCCCCCGCACCACATGCGCCGCCGGCAGCAGCCCGAGTTGCAGCGTAATCCCGCTGGCAGCGGCAGCGGGAGCAAGGGACGCAGCCACGGTATCCAGCAGTTCACGGAGGTCCAGATCCTCCAACGCCAGACCTGCATGGGCATCCGTGCGCGAAATGGTGAGCAGATCGGAAATGAGCTGATCCAGCCTGGCGGCATTGCGCCCAACTATTTCCAGCATCTGCCTGGTTTTCGGCGGAATGTCTTCTCCAGAGCCCTCGAGGATTAGCTCAAGGTAGCCGGTAATCGATGTTAGCGGGGTCCGCAGCTCGTGATTCACTGTGGCAACGAAGTCAGTCTTGGCCCGATCGAGTTCCCGCAGCCGCGCCAACACCTCACGCTGGGCCGTAATGACGTGCCCCTGCACCAGTCCGTGAGCCAGATTCCCGCATACGTGCTGGATGAGGGAAAGTTCTGTCCGGCTCCACCTCCTGGGTCCGGTGGTGCCGGCAATCCAAACATAGCCAAGCACCTGATCCCCGTGGCCCAGCGGAGCAAAGACCGATGTCCGCACAGCGGCAGGCACGCGGGCCGGGAACATGTCGCTCTCGGGATCGTCGGAGCAGAGGTGGTCCTCAATCCGAAGAACAGCTTCACGATCCCATAACGAGGAACTGAGGATTGAGGTTTCGGTCAGGGGAAGCCGAGGTAGGCCGGCTGTTCCGCTGGTCATGCTCCAGGACGCTGCCACCTCGGGAACACGCTCGTCCTGGAACGTCTCAATCCTGACGTGGCAGGCGCCAAACGCCTCGCCGAGCCCCTGAACGGCAAGGGCAGCCATCTGCTGGGGGTCGTTGGTTCCCCGCAGCGCGGCGGACACGGCCCGGGCTTTGTCCCGGAGACGGGCCGCGGCGACCTTGCGGCGGCGGGTGGCCCGGGTGCCTGCCAGGATAAGGGCCACGCGGTTGGCCAGATCCGTGCTTTGGACGCTGCCGGCTACAAAGTGGGTGATGCTCAGCTGGACCATGGTTTCAATGTCCAGCTCTTCATCGCCGGCCAGCAGGATGACCGGCAGCGAGGCCACGGAGGGTTCCTGCCGCAGCCGGCTCAGGTGTTCAGGCCCTGTTGCCGCCAGCATTTCCGCGTCGACAACTGCCAGCACCACATCGCCTTCAAGGATGGCGCTGACGACTTCGTGCTCAGACTCCACATGCACGGGAACGAGGCCCGCTGCCAGCAGGACGGCCTCCGCTGTGTCCCGGAGATCGGCGCTGCGGACCGCCACTACCGCGCACTGTTCACCGGCATCACCGGATGTTTCCGGCAGCGGTAGGAGAGCCGTGGGCATGGATGCCTTTCGTTGTGTGCCGAGCTCCCGAGGAGGACCCGGCGAAAGGAATCCTACCAGCGCGCACACTTATTGGTGTGTCTGCCGTCACTGTGGGGTTTTGGTTCCATCGGGCCCCGGGTTGGAGACGCTGTCCGGGACATTGGACCCGGCATCCGGTGTCAGTGCCGAGGCTTAAGCTGGAGAGGGTCAACAACATAAGGACAGATCATGAGCATGGAAAGCGCGGCCTGGAGTTCTCTTCATAAAATCTCCACCGCCAAGGGCAGCACCAACAAGATCTCCAAGGAAACCCTCAAGCGGATAGTCACGTTTGCTTCTCCCTACAAGAAGCAACTGATCGGCTTCATCCTGCTGTCCACCCTTGGTGCTTTTCTGGCAGTTGCCACGCCGGTGCTGGCAGGAGAAGTTGTCAATGCCATCGTGGCGCGCTCGGCGACGGGCGTGGTCATCCAATTGGCGGCGCTCATCGGGGCAGTGGCAGTGGCGGATGCTGCGGTGTCCCTGGCTACCCGCTGGTTCTCGTCGCGGATCGGTGAGCAGGTCATCCTGGACCTAAGGACCGCCGTCTTTGATCATGTGCAGAAAATGCCGATCGCCTTCTTCACCCGCACCCGGACAGGTGCCTTGGTCAGCCGGTTGAATAATGACGTCATTGGAGCCCAGCAGGCCTTCAGTGGAACCCTCTCCGGCGTCGTCAGCAATGTCGTGGCCCTGGTCCTGACTCTGATCGTCATGCTCAACACCTCCTGGCAGGTGACCGTGCTGGCGATGCTGCTGTTGCCGGTGTTCCTGATCCCCGCCCGCCGAATGGGCGGAAAACTTGCTTCGCTGCGCCGTGAGGCGGCCAACCACAACGCGTCCATGGGCACGCAGATGACTGAGCGGTTCTCGGCACCCGGTGCCACGCTGGTGAAGCTGTTCGGCCGGCCTGAGCAGGAATCAACCGAGTTCTCGGTACGGGCAGCCCGGGTACGGGACATTGGCGTGAAAATGGCCATGATGCAGGCAGTTTTCGTCACTGCTCTGACCCTGGTTTCCGCCCTGGCTCTGGCCCTGGTCTATGGGCTGGGCGGCTACTTTGCCCTGACCGGGCGGCTGGACACAGGCGATGTGGTGACGCTTGCGTTGCTGCTGACCCGGCTCTATGCACCGCTGACGTCGCTGGCCAATGCCCGGGTGGAAATCATGAGCGCGGTGGTGAGTTTCGAGCGCGTTTTCGAAATCCTCGACCTCAAGCCGCTGATTCGTGAGAAGGAGAACCCGGTTCCGGTTCCGGAGGGTCCGCTGGCTGTGGAGTTTGACGACGTCCGGTTCGCCTATCCGACGGCGGACAAAGTGTCGCTGGCATCGCTGGAGGATGTTGCGGTGCTGGATTCCCGCGGCGGCGAAGAAGTGCTGCACGGCATTTCGTTCCGGGTGGAGCCGGGCCAGACGGTTGCCCTGGTGGGCACTTCCGGTGCCGGCAAATCCACCATTGCCCAGCTGCTCTCCCGGCTGTACGACGTCGATTCCGGAGCCGTGCGCTTTTCCGGGACCGATGTCCGGGACGTCAGTTTCGCTTCCATCCGGCAGGCGCTGGGAATGGTCACCCAGGACGGGCACCTGTTCCATGAAAGCATCCGCTCCAACCTGCTCCTAGCCAATCCGGAAGCCAGCGAGGAACAGGTGTGGGATGCGCTGCGGCGCGCCCGCCTCGAGGACCTGATCCGCTCCCTTCCCGACGGCCTGGACACCATGGTGGGGGAGCGCGGCTACCGGCTGTCGGGCGGAGAGCGCCAGCGGATGACGATCGCCCGGCTGTTGCTGGCCCAGCCCCGGATCGTCATTTTGGACGAAGCGACTGCGGCTTTGGACTCCACGTCCGAAGCCGCCGTGCAGGCTGCCCTCGGGGAAGCGCTGGAAGGCCGCACCGCCGTCGTCATTGCGCACCGGTTGTCCACCATTCGCAACGCGGACAAGATTCTGGTGATTGAGGGAGGCCTCATCGCGGAGCAGGGCACCCACACTGAGCTGTTGGCGCTGGGGGGACGCTACGCGGAGCTGCACGGCACGCAGTTTGCGGTGGAAACGGTGCAAGCCGTGGACGCGGGCGCTTCGGGCGGGGAACAGCCGACGGCACCGTAAGGAGATGCCCGGGGCATGGAAAAGCCCGGGGCGTGAAGGCTCCCGGGCACAAAAAGTGCCCCCGGCCGGAATCGAACCGACGACCTGCCCTTTAGGAGAGGGCCGCTCTATCCTACTGAGCTACGAGGGCGGACTGCCGGACTGGCCGGCAGGCGGTTATCAGCTTACCTGTTTCCGCGGCGGTGTTGTTGCAGGCATTACGGTCCGTGTTGTTCGGCGGGCTCTGTTGCCGCCGGCGGAACAGGATCGGCCAACGCGGCCTGATGAGCAGCATAGGCAGAGCGCATGTCTTCCATGAACCGGTGGACAGTTGCCAGTTCCTCCGTGGTGTACCGGTTCATGACCTCGTCGGTGAGCGCTCCGAGCGGCCCGAAGTACGCCCCCGCGAGCTGCATCGCCAGCGGTTCAAAATGAAGGGTTACTTTCCGGCGGTCCGCATGGTCCCGGTTGCGGTGGACGTGTCCGATCCGTTCCAGCCGGTCTATCACCGCAGTGGTGGCTCCGGTGGAAGTGCCCAGCTTGGCGCTTAGCCGGCCGGCCGTCAGAGCTTCATGCTTCAGCTCAGCCTCCATGATGAGGGTCAATGCCCGCATATCGGTGTTATTGAGTCCGTGCCGGTGCGCGAAAGTATCCGCCACGCGCTGCCCGTCAAGGCTCATGCCGCGGATGGCGTTGATGATGTTGCGCCGCAGGTCTATTTCTTCCACGGTCCTACTGTAACTCCACATTGAAGTATCTCTATAAGTGAGATACTTTTTGCTGGAGACAATTTTTAGTGCACCAGGAGCGAGCATGTACGCAGGGATAGTGAAGTCGGCCAAAGCGGCCTGGATTACGCTGCTGCTGAGCCTTGCGGTCGTCATTGGCCTCTTTGCTTTGCCGGCGCAGGAGAACGAGGCCTCCACAGTCGGAGGCCTCAGTGACAAATACCAAACCACGCAGGTCAACGAACTCCTCGAAGAGTTTCCCGATGCACAGACATCCACCGCACTGATCGTGGTGTCCCGGGAGGACGGCGGAGAACTGACCGACGCCGATCAGGCTGCGATCGCAGACATTAATGCCGCTGCCACGGAGCTGGGGGCCGTTGGCCCTCCTCCGCAGGTGCCGCCGATCGTGTCGGAAAACAAGCTGGTGGGTCTGGTTCCGGTCACCCTGAAAGCGGCCGCGGACGACGGCGATGCCGTTGCCGCCGAGGTGGAAAGCCTCCGCGGAAGCATTTCGGATGCTGCCCCCGAAGGCATCAAGGCTGAACTGACCGGCGGGGCGGCGTTCACTGCTGACCTGGCCGGTGTTTTTTCCGGAGCAAACTTCATTCTGCTGACCGTTACCGCCGGCGTCGTTGCGCTCCTGCTGCTCATCACCTACCGGTCACCGTGGCTTTGGCTGGTTCCCCTGGCCGTGGTGGCCACCATTGAACAGGCTGCCCTGAAGGTGGTGGACCTGCTGGCGCCGGTAGTGGGAATCGACGTTGATCCGTCCGCAGTGGGCATCACCAGCGTGCTGGTCTTTGGTGCTGCCACCAACTACGCCCTGCTGCTGATCGCCCGGTACCGCGAAGAACTGCGCATCCACGAGTCCAAGTACCAGGCCATGGGCAAAGCGCTCACCCGCACCCGGGAAGCGATTATCGCTTCCGGCGGCACGGTTATCCTGGCCCTGCTGGTACTGCTCTTCACCGATACCCTGAGCTACCGCGGCCTGGGCTTCTCCGCAGCCACCGGCATTGTGCTGGCCATCCTCAGCGCCCTGTTCATCCTGCCCGCAGCCCTGGTGCTGCTGGGCCGGAAGCTCTTCTGGCCGTTCGTGCCCAAGGTCGGCGACGCAGCCCGCGAAGGCAAATTCTGGGGGAAGCTCGGAGAGGCCACGGCCCGTGCGCCCAAGCGCATCGCCGGCACCGCCGTCGTCGTCCTGCTGGCGGCCGGCGCACTCCTGTTCAACGTCCAGATCGGCCTCAGCGAGAACGAACAGTTCACCGAGAAGCCGCAGGCCGTCACCGCAGCCGAAACCCTTGCCGAAGGCTTCCCCGCCGGCTCCACCTCGCCGGTTATTGTCCTGGTGAATACCGATTCAGCGGAAGCCGCGGCGGAAGAACTCGCCGCTGTTGAAGGCGTGTCCAGCGCCGACGTGGTCTCCGAAAACAACGGTGTGAGCCGCATCGACGTTGTAGACCAATACGAGCCCGGCACTGCCGAGGCCAACGCGTTCATTGAAGACCTGCGCAACGATCTGGCGGAAACCCCTGAATATGAAGCGCTGGTGGGCGGGGAAGCCGCCGAACGCGTGGACCAGCTGTCAGCAAACCAGCATGATCTGACCCTGGTGGTCACCTCGGTGATCATCCTGGTGTTCCTCGTTCTGCTGGTCCTGCTGCGCAGCATCGTGGCTCCGGTTCTCCTGGTGGCCTCAGTGCTCCTGACGTTCGTTGCCAGCACCGGCCTCAGCTGGGTGCTGTTCGTGAACGTGCTGGGCTTCCCGGCCCTGGACACGCTGACGCTGCTGTACTCGTTCATCTTCCTGGTGGCACTGGGTGTGGATTACAACATCTTCCTGACCACGAGGGCCCGAGAGAACGCCATGACCATGGGCACCAAGCAGGGCATGCTCAGCGCCCTTCGGTCCACCGGCGGCGTGATCACCAGTGCCGGCATCCTGCTCGCTGCCGTCTTCGCTGTCCTTGGCGTGCTGCCGCTGGTCACCCTGACCCAGGTGGGCATCACCGTGGCGATCGGCGTCCTGCTCGACACCCTGGTGGTGCGCACGGTCATCGTTCCGGCGCTGACCTTCATCCTGGGCGACAAGTTCTGGTGGCCGTCCAATCCGGCAGGCAAAGCCGGCACGGGAGGCCGGCACGAGGCACCTGCCTCGAGTGATGATTCGGGATCGGAGTCCCTGCCTGCACCCGCCGGCGCGCATCGGGCAACCACCCGCTGACGGTTCACCCGTAAGAAACAAAAAAGTGCCTGTCCGGACTATCCGGACAGGCACTTTGCTGCTTGAAGTCGATCGTGGGCGGCTAGGCTTTCGTCGAACCCTGGCTGTCCGCCGCGGGGGGACGGCGTTTGCTGAACACGGCAACCAGCGATGCCAGCAAGCTCAGGGCAAACAGGACCCAGCGCGCAATCGTCAGGGCGCTGGCCAGGGTCGCATCGGCACTGGTCAGGGTGTCCGCGCCAAGAGCCGCGTCAATGGCAACGTTTTCCCACAGATCCACAATGACAAAGAGGATGGGGGCGGCCCACAGAATCCAGCGTTTGACCCGTCCGCGGGCATTCAGCCCGATGATCAGAAGCCAGGTGAAGCCAAAGATCAGGGGAAAGATGGTGCCGGCTGTCTTGTGCACATAACTGAGCTGGCCGAGGGCATCGGCGTCCATGACCGAGCGCAGGTCCGCCAGGTACTCCATGCTGTAGCCGCCCACCAGCGAATCGGGCATGGCCATGCCACCGGAGAGCTGCGTCATCTGATCCAGCACCAGCAGGTGCAGGTAGAAGAACATGAATAAAGTGGTGGCAACCGCCGCCACCAGGATCAGATTGGCGTTGGACTTGGCCTGCTGCCCGGAGGGCGGAGTGGCCATATTCGCTGTATGCGGCGGGGCGACTGCATTCTCGCCGTGCTTGGCGGCCCGCTGTGCCGGAGTTTTTCCCATGCTTAACAGTATGGCCGCAGTGCGCAGCGGCCGATCTATGCCTTCCCGGTCCAGCAGCTGCTGGCGCTGTACGGGCTGCATGAACGGGGCTGCCCGCCTACATCATCATTGCGGGAGTCCTCACGTTCCTGCCGGCTATTTGCTCCTGGATCTGGCTGGAGCGGCCCATCATGCGCGCGGTCCGCCGGGCCGGAAAAGCTGCGGCACCGCACGCTGCCGTCCCGGAGCCTTCCGCCGGACCCGCCGCGCCGCTCATGCCGGCGGCCACCGCGGACGGAGTCCCGGAAACACCCGCCGCCGCAGCCGCCCAAGCCTGAGCCGGCCGGCCGCCGGCAGCCGTTCCTTTGGTTAGGTGATGGCGCCCGATAGGCTGGCCGAATGAGTGTTCACGCGACGAACGAAGATTTCTCCCTCGCGGCTTCCCTGGTGCGCGATGCCGGGGCACTGGCCCTGCGCATGCGCTCGGAGGGGCTGACCGCAACCGCCAAGACCACCGTGTCCGACGTCGTCACCGCGGCGGACCATGCTGCTGAAAAGCTGGTGGTGGAGCGGATCCGCGAGCTTCGCCCCGATGACGGAATAGTGGGGGAGGAAGGTGCCAGCGTTACGGGCACCTCCGGCAGATCCTGGGTGATCGACCCCGTGGACGGGACCTACAACTTCTTTGCCGGATCCACGTACTGGTGTTCCGCGATTGCCCTGAAGGCGGACGAGCCGGAATCACTGGACGGTGATCCTGACGTTCTGCTGGGAGCCATTTTCCAGCCGCAGGAAGACAGGCTGTGGCTCGGCGGCGAGGGACACCCCGCCACCCTCAACGGTGATCCGGTTCCGCCGCTGGAAGACGCATCCCTGGACCGGCTCAGCGCCGGAACCTACCTGCATCCCACCTGGCTGCTCCGCCCCGAAGTGGCCGGTCCCTGGACCGCTGCGGCTTCCCGGGCTGCCACCATCCGCATGCTCGGCTCGGGTTCCTGCGACCTCGGGGGAGTAGCGTCAGGCCGGCTGGGAGCCTGGTTCCAGCACAGCTGCCCGGAGTGGGACTGGCTGCCGGGCAAGGCCATTGTGCGGGCCGCCGGCGGAAGCACGGCCGTGGTTGAGGTGAACGGTTTCCGGTGGCACATCGCGGGTAGGGCGTCGGCGGTACGCGAAATCGAAGGCGCACTCATACGGGCCTGAACGGGGCCGGTCAGGCGCAGCCCACCACGGCAAAAGGCCAGCGCCGGAATGGTCGGCGCCAGCGCCTAGACTTAAGAACACCATGGACTATCTTTTTGATCCGTACTTTTCAGCCGCCAAGACCGACGCCGGCAAGCCAGGTTCCGCCGCCGCCGATTCCGCCGCGGACTCTCCTTCGCAGAACGGGCGCGGCGACGTCGAACGCCCGCACACGCCGTCGCGCGTTGATGAAAAGCGGGCAGCGGACCTGCTGCAGGGCCTGAATCCGCAGCAGGAAGAAGCAGTGAAGCATGCCGGCTCACCGCTGCTGATCGTGGCCGGAGCGGGATCGGGCAAAACCCGGGTGCTCAGCCATCGGATTGCTTATTTGATGGCCACGGGACGGTCCAACCCCGGCCAGATCCTAGCGATTACGTTCACCAACAAGGCCGCGGCGGAAATGCGCGAGCGCATCGAAACGCTGGTTGGCGGCGTCGCCAAGACCATGTGGATTTCCACGTTCCACTCCTCCTGCGTGCGCATCCTGCGCCGGGAGGCCAAGTCCGTGGGCATGAACTCCAATTTCTCCATCTATGACTCAGCGGATTCACTGCGCCTGATCACGCTGGTGGCCAAGGGCCTGGACCTGGACCCCAAGCGATTCACGCCCAAAATGATCATGCACAAGATCTCCGCCCTGAAGAATGAACTGATCGACGACGAGTCCTTTGCCGCCTCGGCCAACTACTCCGATCCGTTTGAACAGGCAGTCGCCGACGTCTACAAGGGCTACACGGAGCGCATGCGGTCAGCCAACGCCATGGACTTTGACGATCTGATCGCCCAGACGGTCTACATGTTCCGTGCGTTCCCCGGCGTGGCCGAGTATTACCGCCGGCGGTTCCGCCACATCCTCGTGGACGAGTACCAGGACACCAACCATGCGCAGTATGCGCTGGTGCGGGAGTTGGTGGGTGTGCCGGGTGAACACAACACGGTGGACATCCCGCCGGCCGAGCTCACTGTGGTCGGTGACTCGGACCAGTCCATTTACGCGTTCCGCGGAGCCGATGTGCGCAACATTGTCGACTTCGAGAAGGACTATCCAACAGCGCGCACCATCCTGCTGGAACAGAACTACCGGTCCACGCAAACCATCCTGAACGCGGCCAACGCAGTCATCTCCCGCAACCCGAACCGGCCGGAAAAACGCCTGTGGACGGCCGAGGGCAACGGCGAGAAGATTATTGGCTACGTGGGCGAAAACGAACACGAAGAAGCCCGGTTTATTGCCGAGGAAATTGACCGGCTGCAGGATGAAGAGGGTCTGCGCCCGGGCGACGTCGCTGTGTTCTACCGGACCAACGCACAGTCCCGCTCCCTCGAAGACGTCCTGGTCCGCGTGGGGCTGCCCTACAAAGTGGTCGGCGGCACCCGGTTCTACGAGCGCAAGGAAATCAAGGACGCGCTGGCCTACCTGCGCGTGCTGGTGAATTCCGACGACGTCGTGAACCTGCGCCGGATCCTGAACGAGCCCAAGCGCGGCATCGGTGACCGGGCCGAATATGCCGTAGCGGCCCTGGCCGAGCGGGAACGGATTTCCTTCATGGCCGCGCTCCGGCGTGCGGGGGAGGCCCCGGGGCTGGCCACCCGGTCACTCAACGCAGTCAACGGGTTCGTCAAGCTCATCGATGACCTGTCCGAGGTGGCGTCCGGCTCCGGTGCCGCGGCTGCCCTGGAAGCCGTGCTTGAACAGACGGGCTATCTGGCCCAGCTGCGTTCCTCCGCTGACCCGCAGGATGAATCGCGGGTGGAGAACCTTGCCGAACTGGTGGCAGTGGTCCGCGAATATGAGAAGGACAATCCCGAGGGCTCGCTGGGGGAGTTCCTGGAACAGGTCTCCCTGGTGGCGGACGCCGACTCCATCCCCGACGCGCCGGAGGGCTCGGCCGAGGAAGTGGCAGCCGCCGTCGAGGAGTCCCGCCGCCAGGGCGTGGTAACACTGATGACCCTGCACACCGCCAAGGGCCTGGAATTCCCGGTGGTCTTCCTGACCGGCATGGAGCAGGGGCTCTTCCCGCACCAGCGTTCGGCCACCGACCCTGCGGAGCTGGCCGAAGAGCGGCGGCTCGCTTACGTGGGGCTCACCCGTGCCCGGAAGCGCCTCTACATTACGCGTTCTGAAGTGCGGAGCATGTGGGGGCAGAGCCAGTACAACCCCGCCAGCCAGTTTGTCGGGGAGATCCCCGGGGAACTGATCGAGTGGAAGCGCGAAGGGATGGAACGGCCCGCCTGGGGCGGGAGCTCCGGAGCCGGGTCCAGCCGGTACGGCGGCTCGCACTGGGGTGCAGGGTCCGCGTCGGGCTCCGGCACCGGCGGCAACATTTCCGCTGCTCCCGTTGCCAAGGCCATTGGGCGGGTGCAGCCGCAGAAGGAAGTCATTTCAGTGGCGCCGGGGGACAAGGTCAACCACACATCCTTCGGGCACGGAACGGTGCTCGCGGTGGAAGGCTCCGGCGACAAGACGGTCGCCAAGGTGAAGTTCGACGTCGGCGAGAAGCGCCTGCTGCTGAGGTATGCACCGTTGACAAAGGAGTCTTAGGGGAAAGTAATCTGCGCCTCATACTCCACGGCAGCGGATTTCTACAAACCATAGAAGTGTGCGCTTAATCACTAAAGCGGTAGTCTATGGACGGCATTGAGCGCTGAGCGACTAAAGTTCCAGAGAGGCAGACCGGCTACATGCATCTGCTTCTGCGATCATTTGATCGAATGTAAACCTACTTCGACGTAGAAGGACACTAGCCCGTGGACCTGTTTGAATATCAGGCGCGCGATCTTTTTGAGGCGCACGGTGTACCCGTGCTTGCCGGAATCGTGGCGCACACTCCTGAAGAAGCAAAAGCTGCAGCCGAGAAGATTGGCGGCGTAGTTGTCGTCAAAGCACAGGTCAAGGTCGGTGGCCGAGGCAAGGCTGGCGGCGTCAAGGTCGCCAAGACCGCTGACGAGGCGTTCCAGTACGCCTCCGACATCCTCGGAATGGACATCAAGGGCCATACCGTCAACACCGTGATGATCGCCCAGGGCGCTGACATTGCCGAGGAGTTCTACTTCTCCGTTCTTCTGGACCGTGCCAACCGCAACTACCTGGCCATGTGCTCGGTGGAAGGTGGCATGGAAATTGAGGTCCTCGCCGTAGAGCGCCCCGACGCCCTGGCCCGCGTTGCCGTTGACCCCGCCGTGGGCATCGACCAGGCCAAGGCCGAAGAGATCGTCGACGCCGCCGGCTTCGCGCCGGAGCTGCGCGAAGGCGTCGTCAACGCGATCCTCAAGCTGTGGGATGTCTTCGTCAAGGAAGACGCCACCCTGGTGGAGGTCAACCCGCTGGTGCGCACCGGCGCCGGTGACATCGTTGCCCTCGACGGCAAGGTTTCCCTGGATGAAAACGCAGACTTCCGCCAGCCCGGCCACGCCGCGCTGGAAGACAAGGACGCTGCCGATCCGCTCGAGGCCAAGGCCAAGGCCAACGACCTCAACTACGTCAAGCTTGACGGCCAGGTTGGCATCATCGGCAACGGCGCCGGTCTGGTCATGTCCACGCTCGACGTCGTCGCCTACGCCGGCGAGAAGCACGGCAACGTGAAGCCGGCCAACTTCCTGGACATCGGCGGCGGAGCTTCCGCATCCGTCATGGCCGCCGGTCTGGACGTCATCCTGAACGACGAGCAGGTCAAGTCCGTGTTCGTGAACGTCTTCGGCGGCATCACCGCCTGTGACGCCGTCGCCAACGGCATCGTCAAGGCCCTGGAAATCCTGGGCGACGAAGCCAACAAGCCGTTGGTCGTCCGTCTGGACGGTAACAACGTCGAAGAAGGCCGCCGCATCCTCGCCGAAGCCAACCACCCGCTGGTCACGCTGGCCACCACCATGGACGAAGGCGCCGACAAGGCTGCCGAGCTCGCTTACGCCGCTCGCTGATCCAGAGCCTGTCGAACCTTTAGAAAGAGAATCCCCTTATGTCTATCTTTTTGAACAAGGACTCCAAGGTCATCGTTCAGGGCATCACCGGCGGCGAAGGAACCAAACACACCGCCCTGATGCTCAAGGCCGGAACCCAGGTTGTCGGCGGCGTTAACGCCCGCAAGGCCGGCACCACGGTCACCCACGGCGACGTGGAACTGCCTGTTTTCGGCACCGTCACCGAGGCCATGGACAAGACCAACGCAGACGTCTCCATCGTCTTCGTGCCGCCGGCCTTCACCAAGGACGCCGTCATGGAAGCGATCGACGCCGGCATCGGCCTCGTCGTCGTCATCACCGAAGGTGTTCCCGTCCAGGATTCCGCTGAGTTCTGGGCGCACGCCCAGTCCAAGGTGGATGCCGACGGCAACCAGGTCACCCGCATCATCGGCCCGAACTGCCCCGGCATCATTACCCCGGGCGAAGCACTGGTTGGCATCACCCCCAACAACATCACCTCCAAGGGCCCGATCGGCTTGGTCTCCAAGTCCGGCACCCTGACCTACCAGATGATGTACGAGCTGCGTGACCTGGGCTTCTCCACCGCCATCGGCATTGGCGGCGACCCCGTCATCGGCACCACGCACATCGATGCGCTGGCCGCATTCGAAGCTGACCCGGAGACCAAGGCCATCGTCATGATCGGCGAAATCGGCGGCGACGCCGAAGAGCGTGCCGCCGAGTTCATCAAGGCCAACGTCACCAAGCCGGTTGTCGGCTACGTGGCCGGCTTCACCGCTCCCGAAGGCAAGACCATGGGCCACGCAGGCGCCATCGTCTCCGGTTCCGCAGGAACCGCTCAGGCCAAGAAGGAAGCTCTTGAAGCTGCCGGCGTGAAGGTCGGCAAGACGCCGTCCGAGACCGCCACCCTGCTGCGCGAAGTCTACGCAGCGCTCTAACACGCACGCATCAGCCCCCGTCCGCCGGAGTACTTTCCGGCGGGCGGGGGTTTTTGTGCGCTTGGCTATATCCAGAAAGAACGTGATGTCCACAACTCTTACCCCCGCCTCCTCCGCACGGCAGGGCCGAAACCGCCACCGCGGTGTGCTGGGGCGTGCCTCCTGGATTGCCACCCTCGGTGGCTTCCTGTTCGGCTATGACACCGGTGTCATCAACGGGGCGCTGCCCTTCATGACGGAGGATCTGGGCCTGACCCCGTTCACGGAAGGCCTGATTACTTCAAGCCTCCTTTTCGGAGCAGCCTTTGGTGCCCTGGCCGCAGGCCAGCTCGCTGACCGGTTCGGCCGTCGCCGGCTGTTGATGGCCCTGGCCGCAGTCTTCCTCGCCGGTGCCCTCGGTACAGCGGCTGCCCCCACCGTGGGTTTGATGGTGGTGGCCCGCGTGGTGCTGGGTCTGGCCGTGGGCGGAGCATCCGCCGTCGTGCCCATGTTCCTGTCCGAAATTGCTCCCGCTGACCGGCGCGGACAAATGGTGACGCGGGACCAGCTGATGATCGTCACCGGGCAGCTGGCCGCTTTCACGGTCAACGCGGGCATCGGCAATGCATGGGGCGGGGAGACCCACGTCTGGCGGTGGATGCTGGCCGTGGCCTCGGTTCCGGCGATCGCCCTGTGGATCGGCATGAAGTTTGTGCCGGAAAGCCCGCGCTGGCTCGCCGCGCAGGGACGCTACCCGCAGATGATGGCGGTGCTGCAGAAAATCCGCAGCACTGAAGACGCGCAGACCGAGTACGACGGCGTCCGCGCCCTGGGTGCCGGCGAAGACACCCGGCGCGGTTCCTTCAAGGACTTCGCCGAACCCTGGCTGTTCCGGGTGCTGCTGATCGGCATGGGCATGTCCGTGGTCCAGCAGATCACCGGGGTCAACGCCATCGTGTATTACGGGACGCAGATCCTCGCCGACGCCGGATTCGGCACCGAAGCCGCGCTCACCGCCAACATCGCCAACGGCGTCGTCTCCGTTGCCGCCGCGATCCTGGGCATCTGGCTGCTGGGCAGGGTGGGCCGCCGTCCCATGCTGATCACCGGCCTGATCGGCACCTCCACGACGCTGCTGCTCATCGGCGTCGCCTCCATCACGATGCCCGAGGGGACGGCCCGCGGCTTCGTGGTGTTGTCCCTGACGGTGTTGTTCCTGGCCTTCCAGCAGGGTTCCATCTCTCCGGTCACCTGGCTGATGATCGCCGAAATCTTCCCGCTGCGGGTCCGCGGGCTGGGCATGGGATTGTCCGTTTTCGTGCAGTGGATGGCGAACTTCGCCGTCGGCTTCTCTTTCCCCATGCTGATGGCCGGCCTCGGAATATCCACTACGTTCTTCATCTTCGTGGCGCTGGGCCTTTGCGCGATTGTGTTCGTGAAGCACTTCATGCCCGAAACCCGGGGACGAAGCCTGGAGCAGGTGGAAGCACAGCTGCGCGCCGCCGGCACCAAGTAGCCGGGGCCCGGCTGAAGTGTCTCGATCCAGCACGGTGCTTCGAAGGGGTATGAAACGGCGGTCATGGCGGGACCTCGAGTTCATGGCGTCATTGGATGCGGTAACAGCGGCAGAGTCCTCTGCCGCTGTTACCGCATGGCAGGGCAGAAGACCTAGGGAACCACAGGGTAGGCGCCAACCGTCGGCACCGTGACCGACGCCGTGAAGCTGGTCAGGGCCGTCGCCTTCGGCAGTGCGTAGACGGACGTTGCCGGCGTCACCTGCAGCACCAGCCTGCTGGCGGACGTTACGGTGTAGGACACCTCTTCCAAGGGCACTGTCACCGTGCGTTCCCGGCCGTCCAGGATGAGGGGAACCGGGGTGACCTGGTTGCCCAGCACCAGCGACGCCCGGGACCTGTCGATGATCTGCGCATACACATGGGTGTTCCCCCGGGGTGCGTATCCGCGGTAGGTCAGGGTCAGCTGCGGAGCTCCAAAGACCGACGTCGTCACCGCCGGCGCGCTGATGGGCACGTTGACGGCCGACGGCGCCACGGCCGCCGCAACAACCGCGCCGCTGAGGGCAGCCGGCGTCAGCAGCAGCGGACCCTTGCCGGACCCGGTCAGCGACCCGGTGGCTGCCGGATAACCCGGAGCCGCGCGGGTCACGCCAAACTGGTCGATGAACTCGAACGCCGCTCCGGTATCCACCGGTGCATCCTGCAGATACTTGCCGAACCAGTTCAGCACAGCAGGAGTGATGCGGTCCGGTCCGGCCGTGGAGTTGCACAGACCGTGACCGCCGCAGAACTGCAGCATCTTGGTGGGGGTGCCGGCGCTGCTGATCAGTTCATAGTTGCGGGTGGCTTCGGAGAGCGTAAAGAGGGTATCCGCGGTGCCCTGGATGATCAGGGTCGGTGCCGTGATGGACGTGAACATCTCGTCCGGGGTGAGCGAGGCGAAGTACGCCACGGATTCGGAGCTGAGCCGGTTCGGATAGGTCAGCCCCTCCTTGCAGGCTTTGCGCACAGGCGCGGACAGTGCGCCCTGGTTGCCAACGAGCGAACCCAGCTGGCCCAGCGCGGTGCCTTCGGCGCAGAGCAACGCACCCCAGCCAGTCTTGAACGAGCCTTCTTTGTACAGGCTGGTGGTCAGGTCATTCCAGGCGATGGTGGGGGCGATGGCGTCTACGCGCGGATCCTGGGACGCCAGGACAAATTGGATGCCGCCGCCGTAGGAAGCACCTGCCATGCCAAGTACCGGATCCCCCGGGGCATCCAGGCGGGCCTCGGGCTGGGCCGCGATGTAATCCACGATGGCCTGGGCGTCCCGGCCCTCGTACTGCGGGTTGTTGATGTAGGCCTCGCCGCCGCTGAGGCCGAAGCCGCGCGGGTCCCAGGTCACCACGTTGTATCCGGCATCGCGCAGGGGAGCGATGCCGATGGAACCGATGAGTGTGCTGGTGGAAGTGACGGGGAGGCGTCCGCCGGGAAGCCCGAACCCTGGCCCAACCATTACGGTGGGCGCCTGCTGGCCGGAGGCAAGACCCGCGGCCGGAAAGAAGTTGGTGTGGATGGGAGTGCCGTCAAAACTCGTGATGACGACGTCGGTGCGGACGGCGGGTGCGGCTGCTTGAACCGGTGCCGCCCATACGGCGGGAGCCGCTGCCAGGGATGAGCCCAGCAGTCCTGCTGCTGCGGCCAGAATACCAAGATGCTTCCTCATAGGGACCTCATTGTCTCTGTGCGTGATTGTCGCAAAGCATGGCGTGGAGCGAGTTACCATTCGGTAACTTGTGGGAGGCTATGCAGAGGATTGAGGTACCGCAAGGAAGACGGTCAAATTGGGGCCAAATTAGGGGAATTAGCGGTTCCCGCTGCCGGGGAGTCTTCAGCCAGGTTCTGTCGTCAAGTACTCTCCCGCCTTCACATGAGCTGTTGCCTCCAGCCGAGACAGCAGAGGCCCGCGCAGCATTCTCAAGAATAATGCTGCGCGGGCCTCAGCTTCTGCTGGCTAGCTGCGCGGGCGCAGCGGTCCGCCGTCGCCCGCGGGCGTTCCGGCCTGCGCTGAACGCGCGGGCACGGGGGCGGGGGTGGCGGCGTCGTGCGTGGTGGCCTCGTGCTCATGCGTGGACAGGTCGAAGGTCGATCCGCCGTGCTCATCCACACCGGAGGCGATAGCCCGTTCAACCACTGACCTGGCCAGCCGGCGTCGCAGGGCCATCGGATCGCGGGTCAGGTCCTTGGCGAGGGCAACGGTCATCAGCAGCATGACGAGCGCGAACGGCAGCGCCGCCACGATGGTGATCCGCTGCAGGGCAGCCAGCGCCGTTGACGGATCGGCGTCGTCTCCCGCCAGGAGCATGACCGCCGCCACCGCACCGGTCAGGACACCCCAGAAGATGACGACGCCGCGGGCCGGCTTGTCAGACCCGTTGGAGCTCAGGGATGCCATCACAATGGATGCGGAGTCCGCACCGGTGACGAAGAAGATGCCCACCAGCACCATGGCCAGGATACCGACGGCCGCAGCAATCAGGTTGGGCATGGGCAGCAGGGCAAACAGCTCGAAGAGGGCTGCGTCCGAGCCGGCAGCCGCCGTCAGGGCATCTGCCTCACCCGGAGCGGCAGTCTGGGACGTGCCGATGGCGGCGCCGCCGAAAATCGAGAACCAGAGGACGGTGACCACGAAAGGAACCAGCAGGACGCCGCTGACAAATTGCCGGATGGTCCGCCCGCGGCTGATGCGGGCAATGAACATGCCAACAAACGGCGTCCAGGAAAGCCACCAGGCCCAGTAGAAGATGGTCCATCCGGAGAGCCAGGCACGCATGGATTCGTCGCCGACGGCCTCGGTGCGTGACGCCATCTCGGCCATGTTGCCGGCGTAGTCGGCAATGGCGGAGGGAATTACGTTAAGGATGAACAGGGTGGGGCCGGCGATAAACACGACGATCGCCAGCAGCAGTGCAAGGCCCATGTTGATGTTGGAGAGCCACTGGATGCCCTTGGAGATCCCGGACATGGCTGAGCCTACGAAGCACGCCGTCAGGATCGCGACGATGCCAACCAGGATGGGGGCGCCGACGGTGTCGACCCAGCCGGTTGATTCCATGCCGCTGCCAATCTGCAGTGCACCCAGGCCAAGGGAGGCCGCGGTGCCGAAGAGAGTCGCGAAAATGGCAAAAACGTTCAGCAGCTTGCCCAGTGGACCGTCAACCCGTGCCCGGCCAAAGAGGGAGGTGAAGGTGGAGGAAATGAGCTGCTTGCGTCCAAGCCGGTAGCTGCCGTAAGCCATGGCGATGCCAACAATTGCGTACATGGCCCAGGGATGCAGTCCCCAATGGAACATTGAAGTGGCCATGGCGGTGCGCAGGGCTTCCGGAGTCTGTCCGTCAACGGTGCCGGGAGGAGGCGAAACGTAGTGGAACAGCGGTTCCGCAACGCCGTAGAACATCAGGCCGATGCCCATGCCGGCAGCGAACATCATGGAGATCCAGGACAGTGTCTTGAACTCCGGTTCCTCATCGTCCTTGCCCAGCGGAATGTTGCCAAAACGGCCCAGGGCGAGCCACAGGACGTAAACCACGAAGAAGGACGCCAGCAGGACAAACAGCCAGCCGGTGTTGGCCATGACCCAGTCCAGAGCGGTCTGGGACGACCTGGCCAGCGAATCACCGCCCACGAATCCCCACAGGATGAAGGCAATGGCCAGTGCACCGGTGATTCCGAAGAGGACCTTGTCCAGTTTGGCCGGTACGTCGGCCTGGCGGGCAGCTTCATGCGCCCGTTCGGTTTCCAGGAGCTGCTGGAGCAGTTCCTGGTCCGGATCAGCTTCTGCAATCAGAGCGTCTTCCCCCGGGATGGCGGGGGGAATTTCAGTCGTGTTAGCCATAGGCCTTCCTAGATATTAACGGAAGAATGCCCGGTATTCGTAAGGATATTTCGGGCGGCTGGGATGAGGCGGCTGGTCCCGGAATTTGCAGGCATAAACTCTGCGGGCATGGCTTTTACCGGGTGATGAAAGCGACGCTGCCCCTCTTCTGCGTTTCTTCCGCACCTGATACGTAGTGATGCGTAGTCCTTCTTAGGCTTTCCCGGTTGTACATTCAAGTCAAATTGCGCAGGAGTAAAATTGTCCGGAAATTGCCCAAAAAAGGCTCACAACCGCGGACCTGTGCCGATTTCGGCCGGGGGCGGGGTGTGGAAACACACAGCACCTTTGTGATCGGGAGCTCAGGTAAATCAGAGGCAGGAACCCCGCCCGCTACAGTCCCCGCCGCGCGGCACCGTGGCTGCGCTCCAACCGCGCCAAGGCACGCATGCACTCATCTTCAGCGGCGCTCAGTTCCAGTGCCAATTGGTCTGCTCTGCTCTGTAGAAGGAGCACGGGAAGACTGGGCGGGCCGTTTCCGGCAGGCAAAGCGCCGGTTGGCGCCGGGCAGTTGTTCTCCTCCAGAAGCTCACCGGCTTCGGCCTGGAGCTCAAGGCGCTTCCGGTGGATTTCTTCGACAGCGCCCGCGAAGGCCCTCAGTGCCGAGGCTGCATGGGAGGCGGCTTGCAGTACTGCTTCCCCTGCGGTGCGGGGCAGGTCCATGCCGCCGCGGACCTGAAACTGTTCGGGGGCTTCATAGGCATCGGCCAAAAGCGACCACCTGGCATGTGCCCGCTGAAGGGAATCGTTGATGATGGAACCTCGGTGCAGGATGGCCGCTGCGCTTTCCTCAAGCTCCGAGGGGGCCGGCAAGCCCGCCGTAGCCGTCAGGTCGATGGAGGTGCTCATGTCAGTCCCCACTTTCGGCTGCCGGGGCCGGCATCGTATTCAGCCGGAGTCTCGGCGTCGGCGGGTATGGTCTGGCGGCCAATCAGCATCTGCGCGACGGGCAGCTCTGTGCCCACCCGGGGAACCTCCAGCGGGACAAGGGGGTAGTAATAATCCGGAGGAGGCAGGAAGCCCACGTCCGGCAGCCGATGCGGACAGGGGCAGCCCGGCACCGGCCAGAATCCCCAGAGCCAGGGAGATCTGTGTATGCCGGGCCCGTGGGGCCACCGGGGCAGCCCGGGGAACCACGGAGGACGCATCCACCGTGGCGGGCCCAGCCACCACGGCGGACGCCGCCACCACGGCAGCTGCATCCACCAGTACGGGATTCTCAGCAGCGGGTTCGGCAGGACGGGAAGGGGCTTCCGCGGCCAGACGGGCTTCCAGGGCGGCGGTCCGGGCAGAGGCACAACAGCTCCGCGTTCCGGCTCCGGCTCTTTGCCCGGGGGCGGTGACGGCAAAGGCCGGGGCAAGGGCACAGCGGGCGGAACCACCGAACCTCGATCCGGCTCGACACGCGGCCTGGCCTCCGGCACGGCCCCGGGAAGTACAGCGGGCAGCGTTTTCCCCGGGTTGCCGGAACCGGCAGCCGGCACAGCTGCTGCCGCTGCCTCGGCGCGCCTGCGCATCTCCTCATCGGCGGCGACGTACTCGGCAACCGCAGCCTTCACGGACTGAACGGCGCGGTCCGAGCTGACCAATCCGGAGCGGAGGTCATGGAACAGCGTTTCGGCCGCAAAGTTAGTGAAAGCCCGTGCCACCGGGCTGACGCCGAGCGAGGCTGTGACCGCGTCCACCCCGCCCTGGAGATCTGTTTGTTGGGTGACCAGCGAAGCGAGCTCTGCTTCCGTGTCCTGCAGGGCAGCCATGACCGCAGCGGTGTCAATGTTGTAGGCGGCCACGAGTTCCCCTTCCGATGCCCGGCGGCTGGCCGGTCAGCTCAATCTAACCGGTCCGGTTAGCCTCGGATACGGGAGCTTCCCGCCTGTGGAAAACCCCGGAGCTAGTGGCCGAAGACGTCCGAATCGGTCACTGGAGCATCAGTTTCCAGTGTGTCCAGCGCTGTCATCTCCTGGTCATCGAGCTCAAAATCGAAGATGTCCAGATTCTGCGCCATCCGTTCCGGGTTGGCGGACTTGGGGATGGTCACGATGCCGGACTGGATATCCCAGCGCAGCACCACCTGTGCCGGTGTCTTGCCGTATTTGGCGGCAAGTGTGCCGAGCAGGGGATCCTCCAGCAGCCGGCTGCCCTTGCCCAGCGGGCTCCATGCCTCGGTCAGCGTTCCGAGCCTGGCATTGGCCTCCCGGACATCCCTGCGCGGCCGGTAGGGGTCAAGCTGGATCTGGTTCACTTCCGGAACCAGACCGGCATCGGCCAGCGTCTGCAGATGGGCGGGCTTGAAGTTGGAGACGCCTACGGCTTTGGCCAGGCCTTCCTCCTGGACGGCCCGCATACCTCGGAAAGCGTCCACATAAGTGTCCTGTGCGGGATTGGGCCAGTGGATCAACAGCAAATCCACATAGTCCGTTCCCAGCCGTTGGGTGGCCGCCTCCACTGCCCGGCGAACGCCGTCGAAACTGTGCCATTCCTTGTTGAACTTAGTGGTGATGAAAGCTTCTGCGCGGTCCAGGCCGCTGCGGCGCAGGCCCTCACCCACACCCCTCTCATTGCGGTAGTTCTCTGCGGTATCAAAATGCCGGTAGCCCAGACTGATGGCGGTTTCCACAGCGCTCGCCGCCTGATCATCGTCGAGGGGCCAGGTTCCCAGTCCGATCTGGGGGATGAGGGAGCCGCTGCGGAGCGGGAGGAGGGGCACAGAAGTATTCATGGGGGAAGCCTAGGCCACGCCGGTGCCGAACAGCATGCCCAGCAGGTACGTGGCGCCGGCTGCTCCCAGGCCGATCGCCAGCTGGCGCAGTCCCCGCTTCAGGGGTGAGGCGCCGGACAGCAAACCCACCACGCCGCCCGTGATGAGCAGGGCCAGGCCTACGAGAACGCAGGACATGATGACGGCGGTCAGTCCGGTGAGCCCGAAAATGTAGGGCAGGACCGGGATGATGGCGCCGGAAGCGAAGAAACAGAAGCTGGAGGTTGCGGCTCCGATCCCGGTGCCCACCGTTTCATGCTCGTCCACACCCTCCACGGCAGCTTCGGGATTTAGCGAGAAGCTCGGGTCACAGTCGCAGCTGTACAGGCCCATGCGCTCGGCCGCACGGTGTTCTGCGGCTTCCGGAGACATGCCCCGCGCCCGGTAGACAAGCACCAGCTCATTGGCATCAATATCAAGGGATTTGGCGGCGGCCAGCGTGATCTGGGTGGGACGGGATGCTTCGAGGAGTTCGCGCTGGGAACGTACGGAGACGTATTCGCCCGCTCCCATGGAGAGCGCGCCGGCCAGGAGGCCGGCCAAGCCGCTGAAGAGGATGAAGCCGCTGGACACGCCGGTGGCGCCAATGCCCATCACGAGGGCGAGGTTGGACACCAGCCCGTCGTTGGCGCCGAACACGGCGGCCCGGAAGTTGCCGGAGAGCCGATTGCGGCCGCGGGTGGCCAGGCCCCGCACTACTTCCTCGTGGATTTGTTCGTCGGCGGCCATGGCGCTCGTGGCGTTGGGATCCTGAGCGTAGGGGGAGCGGCCTTCGGCCCGCTGGGCCAGCGCCAGGACAAACACCGATCCAAACCGCCGGGCCAGGAATCCGAGCAGACGGTTGCGCAGGGACGCGCGGGTTCTCCGGTTGGCCTCTTCACCCAGCAGCTCCCGCCAGTGGGCTTCGTGGCGGCCTTCTGCTTCGGCCAGGGCCAGCAGGATGTCGCGTTCTTCGCCGTCGCGGCGTTCGGCAAGGTAACGGTAAGTGTCGGCTTCCGCTCGTTCGTCGGCAAGGTACTGACGCCACCGTTTGAGGTCGGACGACGACGGCGGCCGGGGCTGGGGCGAGCGCTCGGCTTCGGGGTGGGTGTTCAACACTGCTCCTGGTACGGGGACCGGAGCGTTTGGGAGGCTCCGGTCAGCTGATGGCGAAACTGACCGAAGGTCTCGCTCGCCCGTGCGTTGAACACACCGGGTGGCATGCCGGGCCACATGGCGGCCAGTATGTCGACAGACCTCGGCTGCTCCGCGGATCCGGTGAACGCATCAACCAGCGGCAATTAATGACAGCTGACTGAGTTCATTACTATGGATTCTGCGGGAGGGCCGGAGCTACTCCCCTTCGACCTATCAGTGTAGCGGAGAACTAAAGTGCAACCCGAGGAAGACAGGATGCAGGCAACAGCAGACAATGGTGTCGGAATGGGCGGGCGTGGGACGGGAGCTCTCCGGCCAACGGCTAAAGTCGAGGACGTGACTACGCATACACCAACAGTCCCTGCCGAATACCCACGGCCCTGGACGCGCCACTACGGCGCCGGGGTTCCCACGAATCTGTCCCTTCCGGAAGGGTCCCTTGTGGACATGGTGGAGCAGTCAATTCGCAAATACGGGTCCAAAACCGCCCTGGAGTTCTTCGGAGCGACCACCAGTTATCAAGCCCTTGGCGAACAAATCCGCCAAGCAGCCTCCGGACTCAAGAAGCTGGGCGTAAAGCAGGGCGACCGCGTGGCGCTGGTGCTGCCGAACTGCCCGCAGCACATCGTGGCGTTCTACGCCATCCTGCGGCTGGGCGCCGTAGTGGTGGAGCACAACCCGCTGTACACGGACCGGGAACTGCGGCACCAGTTCGAGGACCACGGTGCCACGGTTGCTGTGGCGTGGGACAAGGCAGTGGATCGGCTGGAGGCGATGCCGACAGACATCCCGCTGCGCAGCATCGTGTCGGTGAACCTCATCGAGAGCATGCCGCTGAAAAACCGGCTGGCCCTTAAGCTTCCGGTTCCGGCGGCGCGCAAGGCCCGCGAGGCCCTGACCGTTTCCAGGACGCCCCGCAGCGGATCGCGGAACGTCGTCGCCTGGAAAAAGCTGCTGGACCACCGTCCGCTGCGGCGCCGGCATCCCCGGCCTGCGGCATCGGACCTCGCAGCAATTCAGTACACCAGCGGCACCACGGCCGCCCCCAAGGGTGCCATGCTCACCCACGCCAACCTGATGGCCAACGCCGCGCAGGGCAGGGCCTGGGTGCCCGGGCTGCGCCCGGGCAAGGAAACTTTCTACGCCGTCCTGCCCATGTTCCACGCCTACGGCCTGACGCTGTGCCTTACCTTCGCAATGAGCTTGGGCGCGAAGCTTGTCCTGTTCCCCAAATTCGATGTGGACCTGGTGCTGAACGCCGCAAAGAAGTCGCCGCCCACCTTCCTGCCCGCCGTTCCGCCGATTTATGACCGTATTGCCGCCGGGGCCAAGGAAAAGGGAGTTTCCCTGAAGGGCGTGCGCTTCGCGATTTCGGGCGCCATGAACCTTCCGCCTGCAACCGTCCAGGCCTGGGAGGAAGCCACCGGCGGCTACCTGATCGAGGGGTACGGGCTGACCGAAACGTCACCGGTTGCCATCGGCAACCCGATGGGACCCACCCGGAAGCCCGGAACGGTGGGGGTGCCGTTCCCCCTGACCGATATCCGTGTGGTGGATCCGGAAGACCCCACCGTGGACCGGCCGGCCGGACAGGAAGGCGAGCTGCTGATCCGCGGCCCCCAGGTTTTCCAGGGCTACTGGAACAAGCCGACGGAAACCCAGGCGGCCCTGCTGGACGGCGGTTGGTTCCGCACCGGTGACATCGTTTCCGTGGACGAGGATCACTTCGTCACGATCCGCGACCGGATCAAGGAACTGATCATTACCGGTGGCTTCAACGTTTCCCCGTCCGAGGTGGAGGAAGCGCTGAAGCGCCATGACAGCATTGCCGAAGCCGCCGTCGTCGGCATTGGCAGGCCCAGCGGCGGAGAGGACGTCGTAGCCGCCGTGGTCCTCAAGGAGGATGCACACTTTAAGCCCGAAGATCTCCGCGAGTATGTCCGTAAAGAGCTGGCAGCCTACAAGGTGCCGCGCCGGATCGTTCAGATTCCCGATCTGCCACGCTCGCTGATCGGCAAGGTGCTGCGCCGGCACGTCCGGGACAGCCTGACCGAGTCCGCTGCCTCGACCGACGGCACAACTGCACCGTAGCGGCAACACAGTAGAGGCAACACCCGAGTAATTCCTTCACCGGTTCCGCCAACAGGAAGACCAAGGATATGTCCACAACACCGTCCCCCCAGCACCGCGGGCCCGTGGGGGAACCACCTCAGCGGTACTGGAGCGGCTCCCTGGGCCACGCTGCCCAACGCGCCGCCCAGATCCTTCTGGTGCTCGTCCTCGCGGTGGTCGCCATCTATGGGCTGTTGCAGATCACCCTCGTGGTCATTCCCGTGCTGCTCGCCCTGATTCTGGCCGCAGCCATTGCCCCGTTCGTGAATTGGCTGCGCCGCAAGGGGTGGCCAAGCGCCCTCGCCACCGGGGTTTCCTTCCTGCTCCTGCTCATCGTGTTCGGCGGACTCATCACCGGCATCGTTTTTGCCATCCGCAGCGAGTGGAGCTCGCTGGTGGACCAGGCCGTGGACGGGTTCAACAAGCTGTATGAATTCATTCAGGACAGCCCCATCCCGCATGACACCGCCGCAATTGAAAACGCCCGTGACGCCGCGATCAGCTTTGCCACCAGCTCGGCTGTGGGTAACGGCGCCCTGGCCGGCATTGGTGCGGCCACAAACTTCATCACGGGGTTCATCCTGCTGGCCGTGGTGCTGTTCTACTTCCTGAAGGACGGGGACAAGATCTGGGCATTTGTCCTGCGCTGGTTCCACGGGGACCGGCTGCAGAAGGCGCGCCTGTCCGGTACCCGGGCCATGGAGGTTCTGGGCGGGTACGTCCGGGGCACGGCCATTGTGGCCGCCGTGGACTCGATCTGCATCGGCGCGGCTCTGTTCATCCTGCAGGTGCCGCTGGCACTGCCGCTGTCCGTGATTGTTTTTGTCGGCTCCTTCATTCCTCTGGTGGGAGCCACGGCGGCGGGCGTGCTGGCGGCCCTGATCGCCCTGGTGGCCAACGGGCCCCTCGTGGCACTGATCGTGGTGATCGTGATTATTGCCGTGAACCAGCTGGAGGGAAACTTCCTGCAGCCGGTAGTGATGGGCCGAACCCTGAGCATTCACGCCCTGGTGATTCTGCTGGCGCTGACGGCCGGCACAATTCTGGCCGGAATTGTTGGCGCCATCCTCTCCGTTCCCATCGCTGCGGTTTCCTGGGCGATTATCAAAGTTTGGATCGGAGAGGACGACGGCGATCCGGAGGAAGTCCCCGAACTCCCCGAGCCGGAGGAAGCGGAATCCGCCGGCGCGGCTGCCCAGGACTGATTTTCGGCCTGGGCGAGCCGTGCAGGGGGCGGCGCCTCAGGCTACCGGTGCGGTCTCGGCGTCGGTGTCCGTCCAGCGGCCGGCTACCCGGTCCTCCCAGGCCCGCATCACGACGTCGTCGGTGCGGGGCGTGAGCAGCGAACCGGCAATGTAGGCGACGGCCGAGGCCAGCAGCCCGAAGTAGATGGGTTCGTTGGCGTAGATTCCGTCGTACTGCTGTTCCGCAGTGATTTCCAGGAAGGCCATGGTTCCCAGCGTGACCACGGTGCCGGCGGCCATGGACAGCGCCGCGCCGAATCCGGTGCCCCGCTTCCACGTGAGGCCGCCGAGGATGCTCACGAGGAGGCCGCCGACCAGGATGTCATAGGAAATGGTCAGGGCAGCCACCACGTCCTGGACCGCGATGGCCAGGCCGATGGCCACAAGGCCCAGGCCCAACACCCAGGCCCGGTTCTGAGCCACCAAATGCTCGGGGTTTCCTTCTGCCTCAGCGGGTGCAGCGGTGCCGCGTCCGCGGACCCAACCGGTGACAAAGGGAACGACGTCGGTACGGGCCACGGTAGCGGCGGCAATAAGTGCGCCGGAGGCTGTGGACATCATGGCAGCGACGGCCGCCGCGAGGACCAGGCCGCCCAGTCCCACCGGAAGGATGTTGATGGCAACATCGGCGTAGACGTCGTCCTTGGAAGCCACGGCGGGCAGGACCACGCTGGCGGCCATGCCGATCACTGCTCCGGCCACCCCGTACAGGATGCAGTAGATGCCTGCAGCGGTGCCGCCCCACTGCGCGATCAGCGGGGTGCGGGCGGTGAAGACCCGCTGCCAGATGTCCTGTCCAATCAGCAAACCAAGGGTATAAACCACAAAATACGTAATGATGCTCTGGGCGCCGATGCCGGTGAGGCTGAAGAACTCGGCTCCCACGCGCTCCCGGATGCCGTCCAGGCCGCCTGCCGCATTGAGGGTGAAGGGCAGCATCAGGGCAAAGACGCCCACGGTCTTGATGATGAACTGGACCATGTCGGCCAGGGTGATGGACCACATTCCGCCGATGGTGGAGTAGACCAGCACAACTGCGCCGCCCACGGCGATGGCTGCCCACCGCTCCCAGCCGAAGAGGACCACGAAGATGGTCGCATAGGCCCCCGTCGACGTTGCACACAGCATGAGGGTGTACGCGAGCATCACGATGGAGGAGACCTGCGTGGACCGGACTCCGTAGCGCAGGGTGAGCATCTGCGAGACGGTGTAGATTTTCAGCTTTTGCAGAGTGGAGGCAAAAAGCAGGCTCAGGAGCAGCACCCCGGCACCGATCGCCACCACCAGCCACATCCCCGAGATCCCGTAGGTGTAGCCCAAGCCCACTCCGCCCACAGTGGAGGCTCCGCCCAGGACCACGGCGGCCATGGTGCCGGTGTAGAAAACCGGGCCCAGACGGCGGCCGGCAACCAGATAGTCGCTGACATTCTTGGTCCGGGACTTTCCCCACCAGCCGAAGGCCAGCATGCCAGCGAGGTAGGCCACCACGATGACGGTATTCAGGTGTTCCATGAAATTCCTGCCGTTGCGCCAGACTTGGTAGCAAAATGCCCCCAAGTAAACTTATGTTGTCCCGTAGGCTAATTCAGCGCGGTGCCGCCGTCAATGATTCCGGCAGTTGTTACTTGGTGCCGCGCAGGGCGGGACTGGGCGCTGGGCCGCAGTCGATATGCTCGGAAGAGGGAACCGGCGGCTTTTCCGCAGGTAAGAAGAATGAGAGGACATTTTCCGTCATGAAGGCCTTGCCAGTAGAGCCCTCCAATGCCCCGGTGGCCATCGGGCCGAGGATCCGCCTGGCACGGCAGGCCCGCCGGATGACCATCGAGCAGGTGGCCGGTGCCACGGGTCTCACGAAGGGGTTCCTCAGCAGGGTGGAACGGGACCTGACATCGCCGTCGGTGGCTTCCCTGCTCACGCTGTGCCAGGTGCTGTCGATCTCCATCGGAGACCTGTTCACTGCACCGGCAACGGAGCTGACGCGCTGGCGCGATGCACCGTCAGTGCATTTGGGCGGCACGGGGATCACGGAGCGGTTGGTGACGCCGCGTGCCGAACGCCGAATCCAGGTCATCCGCGCAGTCATTGAGCCCAGGGGCTCCGGGGAGACGGAGCTCTACTCCGTGGATTGCGACGTGGAAGTACTCCACGTTGCCCGCGGGCGCTTTGTGCTGGAGTTTGCCGGAGAAACCATGGAACTCTCCGAAGGGGACACCGTAACCTTTCCCGGCCAGGAACCGCACTCATGGCGCAATCCTGCGGATGAAGAGGCCGTGGTGCTGTGGACGCTGGTTAGTCCGTCGGCGAGCTGACCCGGACGGGCTAGACTGCGGCGGCCAGATTGCCCGCGGCCGGAGTTGTCAGCCGGTCCAGGTACTGGACTGCGCCGGTGACGTCTGTCCCCTGGGAACGGAATCCGATGTGTCCGTCCGGACGCACCACCAGGATCTCCGGACGCCGGACGCTGAGTCCGAGGCGTTCAAAGGCCAGTCCGCTCACGTCCTGGATTTCCGAGGGATCCGCCGCTGCCAGCCGGCTGCCCACATTCAGGCGCTGGACGCTGAGCCACGGGGAGAGTCGCCCAAGGGCGTCATGGATTCGCAGCTGGGTGTCCGCCGGCCACCCCGGACCGCACAGGAGGATGTGGAAGCCCGGCGTTGCGAGGATTTCATGCAGGCGCCGCTCGCGTCCGTGTTCCAGGACCACCGCGTCCGGCAACCGGTCTCCGGCCTTTGGTCCGGCGGTCAGGAATGCCGGAAGGCGGCTGTCTCCGGTGTCCACCATGTCGCTGCCGCGGTACTGGGTATCCAGCTGGGAAGCCGTACGGAACAACCGTGAACGCAGCGATTTAGACCCGGAAGCCTTGGGGGCAAGGGTCGGCAGGAGTTTGGTGCGGGGCAGCTTCAGGAGGCCGTTCTTGGACGAGGCCAGGCGGAAGATGCGGTCGGTGAACTGCAGTATGTCTTTGTCCGCGGGACGCCGCTCCGCGTCATAGCTGTCCACCAGCTCTTCGGAAGCAAGACCGCGTGCGCCCAGCGACAGTTTCCAG